>JANRLU010000261.1:0-12142 GCA_033762275.1 Thermonemataceae bacterium | reverse complement strand
GATTGTTGTGAAAATGCCATAGATATTATAGTTACGATGAGCAAGCACCTCAAAAATACGCTCAGAGGCATCAATCCTTCCCTATTTTTTGATTTACAACGCTACCACCCCAATACTTGGGATTTATGGCAAAATCATAAGAAAACTTTTATTATTGAAACTATCAAAAAAAATATGGAACAAGGTATTGCTGAGGGGCTATACAGAAATGATGTAAATGTGGAGATTTTGGCTATTTTGAGAGTAAAAGAAATAGAGTTAGCATTTGATATAGATGTATTTCCACCACAAAAATTTGACTTATTAAGCGTTCAGATTACTTTTTTAGAGCATTTTATCAGAGGAATTGTTACTGCCAAAGGCTATGCAGTCTTGGAGGATTTATTTGCTAAAAGCCAGCATAATATTTTTCAAAACCCTTAAAATTACTTCAAACAGCTATTTTTTTATGAAAAAGCAATTCATTTTTTTATTCTTCTTGTTTGCTCAGATACAAGTTTTTGGGCAAGAGAAACGCCAAATGACGCTCCAACAATGTTTGGAGTATGCCTACACCAACTCTACAACGCTTCAAAAAGCAAGTTTTGACGAGCAAATCGCAAAAGCCAAAATAAATGAAACGATTGGTATTGGCTTACCACAAATCAATGGTTCGGCACAACTTTTGTATAATTTTGAGTTGCGTCCCGCTTTTTTACCACCTTCATTTCTTGACCCCTCCGCCCCAGCGGACGCTGAGTTTGTAGCTGTGAAAGGACTTTTTGCCCCAAAATTTCAAGCTGATGCAGGTATTACCATCAACCAACTTATTTTTAACGGTTCGTATTTGGTAGGTTTGCAAGCCTCCAAAACTTATGCCCAATTAGCCCAAAAAAATACACAAGCCTCTAAAGTTAATGTTGCAGAAAACGTAACAAAAGCATATTTCTCTTATTTAGTTGCCAAAGAAAGAGCTACCCTCATTGATAATAATCTCGGCAGATTAGATTCACTCATCAAAGATGTAAATGCTTTAAATAAACAAGGTTTTGCCGAAAATATAGACTTGTATCGTTTGGAAGTAACAGCTAATAATCTACGCTCCGAAAAAGCAAAAGTTGAGCGTCTGATACAACTCAGTAATGAGCTTCTGAAGTTTCAAATGGGAATGCCTATCCAAGAAGATTTAGAAGTGCTTGGCTCTATTCGTGATTTTCAGTTGGTACAAGTAAGTGGAGAAGAGATAAAAGCTAATTACAAAGATAGAATAGAATACAGTACTTTAGAAACTGCCACCACGCTCGCCCAACTAAACTTGAAGAATGTAAAAGTGGGTTATTATCCCTCTTTGGTGGCTTTTGGGCAAATGGGATACTCCACGGGAGCTAAGTACTTTGAAAATATAGGTGATTTCTCCAATCGTTGGTTGAGCTATGGTACAATAGGGCTACAACTAAATGTACCTATTTTTGACGGCTTGCAGAAAAAATATAAAATGCAGCAAAACCGCTTAGAACTTTTGAAATTAGAGCAAGACAAGAGAAACTTGGAACAAGCTATTGATTTTCAAACCAAACAATCTCAAATCACGCTTCGCAATGCCCTAACAACTTTGGAAGTACAAACCAGAAATATGGAACTTGCCAAAGAAGTGGTGCGTATCTCGGAGATAAAATACAAGCAAGGACTTGGTACAAGTACCGATGTCGTAAATGCCGAAACTGCCTACAAAGAGGCAGAAACCAATTATTATGCAGCTCTCTATGATGCTTTGATAGCCAAAGTAGATTTAGATAAAGCTACAGGGAAATTAATTCAAAACTAAATATAGCTAAAAATATGAAATCAGCCATTTATGTAACAAGTTTGATGCTTCTGCTAAGTGCTTGCGGCGGCAAAACAGATAAAAAAGCCGAATTGGAGGCTTTAAAAACACAAAAAAAAGATTTGGAGGCTAAAATAGCCAAATTAGAAAAAGAATTGGGCACCAATACCAAAATAATGAAAGCCAAAAACGTGATGGTTACGGCTATTCAGAACACGAATTTTGCCAATTACGTAGAAATACAAGGTAGAATGGAGTCTGATAGAATTATCAATGTGGGGGCTCAAACGCCTGGCGTGGTAAAGGCTGTTTATGTAAGACGTGGTGATTTCGTGGGAGCTGGGCAAGTAGTAGCCGAAGTAGATGGTAGCCTTATTGCTAAAAATATGGCTCCCCTTAAAACACAAATAGCTTTGGCTAAAACAGTGTACGAAAAACAAAAAGCTCTTTGGGAGCAAAAAGTAGGTACTGAAATCGCCTATTTACAAGCTAAAACAAATTTAGAAGCCTTAGAACAACAATTAGCCACTATCCAAGAGCAACTTTACAAAACCAAAGTCATTGCTTCAATGAGTGGCACAGTTGATGAGGTTTTTATGAAAGTTGGTGAAATGGCTTCGCCAGGTATGCCAGGTATCAAAATTGTAAATGCCTCTGATTTGAGAGCGGTAGCAGATGTGCCAGAAACTTATTCCTCTCAAATTAGAAATGGAGCAGATGTAATAGTAGCTTTATCCGATTTGAAAAAAGAAGTAAAAGGTAAAATTGTATTTACAGGGCAAACCATCAATACGCTTAATAGGAGCTTTAGGGTAGAGGTAGCCATTCCTTATGACAAGGACATTCGCCCGAATATGATTGCTACCCTCAAAGTAGAAAACTATCAAAAAGATGTAGCGATTACTGTACCTATCAATGTAGTACAGAATAGCCAAGATGGCAGTTTTGTATTAGTTGCTGTTGAAGAGAAAGGGCAAAAAATAGCTCGCAGGCGTACTGTGAAGGTTGGGCAAATTTACAATCGTTATGCTGAAATTTTAAGTGGGCTACAAGCTGGAGATAAGGTAATTACAACGGGCTATCAGGAGCTAAACGAAGGCGATTTAATTAGTTACAAACTTTAAGTTTTAAAAAACTATGAGCAATCATCATCAAATAAAAGAATTCTTTGCCTCTACTTGGGCTATCAACAATAAAACAGTGGTTTATGTGATTACGATATTTTTGTTGGTAGCGGGGCTTATTTCTTACGAAAGATTACCCAAAGAGCAATATCCTGATATTGTAGTGCCCACTATTTATGTACAAAATACTTTCATTGGGGCTTCACCAAAGGATATGGAAAACTTGGTTACAAAACCCATAGAAGACGAGCTAAAATCTGTAAAAGATATTAAAAAAGTAACTTCTACCTCCGTAGAAAACTTCTCAGCTATCATCATAGAGTTCAATACCAATGTAAAAACTGCTGAAGCCAAACAACGTATCAAAGATGCGGTGGATAAAGCGAAGCCAGACCTCCCCAAAACTACACTTTTCAAAGAGCCAGAAGTGCAAGAAATTGACTTTTCGGAGTTTCCTATTATGTATGTAAATATTTCAGGAGATTATTCTTTGGATAAACTGAAACAATATGCCGAAACCTTAGAAGAAAAAATAGAGGGTTTCCCAGAAATTAGGCGTGTAGATATTATTGGAGCTTTGGATAGAGAAATCCAGATAAATGTCGATAAATTTAAGATGGAAGCTGCTAATATCTCTTTTGGTGATATAGAAAGAGCAGTTGCCAGTGAAAACCTCACTGTACCTGGCGGAACTATTTTGATGGATGGTGTAAGACGCTCTGTAAATATTTCAGGGGAGTTTAAAGAAGTAGAAACGCTCAAAAACTTGGTTATCAATAGTGCCAGCGGTGGAAGCATCTATCTCAAAGATATTGCAGAAGTGAAAGATGGTTTCAAGGAGCAAGAGAGCTACGCCCGTATGAACAACAAGCCGGTTGTTACATTAAGTATTATTAAGAAAGGAGGAGAAAATCTTATTTCAGCAGCCGATAAAACGAAAGCATTGGTAGCCGAGATGCAGAAGGAAAATAAACTACCCAAAAACTTACTCGTAGACTTTACGGGTGACCAATCCAAAAATACGAAAATTACCCTACACGACCTCATCAACACCATTATTATTGGTTTTATCTTGGTAACGATTATTTTGATGTTTTTTATGGGGGCTACCAATGCGATGTTTGTGGGGCTTTCTGTGCCGCTTTCTGTTGCCTTAGCCTTTTTGGTTTTTCCTACTATAGGCTTTACGCTCAACTTTATCGTTTTATTTGCTTTTTTGCTTGCCTTAGGGATTGTGGTAGATGACGCCATCGTAGTAATAGAAAATACCCATAGAATTTTTGATAATGGGAAGGTGCCTATCAAAAAAGCCGCTAAAATGGCAGCAGGAGAAGTATTTTTGCCTGTTCTTTCAGGAACAGCCACTACGCTTGCTCCTTTTGTACCTTTGGCGTTTTGGCCTGGTATCATTGGTAAATTTATGTACTTTTTACCGATTACCCTGATTGTTACCTTGCTCGCTTCCCTGATAATTGCTTATATCATCAATCCTGTTTTTGCCGTTGATTTTATGAAGCCCCATCACGAAGGGGAGCACAAAAAAGCAGGTAATTGGTATCAAAGAAATAAAGGTATGCTTATTGTAGGCTTGATTTTTGTCTTCTTTGCCATTATTTTTTATATATCTGGCTCAAAAGGAATGGGAAATTTTACCCTGACAATGTTTGTGCTTTTTATTATCAATAAATATGTATTGAGTAAAATTATTAAAACTTTCCAAACGAAAACTTGGCCTGCAGTACAAGAAGCTTACAAAAAACTGCTTACTTGGGCTTTATCTCGTTGGAGACCTGCCGCTTTTCTTCTTGGAACTTTGGGCTTGCTGATTTTTAGTGTTGCTCTGATTGTCGCAAGAAAACCTGTTGTAGAGTTTTTCCCACAAGCCGAGCCTAACTTTGTATATGTGTATGCCACTCTTCCTATCGGTACAGACCAAGCCTATACAGATTCTATCACAAAGGTTTTGGAGAATAAAGTCAATAAGATTTTATACCCTGATAATAAACCGAATCCTTTGGTTACTTCTGTAATCAGTAATGTTACTGTTGGGGCAAGCGAAGACCGAAATGACAGAAGCCCTATGCCTTATAAAGGTAAAATACAAATTGCCTTTGTAGAATTTGCAGAAAGGAAAGGAAAATCTACGCAAGTATATCTCAATAAGATAAGAGAAGAGATGAGTAAAGTAGATTTGCCGCATACCATCAAAATAGCCGTAGAAAAAGAGCAAAGCGGACCACCAACAGGCAAGCCTATTGCTGTTGAAATTTTAGGGGAAGATTTGGACGAACTCACAATGGTAGGGGATTCTCTGCAAATTTTCTTAGAAAGTCAGCAAATAGAAGGGGTTGAGAAATTACAATCTGATGTACAAAAAAATAAACCACAACTCAGAGTGGAAATAGACAGAGAAAGAGCCTTACGAGAAGGACTTTATACGGGACAAATCGGCTCTGAAATTAGTACTGCTGTTCTTGGAAAAGAAGTGTCTAAGTATAAAGAAGGCGAAGACGAATACCCAATAATGTTGCGTTATTCGCTATCACAAAGAGATAATTTAGCAGCTCTTGTCAACCATAAAATTACATTCAGAGATATGGCAAAGGGTGGAGTACTCCGTCAAGTACCTATTTCAGCAGTTGCCAACCTCAAGTATGATAATACTTATGGAGGTATCAAGCGAAAAAATCAGAAAAAAATTATTACTATTTCATCTAACATTTTATCAGGTTATAGCCCTGCGGCAGTGGTAAAAGAAGTAGAAGACCAAATCAAGGTGTTTAAGAATAAATACAATGTTCCTGAGAATATTACTATTCAAATGGGAGGCGAGCAAGAGCAGCAAAAGGAAACGCAGTCTTTTTTGAGTGCAGCGATGCTTATTTCTTTGGCTCTTATTCTTACTATTCTTATTTTGCAGTTCAATTCTATTTCCAAAACCTTTATTATTTTGCTACAAATTATTTTTAGTATTATTGGGGTAATGTTAGGTTTGGGTATTACAGGAATGAAAATTTCTATCATAATGACAGGCATTGGCATTGTTGCCTTGGCGGGTATTGTTGTTAGGAATGGTATTCTCTTGGTAGAATTTACCGATATTTTGCGTGGGCAAGGTATGGGTATGCGGGAAGCCGTGATAGAAGCTGGTAAAGAACGTATGACGCCCGTATTGCTTACGGCTACGGCTACTATTTTGGGGCTTATTCCCTTGGCGGTTGGTCTTAATATAGATTTTGCCAAATTGTTCAGTGAAGGAAATCCACATATTTTCTTTGGGGGAGATAGCGTTGCCTTCTGGGGACCTCTCTCTTGGACAATGATTTTTGGGCTTGCCTTCGCTACAATGCTCACGTTGCTACTTGTCCCGATAATGTATATGCTCTCACAAGGTTTTAAAGAAAAACTTTTAGCAAAAATAAATAAAAATAAAACGGAGGAAAGTGCTCCAAAAATTGAAGAGAAAGAACCAGCTGAAAGTATTTAGATAGGTAAAAAGGGGTATAGATATTTATCTGTAACCCCTTTTTAATTTTTTCAGAAAAGTGAAAATTACCAAGATAAGCACCACATAAACGGCGATTTTGCCTAAATAGTCGCCATAACGAACATAAAAAGTTTTACCCTCATACAGAGCGACTTTTCCCTCTATACTTGTTCTTTGGTTGTAAGGAACGGTTGCCATAACCTCTCCTTTGGGGCTAATAAAGCCAGATTCTCCCATATTGGAGCAATGTAACATACTTTTTCTGGTTTCTATACTTCGCAAAGCACCTAAATACAGATGATGTTTTTGCCAAGGCGTATCACCAAGCCAGCCATCATTGGTGATGGTACAAAGTAAATTAGCTCCTTGAGCCGCAAAATTAGCTACAAAACCAGCATACATAGATTCGTAACAAATAATCGGGGCTATTTTAGCCTTTTTTACTTGAAAAATGCTTTGTTCCGTTCCTTTCCCCAACAAAAAAAACTGAGCTCCTACATTGCTGATAAAATCTTTGAGAAAAACCGTATAACTCGGGAAAGGGATAGTTTCCACGCCAGGCACTAAAATCATTTTCCGATAAATAGAAAAGCTATCTTTCTGAAAATGTATGGCTACGTTAAAATCTTCGTAATAAGCATTTACGGGCTTATAGTACATACTGCTGGGTGTTTTTTTGTACTTGTAAAACTGCCTTGTACTTGCTCCTAAAATGAAGTCTGTATTTTTTTTATGAAAAAAGCTATCCATTTTGCTTACGTTAGCATATTTTTTTATGAAACTTTCTGTAAGATTTTCATCAAGGGCAGTTTCGGGAAAAACAACCAAATCGGTGGAGGGAGAGAGTTTTTGCTTGCTCAGATGCAGAAGAATGTCTGTTTGTTTAGGCAATGGGATAAAGTTCTTACCATCTTTAAACTTTTCGGTAAAAGGGTTTATATTGGGCTGAATGAGAAGCACTTGCAAATCGCCCTCTTTTTTTAAATCTTGTTGAAATAAAAGCCTTGAAAGTAATAAAGGCAAAACAATCATTATAGCTACAATCATAAATTGCCCAACAAAATTTCTTAAATATTTTGCATTCAAAGCCTTGAAAAAGAGGAGATTAACAAGTAAAATCCACAAGCTGCCGCCCAAAACCCCTGTGTATTCGTACCATTGTACCCATTTATTTTGGTAGAGGAATAAATTTCCCAAAGTGAGCCATATCCAAGTAAGTTGCCAATGATGATGTAAATATTCAAAGGCTATCCAAATGGCTACAAAAGTAATATAATGCCATTTAGGAGATAAATGTTTTTTACTAAAAAACCAAATGCGTAAAGCAAAAAGCATTACTAAGCTATTGGCTATGACTACCACCCAAAGAGCTCCCGTGAGTTCAATCCATAGGGTAGCTAAGTAGTTCCAAGTGATTAAAAAAACGCTTACAAACCCATAAACCTGCCAAGAGTTTTTGGGGTACTTTTTGCGTATATTTTGCTCACCTTGCCAAAAAAATACCCAAGCCAGAAATACCAAAAAAGTATAATTTTTATCATACAAACCAGCCACCAAAGCAAGGGCAGCCACAATTCCTAATAAACTATTGAGTAAAGCAAAACGCACAAAATAAGTATTTTAACGGTTTATCCAGTTTTCAGCCTCCTTGAGTGAAGCAAAAGTTTTACTCTGAAAAGGTAAATTAAAAACAGGTTTTTCTACTTGCCACAGCATTTTGCTGGGTAAAATAACAGCTAATTTGCCTTCTTTGCCCAAATATTTGGCAACTTTTGGAATCCAGTACAACCAAGCCCAAGCAATATCTTCTTCTCTGAAAAAAGATTTTTTTGTTTGGTCAAATATAACTTTGCGGGTGGGCTTCAAACGAAGCAAACTTAGGCTATCTTCCAAAACTTGCTGATAAAGCTCACGGCAAGTATCATAAGCCTGAAAATCTACCAACCAATACGCTTTTTGATAATGGTAACTGATTTTTACAGTTTCATCAGTAAAAATAACTTCCAAAGGAAAAATTGTTTAAATTTGAAACGAAATTGCAAAAAAATCTTATATTATGTATCATTTTAGTTAAAAAAATTGTGAAAAAGCATATTTTGTATATTTCTTATGATGGACTTACTGACCCATTGGGGCAATCACAAATTTTGCCTTATATAAAAGGGCTTGCCCAACAATACGATTACGAGTTTTCTATTATTTCGGCTGAAAAAAAAGGAAATTTTTTACAAAAGAAAGAAGAAATTTATCACCTATTACAAGATTTGCCGATTGCTTGGTATCCGGTTTTTTATACAAAAAAGCCGCCTATATTTTCCACCCTTTGGGATTTACGAAAAATACGCCAAAAAGCCATACAAATTTTCCGAGAAAAACCTTATCAAGTTGTTCATTCGCGTAGCTACCTAAGTGCATTGATTGCCAGAGGTTTAGATAAAAAACTTGCTGTGCCTTTTATCTTTGATATGAGAGGATTTTGGGCTGATGAGAGAGTAGACGGTAACCTATGGAACTTGAAAAATCCTATCTATCATAAAATATATAATTTTTTTAAAAGGAAAGAAAAAGAATTTTTACAGACGGCTGCCTACACAATTTCTCTTACACATAACGCAAAAAAAGAGATTCATAATTGGGAAGATTGCGGAAACGTGGCTATCCAAGTTATACCTTGTTGTGTAGATTTGGAAGCATTTGCTTTGCAAACACCTCAAAAAAATAAAAGCTTGGTAATGAGTTACTTAGGCTCGGTAGGGACTTGGTATTTACTAAAAGAAATGCTTTTGTACTACAAAATTTTGTTGGAGAGCTACCCGCAAGCCGAGTTTTTATTTATCACAACTGAAGCCCCCGAAATGATTTTGACAGAAGCCCAAATAATGGGCTTACCTACGGAGCAAATACGCATCACGAAAGCAGCCAGAAATGAAGTTCCCTCCTTACTTGCTCAAACAGATTTTTCCATTTTCTTCATCAAAGATGCTTTTTCTAAAAAGGCTTCCTCTGCAACCAAAATGGCAGAGATATTGGCAATGGGAAAGCCTGTAATAAGTAATTTTATTGGCGACCATCAATTTTTGGCTTACAAATATAACTTTGGAATTTTATTAAATAACTTTGAGGAGCAAAGTATAAGGGATAGTATCAAAAAAATACCTGAATTATTGCAAATGAATCCCCTAAAACTTAGAGAAATTGCAGAAGATTATTTTTCTTTGCAAAAGGGCATAGATTTGTATGCTGAAGTGTATGAGAAAGTTCTAAAAAAATAAATACTTTCACCGTTTAAAAAATACGAAAATGAATTACAATTTAATAAAACAAGCCATTGAAGAAAAGAAGTGCCTCAACTTTTTGTATGATAGTCATCTAAGAAAAGTTGTCCCTTATTTAATGGGAACTAAAAACGGCAAATACCACGTTCTATGCTACCAATATGGCGGAACTTCGCTTTCCGGTTTGAGTGCTGATACAACACAGAATTGGCGTTGTTTGGAGTTGGATAAAATTTCAGCGATAGAAATTAATAATGATGAATTAAAAATACCCAATAATCACTCACAAAAGCAAAACTGCATAGAAAATATAGAGGTAGAACTAAACTATCAGGTATAACAATATTTTTATTTAAGAAAGACCTCGTAAATTTACTAATTTTGAAGTTTGAAAAGAAGCTATGACAAAAATTACACAATACATCGCAGAAAGTAAAAATACACTATTTTCTTTTGAGATTCTACCACCCCTCAAAGGAGAGAGTATCCAGCAGTTATTTACAGCCATAGAGCCACTTTTGGAGTTTAAGCCCAAATTTATTGATGTTACTTATCATAGGGAGGAGTACGTATATAAAAAACGTGAAAACGGCTTGCTTGAGAAACTTTGTGTAAGAAAAAGACCAGGTACAGTGGGGATTTGTGCTGCGATAATGAACCGATTTAAGATAGATGCTGTCCCACATATTATTTGTGGGGGATTTAGTAAAGAGGAAACCGAGAATGCTTTGATAGATTTACATTTTTTAGGGATAGATAATGTCTTGGTATTGAGGGGAGATGCTATCAAAACGGAAGGAAGTTTTGTGCCTGAACCCAACGGGCACGCCTACGCCAGCGATTTGCTTCAGCAAGTAGTGGCTATGAATAATGGAAATTACCTTGACGAGGGAGTACATGCTATGCAAACGAATTTTTGTATCGGAGTGGCGGGGTATCCCGAAAAACACTTTGAAGCCCCTAATCTACAAACAGACCTCAAATACCTCAAACTTAAACAAGATTTAGGAGCAGAGTATATCGTAACACAAATGTTTTTTGATAACCAAAAATACTTTGATTTCGTTGAGAAGTGTAAAGAAATTGGAATTACAATTCCCATTATACCAGGTCTCAAACCGATTACGACTAAAAAACAACTTACCATTTTGCCAAGTATTTTTCATATAGATATGCCCAACGATTTGGTGAAAGCCATAGAAAAAGCTAAAAATAATGAAGAAGTAAAACAAATTGGTATAGAGTGGGGAATACAACAATCTAAAGAGCTAATGCAGGCGGGAGTGCCCGTATTGCACTATTATTCTATGAGTAAATCAGATGCCGTAAAGCAAATAGCAGAAGCATTATTTTAGGAAATAAAATTTTGTTAGATAAAAAATATACTTTATATTGTAGCCAACAAAATAAAATAAACACGCAACAAAATTATGGCTCAAATTATTCAGATGCCCAAAATGAGTGATACAATGACTGAGGGTGTCATTGCAACTTGGCATAAAAAAGTAGGAGACAGCATCAAAGCAGGCGAAATAATTGCTGAAGTAGAAACGGATAAAGCTACCATGGACTTGGAAGCCTACGAAGCTGGTACAATTCTTTACATTGGAGCTCAGGCAGGGCAAGCCGTACCAGTAGATGGTGTGCTCTATATTGTAGGAAAAGCAGGAGAAGCCTATGAGCACTTACTTGGTGCAAATACTGAAAAGCCTATTGAAAAAGTTGCCACTGCCCCAACAGAAGTTTCTCATAATCATACATCAAATCCTATTCAAAAGGCAGATTTGACAGCCATCAAAGCTAAAGTAGAAAGAATGCCCAAAATGAGCGATACAATGACGGAAGGCGTGATTGTAGCTTGGCATAAAAAAGTAGGAGATACCATTAAAGCAGGTGATTTGCTCGCAGAAATAGAAACAGATAAAGCTGTAATGGAGTTGGAAGCCTACGAAAAAGGAACGCTTCTTTATGTAGGTGTGGAAGCGGGTGGCAAAGTAGCTGTAGACGAGGTATTATATGTAGTAGGAGAAACCAATGCAGATTGGAAAATGCTTCTAGAAACTGCTCCAAATACTATACAAAACCAAAGTGCTGCAAAAGAAGACCTAAAAACTACCATAGAAATAAACCAAGAAAGTGTTGTAAATGATGCTGATGGCAGAGTAAAAGCCTCTCCTTTGGCTAAAAAAATAGCCCAAGAGTTGGGCTATGACCTTAAAAAGATACAAGGCACAGGCGATGGCGGGAGAATTACGAAAACAGACGTAGAAAACTATAAGCCAAGCTCTTCTGTAACAGCAACGAGTCTGCCTAAAGAAGAAAACAAGGTAGAAACACCAAAAAGCACTTCTAAAAATACGTTGTTTGGTGAAGATTTTGAGGAAGTACCCGTTTCGCAAATGCGTAAAACAATCGCACGCAGACTTTCGGAAAGCAAATTTACAGCCCCTGA
>JANRLU010000260.1:0-9772 GCA_033762275.1 Thermonemataceae bacterium | reverse complement strand
CTTTATGGATATGTATTTTTTGGAGATTTTCTGCTTTGTTTCTGGCTATGCGGATACTATCCCTAATCAGCTCATTTTTACGCACTTTTTTGATAGAGTCCAAACTTTTGCGAATACGCGTCTGGTCGTACAGATCATAAGCTAAAGTATTCTTTTTATCTTCTTCATCAGCTATATTAAAAGTAATTAGCAAAAAGAATACAGAAAAAGTGATAAAAAGTACAATGGGTAAGCCTTTAAAAGCATTTTTATTTTCAATTTCTTCCTCAGAAACTTCTTCGCTCAAAGCCTCCAAAAATTCTTTGCCATTAGCAAACCTTTCTTTGGGGTTGTGCTCCGTAGCAATAGCTATCACTTCTTTGAACTTATGTGATAGCATATTGGTATTTTTCAACTTTGCATCAGCATTGGTGAATAGAAATTCTAAGATTTTCCCTAAAGAATAGATATTACTAAGGATGCTTACTTCCCCGCTTTTTAGCTCCTCAGGACTCCTATAATTTTCTTCTTGTAAAGCGGTATTACTGAAAGCCTCTATATGGAGCTGCTCATTTTCTATAAAAATATTTTTAGGATTTAGAGCCAAATGCACTAAACCAATCTGATGAGCCGCATAAATAATTTCTGTAAGTTGATTGAAAATTCTAAGCGTTTTTTCTTGTGTAAGGTGCTGATTTTTAGCTATATAAACCTCTAAAGACACTCTCTCGGCTTGCTTTTCGGTAGCTATATAAACCTTTCCTGAGTCTTCAAAATAATCCCATATAAAACTACTCTGATTATGCAAGAAATCAGGTTGAGCAATTTGCCTGTGTAGCTCAGCTTTAGCGGCTTCTATTTCTGCTATGCCTTCACGAGGAGTTTTAAGTATCACTTTTCTTTGCAAGAAAATATGTTCTGCTTCGTAATAATCAAAAAGTGAGTCGGAGGACACTTTTTTCTTTACGTCATAGTTTGCTATTCTATCTCCTACTAAATCGTGATTCATAGATTTTGTTTTTTGCAAAAATACTAAATAGACTTTAAAGCAAGTCGTTTTCAAATAAAAAATTTTGGTAAGCGTTGGATAGTTCCAACCAAGCCCTTGCTTCTTTGTTTTTTTCTATTACTACTAAGCCTTTTTCATAGCATTTTTTGGCTTGTTCGGTTTGCCCAAGCTGTTGATAACGTTGGGCTAAATGATAATAATTTGGTATATAACTTGGAAAATCCATAGATATTTTCTCGTGAAGAGCCAAAGAACGGTCTATATTTATTCTGGCATATTCCAGAGCCAGAGCATACCAATTAAATGGGTCATTTGGAGATTCTTTGCAATAATTTTCTAACAATTCTACTCTATCCATCTATGAAATATTTATTTTACTACAAGCATCTACATAAATAAAAACTAAATTAGCTGCTAAACGAGCTGTTTGCCCATCTATATCATAAGTTGGGTTAAGTTCGGCTATATCTAAGGCAATAACTTTTCCACTTTGGGCTATTTTTTTAATGAGTTTCGCTACTATCCAAGGTGATAAGCCCATTGCATTTGGAGCACTTACTCCAGGGGCATAAGCTGCCGAAAAGACATCCAAGCAAATAGACAGATAAATTATATCCTGCTTGTCAATAAAATTTTGTATTTTTTGAAGTATGATTTCGTTAGGTTCATTAGTTTGCAGATCTTCGGCTTCTATGTAATCTACCCCCCACTGTTTTGCCATTTGGTAAAGTCTGGGCGTATTACTTTGTTTCTGTACGCCCAACACCATATAATTGAAAGTTTTCTCGTGCTTTTCTAAATCGCGAGCTATCTGCAAAAATGGTGTCCCAGAAGTTGCCTTATTTTCCCAACTTTCTCTCATATCAAAATGAGCATCAAAATTGATGACGCCTAAACGAGTATTTTTGGCTATGAGGTGGTTTTTCAATCCTAAATAGTGCCCATAAGCTATTTCGTGTCCTCCACCAAGTAGTATCGTCCTACAATTTTTTTCCAATAAAAAACTAACTCCTTCTGCCAGGTCTGTATGAGCATCTTCCAAAAATTCTCCCAAACAAAACATATTACCCATATCGCATAGGTTGATATCCTCAAAATGCCAAGGTAAATTCGCTAAATAGCTTCTCAATACATTAGGAGCTTCAGAAGCTCCCGTACGCCCCTGATTCCTTCTTACCCCTTCATCAGAGGCAAAGCCCATCAATGCAAAAGTAGTTTCTGTAGTATTTTGAGTAGTAATTTTTTCTTTATCTAAAAGACTATAAAGTCTTACTTTTTGATGCCAACGAAGCCCATAACTACCATCTATGACGTCTTCTCTTCCTTTCCAAAAGTTTTTTTCAGGTACTCTATACATATATAAGTTGAGATGATTACTAAAAGAACAACGAAGATAATACTTTTTTGAAAAAAAGCAAAACACATAAAAAAAGCGGCAAAAGCCGCTTTTTTTATGTGTTTTATATATTGGAGAACTAGTCTATGATTTCTGTAATCTGACCAGCTCCTACTGTTCTACCACCTTCACGGATAGCGAAACGTAAGCCTTTCTCCATAGCAACCTTATTGATAAGTGTTACATCAATCGTAATGTTATCACCAGGCATTACCATTTCTACACCTTCAGGAAGTTTAATCTCACCTGTAACGTCTGTTGTTCTTAAATAGAACTGAGGACGATATTTATTGAAGAATGGTGTATGGCGACCTCCCTCTTCTTTAGAAAGAATATATACTTCAGCCTTGAAGTGAGCGTGAGGAGTTACTGAACCTGGTTTGCAGATTACCATACCACGACGGATTTGAGATTTCTCAATACCACGCAATAAAAGACCTACGTTATCACCAGCTTCGCCTCTATCCAAGATTTTACGGAACATCTCAACACCTGTTACAGTAGATTTCAAACCTTCTGCACCCATACCCAAGATTTCAACAGGGTCTCCAGAGTTAATAACACCTCTTTCAATACGACCAGTAGCCACAGTACCACGACCAGTGATAGAGAAAACGTCTTCAACAGGCATTAAGAAATCTTTATCAACCAAACGAGGAGGGATAGGAATCCATCTGTCAACCTCAGCCATCAATTGCTCAACCGTAGCTACCCACTTAGCGTCATTATTCAAAGCACCCAAAGCAGAACCACGAACTACAGGAATATTATCACCATCAAATTGATAGAAAGAAAGTAAATCACGAATTTCCATCTCCACTAAGTCCAACAACTCAGGGTCATCAACCATATCTACTTTATTCATAAATACCACCAACTGAGGTACACCTACTTGGCGAGCCAAAAGGATGTGTTCACGAGTTTGGGGCATAGGACCATCTGTAGAAGCTACCACCAAAATAGCACCGTCCATTTGAGCAGCACCAGTAACCATATTCTTCACATAGTCAGCGTGACCAGGACAGTCTACGTGAGCATAGTGGCGGTTCTCTGTTTGGTACTCTACGTGAGCCGTGTTGATAGTAATACCTCTTTCTTTTTCTTCAGGAGCATTGTCAATAGAAGAGAAATCTCTTTTTTCAGCGAAACCTTTATTAGCTAATACAGTAGTGATGGCTGCTGTAAGCGTGGTTTTACCGTGGTCAACGTGACCAATAGTACCAATGTTTACGTGTGGTTTGGAGCGGTCAAAATTTTCTTTTGCCATACTTGAAAAATCCTCTGTTTTAAGTTAAAAATTATTTTTTTTATTTAATGAGAGGTTTTAAGTTTGGTCTTGTTTTAGAGCCAACGATGGGAATTGAACCCACGACCCCTTCCTTACCAAGGAAGTACTCTACCCCTGAGCTACGTCGGCTTGCGAACAATTAAGCTTACAAAACCACTCTAAAAACCTATGAGCGGGAGACGAGGCTCGAACCCGCGACCTATAGCTTGGAAGGCTATCGCTCTACCAACTGAGCTACTCCCGCTTATATCTATTCTCATAGATTTTCTTCTAAAAAAATAGAAGAAGTGGGGCAAGATGGATTCGAACCACCGAAGACGTACGTCAGCAGATTTACAGTCTGCCCCATTTGGCCACTCTGGTATTGCCCCCTATACTTTCGGATTGCAAAGATAGAGACTAATTTATCTTTGTCAAAAAAAAAAAGAACTTTTTTTTAAAAAAAAAATAAAAATTCTGATTATCAGTTTTTTATAAAAGCAACTGAGCCAAAACATAGTCCGCAAAAAGAATAGCTATGGCACTTGCCGTAACTGCTTTGGTGCTTGATTGCCCCACTTCCAAAGCTCCACCACGTGTATAAAAACCTTTGAAAGCTGAGATTGATGATATCAGAAATGCAAAAACTACTGATTTAATAAGAGCAAAAGTAACATTGTAAGGAACAAAGCCCTGCCTTACGCCCGAAATAAACTGCTCCTCAGTAACTACTCCCGTAAATACGCCCGCTATATAGCCTCCAAAAATAGATAAGAATCCCGCAATAATTACTAACAAGGGAAAAACCAACATTGCAGCTATAATTTTCGGTAAAACCAAATAAGAAACAGAATTGATACCCATCACCTCTAAAGCAT
This sequence comes from Thermonemataceae bacterium, assembly GCA_033762275.1. Taxonomy (GTDB): domain Bacteria; phylum Bacteroidota; class Bacteroidia; order Cytophagales; family Thermonemataceae; genus Raineya. The sequence goes on along the minus strand of JANRLU010000260.1, from coordinate 5,243 downwards.
CTATCTGCTCAGTAATACGCATTGTACCCAAATTACCAGCAATGTTAGAACCTACTTTGCCCGCCAATACAATACTTGTAATAGTTGGTGCTAACTCCAAAAGCGTAGTATCTCTCACCAACAAACCTATCACTGTAAGCGGAATAAGAGGACTAATAAGATTATAGGCTGTTTGAATAGCCGTAACAGCACCTATGAAAGTAGAAACAATCGTTACCAAAAAAATGGAGTCCACACCAATATACAAGCACTCATCTATGATAAGCCTTAGATACACCCTCAATTTTTCTCTATGTATAAAAAGTTGTCCTAAAAAAAGTAAATACTTACCAAATTGCTCCATAAATAGCTCGAAAATTCTTAACAAGTGTGAGTTCTTGATTCTAAAAAGAAAATATTTAATTGGTTACCAATATTTTACCTATTCTACTTTTTTGATATAGCTTCTCATTACCAAAAAGCTAATAAGCAGATAAATGGCTGCTGAGGATAATCCTATAAGAATCCAATGAAATAAAAATTGCTCGTTTTCAGTGTAAAGGAGTGCTGTTACAAGCAAAGCTAAAAGAGCTAATGGTAAAACTTTAAGATATAACTTATGCCATTTGTGTAACTCTTTACGATACGCATAAATACCCACACTCGCCATTTGCCATACACCTAATAAAGGCAATAAAAACATCCAAAAAATAATAAAATATGGATGTATGAGCAAAGGAGCGAAACAACCCACAAGTATTAATATCTGGAGAGAAAAATCAAATATAGCAAAACTTTTCATAAATAAGGTTTCAATGTAAAACCTAAAAATACAAGAATAAAAAGAAAGTTCCAAATAGAACCTTCTTTTTGTATGTTTTCAGGTTTTCTCTATAATTGTACTTTCAAGCCCAAAAAGTACGTTCTTGGTCTACCTGGCCCATAAATGTAGGCAGCATCTCTATTTTCTCCTTTATCAAAATCTTCTTGGTAAGCATTCGTAAAATTCTGAATACCACCACTCAAAGAAAATCTAAGAGAAGAATTTTTCTTTGGAAGAAAAGTATACTCTGCCTTAAAATTATTTTCTAAGAATACTGAGGTAGTTTCCAGACGGTCTTCTGCGATATCACCTGCATAGTGTTGTACTGCCATAGAACCCGTATAAACACCTGATAAATTGACAGTTAGCTTTTTACTAACATTCCAACCTAAAGCATAAAAGCCGTACACATCAGGCGTTCTAAAAAATTTTTTACTTGTATTTTCTATAGATTCCGACCATTGTATGGGTGTTCCATATTCGCTATTTTGAAAAGTAAAACCTAATTGAAGGTCAAAGATAGATTTGTAGGCTATTTTTGGATTGATAGTAAAACCTCTCACAATAGCGGTTTCTTTATTTCTTCGTTCTAAAAGAATATTACCAGTTGTATCGATAGCTACTTCTTCTAAAGCAAAAACATCTGTAAGTTGTGTTTGGAAAGCATCAATAGTAAAGCCTATTGCCCAATCATTGCTTATATATTTATTGTAATCAATAGAAAATGTGTAAGCATTTGAATATTCTGGAGTAAGTGTTGTAGAGTTTCTGACCACAGTGCCGCCTCCGCCAACTTGTGTGATGTGTAAATCTTCATCAAATACCTGTGGGGCTCTGAAACCGCGAGCATAACCCGCTCTTAGTTGCAAATATTCGTTGGGACTGTACATTAGACTTATTCTTGGGCTAAAAACAGGATTTTCTAAAAGGCTGTGCGTATCAAAACGTAAGCCTAATAAGGCCCTTATTTTTGGTGTAATTGCCCAGTTATCCTGAGCGTATACACCTAATTGTTCGGCGGTTTGCCTGATGAAACGCTCGTAGGCAGGAGCATTATCATCAAGTTTATCTATGTTATACTCCCAACCAGCTGCCAAAGTATGTGAGCCCAATTTCTCTCCCTCAAAATCACCCGAATACTGCATTCCAGCTACTACGTTTTGACCAATACTATTGCCATAGGCGTTGATATCCCTGCCACCACCATAATAACTATCTCTGCGTATATCCTGAGCAGTAGCATACAAGGCAATTTTATGTTTGTAATTTTTAGAATATTGCTCAAAGGTAAGCCCTCCATTGAGAATATTATGTGTTGTAGTCTCTGCAATATCAGCTTCGTGGGGCTGGTACTCAAATCTATTTCCGCCTCTTCTGTACTCATAAATGCTATATCCTTGCAAAATTAACTTACTAAATTCAGTAGGTTTATAGAAAGTTTTTAGCCCAAATGTATTAGCTTTTAGTTTTCCTATTTCTGAAAATCCATCTCCATTTTTATCCCAAAAAGCTCTATCTCTTCTGAAACCATATAAAGATAAGCCTGCTTTTCTATCTTCGCTTACCACGTCAGTTCCAAGCATATAGGTTTGGTCAGGGCTGCTACCATCTACCCAAGCCTGATTAGTAGAAATATAAAACTGATTTTTACGAGGCTCTTTTGTAATAATATTCACCGTACCTGCTACTGCACTGCTACCATACAAAGCAGAACCTCCACTGCGTACGATTTCTACACGTTCAATCATATTCACTGGAATTTGTTCCAAACCGTATACGCCTTGCAAACTGCTATATATAGGGCGACCATCTATCAGCATTTGTGTATAAGCTCCTTCCAAACCGTTCATTCTCAAACCATTAAAGCCACAATTTTGACAATTATTCTCAATGCGTAATGCAGGCTGAAAGCTTAGCCCTTCGGATAATGTCAAAGATTGAGTTGCATTGAAGATTTTATCATTGAGTATATTGCAAACAATAGGAGCGTCTTTTCTACTCACTTCTGTGCGTGTAGCTGTTACTACTATTTGTTCCAAGTTCAGTTGGTCATCTTCCAATTCTACGGTTGGCAATTCTACACCATTGGCTTCGAGTAAGATATTTTTTTCTACTTTTTTGTGCCCAACATAAGTGATGAGCAGCGTGTAAGTGCCTTTCTCTAAATTTTTTAGCTCAAAACTGCCATCTTTGAGGCTGACAGCTCCCATAGAAGTATTTTTAATCTGAATGACAGCTCCTTCGATAGGCTCTCCGTGATGAATGATTTTGCCTTTTATGAAAAGATTATTTTGAGAGAAAGCCTGAAAAAATACGCCCAAAAGCATTAAAACAATGAATATATATTTTTTTTGCATAACAATTTTTGATTTAATAAAACTGTGATGCAAACATAATATTTATTTAGATTTATTACAAATAAATATTATAAAAAATAGAAAGGCGAAAATTTTCGCCTTTCTACTAACTATCTAATTTCAATACTGCCATAAATGCTTCTTGTGGGACTTCCACTGTACCAATCTGACGCATACGTTTTTTCCCTTTTTTCTGTTTCTCTAAAAGTTTTCTTTTTCTAGAAATATCACCGCCATAGCATTTAGCTATCACATTTTTACGTAAGGCTTTCACAGTTTCGCGAGCAATTACTTTTTGCCCTATCGCTGCTTGTATAGCTATCTCAAATTGTTGGCGAGGCAACAACTCTCTCAACTTCTCACAAAGTCTTTTCCCCCATTCGTAGGCTTTTTTTCTATGTACAATCGCAGAGAGAGCATCTACAGGCTCACCGTTGAGCATAATATCTAATTTCACCATATCGGACTCTTGCCAGCCAGCCAGCTCATAATCTAAAGAAGCGTAGCCACGTGAAATTGTTTTGAGTTTATCAAAGAAATCAAACACAATTTCAGCTAAGGGCATATCAAAACTGAGTTCAACTCTATCCGAAGTCAGGTACACCTGATTTTTAATCACACCTCTTTTATCCATACAAAGTGTAATAATAGCCCCTACATAGTCTGCTTTCGTGATAATTTGTACTTTTACGAAGGGCTCTTCAATGAAGTCTATGTGTACAGGATCGGGCATATCGGAAGGGGCTTGAATGAGAGCCTCTTCCCCTTTATTGTTGTAGACTTTAAACTGCACTGAAGGAACGGTAGTGATAACGGTCATATCAAACTCACGTTCCAAACGCTCTTGGATAATCTCCAAATGCAACATTCCTAAGAAACCACAACGAAAACCAAATCCTAAAGCGGCTGAAGTTTCTGGCTCCCAGACTAAAGAAGCGTCATTTAGTTGGAGTTTTTCCATTGCCTCACGCAAATCTTCAAATTCGGAAGTTTCAACTGGGTAAATACCTGCAAAAACCATTGGTTTTACGTCTTCAAAGCCCATAATAGCTTCCGAAGAGTTTTGAACGTGTGTAATAGTATCTCCTACTTTTACTTCTTTGGCTTGTTTGATACCCGAAATCAGATAGCCTACATCACCACATTCTATTTTCTCTCTGGGCTCTTTTTGTAATTTCAAAGCTCCTACTTCATCAGCAATGTACTCTTTGCCTGTAGCAACAAATTTAACTTTATCTCCTTTTTTGATTGAGCCATTTTTTACTCTAAAAATAACTTCAATCCCTCTAAAAGAATTAAAAACAGAATCAAAAATGAGGGCTTGAAGTTTCCCATCGGCTTCTCCTTGTGGGGCAGGAACTCTTTTTACCACCGCTTCTAAAATATCCAAAATGCCAATCCCTTCCTTAGCCGAAGCCCTGATAATATCTTCTCTATCACAACCAATTAAATCAACGATTTGGTCAGAAACTTCTTCGGGCATAGCCCCAGGCAAATCAATTTTGTTGAGTACAGGAATAATGGTTAAGTCATTTCCAATAGCCAAGTATAAATTTGAAATGGTTTGGGCTTCTATGCCTTGAGAGGCATCAACTACCAATAAAGCCCCTTCACAAGCCGCAATGGAACGAGAAACCTCGTAAGAAAAATCTACGTGCCCAGGTGTATCAATGAGATTGAGAATGTAATTTTCACCCTCAAAGTTATATTTCATTTGGATAGCGTGGCTTTTAATGGTAATACCTCGCTCACGTTCCAAATCCATATCATCTAAAACCTGATTTTGCATTTGTCTTTTATCCACCGTGTTCGTAAACTCCAAAAGTCTATCCGCCAAAGTGCTTTTTCCGTGGTCTATGTGTGCTATGATGCAAAAATTACGAATATTTTTCATTACTTGATGCTTATTTTAGCCTGCAATTTAATATATTTTACTAAATAATTGTACTGAATCCTATAAGGTTTTTCAGGTCTATAACCCAATTTGAAGATAAATAGTTATGAGTAATTACATATACTATTTTCTTTCTCTACACTAATTCCTCTTCTATTTCTATTCGTAAGTTATCAATGATAAATTCTTG
>JANRLU010000259.1:0-11182 GCA_033762275.1 Thermonemataceae bacterium | reverse complement strand
TTGTTCCTGTCTACGAATCGAGGGAGTCTTTACACCCTATTTATAGTTATTCTTCTGATGATTATTTTGGTTTTATGGAGGAAAACGAAGGCGAGTGGAGAGAAACATTTAATAACGTACCTACGTACGACCACACTTTGGAGATTGGTGTAGGGCGTTTGCCTGTTCGTACATTGCAAGAGGCTCAGGAAGTTGTCAGCAAAATTATTGATTATAGTCTTAATTCTATCAATAATCTGGGTGCTTGGCGAAAAAATATTGTATTTTTGGCTGATGATGGGGATAATAACCAACACCAATTAGATGCAGATATACACGCCAATAAAGTAGAAGCTACTTATCCAAAGTTTAATGTGCAAAAAATTTACTTAGATGCTTACTTGCAAGAAACAAATGGCGGAAATGAGCGTTCCCCTCAGTGTAAGCAAAGCCTTATCAATGCTGTAGAGAAAGGTGCTTTGGTGCTAAATTATACGGGACATGGTGGCGAAATTGGTTGGACACAAGAGGAAGTGCTGCGTAGCCAAGATTTCAGTACTTGGAACAATAATCATAAATTGCCTCTGATGATAACGGCGACTTGTGAATTTGGTAGATATGATGAACCTACTATTTTTTCTGGGGCAGAAAAAGCTGTTCTCTCCCCAAAATCAGGGGCAATAGCTCTCATAACGACCACCCGACCAGTGTTTTCAAGCACTAATTTTTTACTAAATACCCAGATTTACAACTATTTATTTGAACCTATAGCTTCAGAAATGCCTCGTTTGGGAGATGTGATACGCCTCACCAAAAATAATAGTTTGAGCGGTTCTATCAATCGAAATTTTTCTTTACTTGGAGACCCTTCTCTACGTTTGGCTTACCCTAAAAATGATATTTTGATTACGAAAATCAACCAAAAAGATGTTAGTATAGAACAAGACAGTTTGAAAGCTCTCAGTAAAGTAAGTTTTGAGGGAGAAATAAGAAACACGGATAACTCTTTGATTAGCAACTTTGAGGGGATATTAGATGTTACTATTTTTGATAAAGTAAGCCAGAAAACTACCTTAGGTACACAAGCAGCTTCTCCGATGAATTTTGATGTGAGAGAAAATAGACTTTTCAATGGAAAAGTGAGTGTAAAAAATGGTAAGTTCTATTTTGAAACTATTATCCCCAAAGATATAGCCTATAATTACGGGTTTGGCAAAATAAGCCTATATGCCACCGACACTACTCAAAAAGTTGATGCAGGGGCGGGCAAAACGGATATCGTAGTAGGAGGAAGTAATCCTAATCCTATTATAGACAACGAGCCTCCACAAATTCGCCTTTTTATGAATGATACAAGCTTTGTAGACGGAGCTTTGGTAGGGCAAAATCCTTGGTTGATTGCCAAACTATATGATGAGAATGGCATCAATATTTCATCAGCTGGTGTAGGGCATAGCCTCACAACTTACCTAAATGATAGCACAGCTTATCCGCGTGTCCTTAATGATTTTTACACTGCTGATATAGATACCTACAAAAGTGGGGAGGTTTTGTATCCTTTCAGAGATTTGCCGAACGGATTTTATACCTTGCATTTTAAGGCTTGGGATACATTCAATAATTCGGCAGAGAAAAATATTAGCTTTATAGTAGCTTCAAATGCGGAGATGGCTCTACAAAACGTATTCAATTATCCTAATCCTTTTAGTGAAAGAACTACTTTTAGCTTTCAGCACAATAGGTTTGAGGAAGAATTACAAGTGGAAATTGAGATTTTTAACCAGAAAGGAGAGAAAATGCTGCAAACCTCTCGTGTATTACCTGAAGCAAAATCTGTTGTGAGAGAATTTAATTTGGATTTGTCCTTAAATGGAACGAAATTTGCTGATGGCGTGTATGTGTATAAGCTCACGCTTCGCTCTGCTAAAGATAACACTTCAGCCTCTGCTATCAGCCGTTTAGTAATTATTAAAAACCCTTAAAAAAATAAATTATGATTAACAATTTTACGCAAATTTTTTATTTTTGTAAAATTTTTTAAACAAAACCTCAATGAAAAAAGCCATTAAGTTTTATCTTGCTTTTATAATCGGCAACATATTTATTCAAACAAGCAATGCTCAATCTACTTCGGGACAGCTATACGATACTACCCGCAGACCTATTACTACGGCAGTTCCTTTTTTACTTATTTCCCCTGATTCGCGTGCGGCGGGTATGGGAGATGCAGGCGTAGCTACTTCGCCTGATGCAAATGGTACTTTCTGGAACCCTGCTAAAATAGCTTTTTCTGATAAAAAAATTGATGTAGCTCTTTCTTATACGCCTTGGTTGCGTCAGTTGGTTAATGATATGTCTATTTCTTATTTGAGTGGCTATTACAAATGGGACGAACAACAAGCCGTAACTTTAGCCCTTACCTATTTTGATTTGGGTGATATTAACTTTACAGATGGGCAAGGAACGCCTATTGGCGATTATCGCCCTCGCGAGTTTGCTGTGAGGTCTCATTATGCTCGCAGGCTCACCAATAATTTATCACTTTCTGTGGGAGCATTTTTTGTGCATAGCAATATTGCTAATGTTTATTTTAGTGGGAATGGTACTTCTGGGCAATCAAAGCCAGGAACCTCTGGTGGCGTAGATTTATCAGCTTTTTATCAGAAAAAAGGTATCAATATAGCTAATTTAGAAACAGACTTGGCTTTTGGAGCAGCCATTACCAATTTGGGAGCAAAGATTTCTTACTCAGGAGAAGATGACCAAAGAGATTTTCTCCCCACCAATTTTCGCTTAGGAGCCGCAGGCACAAGCAGTATAGATGAGTTTAATAAGGTAAGTTTGGCTGTTGATTTTAATAAGTTGATGGTGCCTACACCTCCTTTAGTGAATAGCCAAGGAACTATCATTCAAGGGCAATATGGAAGAGATATTCCTTTATTGAGTGGTATATTTTCTTCTTTTACAGATGCTCCTGACGGTTTTAAAGAGGAATTACAAGAGTGGAGAGCTAATATCGGGGCGGAGTATAGCTACAATGATTTGTTTATGGTAAGGGCAGGTTTAGCCTTAGAGCATAAAAATAAAGGTAATCGCAAATACGCTACTGTTGGGATTGGAGCAAGATACCAAGTATTTGGTTTAGACGCTGCCTATATGATACCTTTTGAAAAAGGTAATCCCTTAGCCGAAACCTTTAGAATCACCATTTCTGCGGCTTTTGGAGATAAAAAACAAGAGGCTTCCAAGCCCGCTGAGGAAGAAAATACAGAAGAATAATATTTGACCTATAAGGAAGTTGGTGCATAAATTATTGCCAATTCTTTATAGGTTTTCTATTTCTTTTAGATAAAAATCGCCTTGCTTGAGGATACGTTCTCTCTCCTCCCTGTCCATTTTTTTGAGTGTTTGGTACATCATTCCTATTCTTGGGTTTTTATTCAAAAGCGATTCATTTCGTTGATAGAAATGCCAATACAAACTGTTGAAGGGACAGGCTTTATCGCCATATTTTTTATTTTTATCATAAAAACATTGTTCGCAATAGTTACTCATTTTATGAATATAGTTGGCAGAAGCAGCATAAGGTTTGCTTGCTACCCAGCCACCATCAGCAAATTGGCTCATTCCGCGTGTGTTCGTGATTTCCACCCATTCAATCGCATCAATATAAATACCTAAATACCATTTATCCACTTCGTCAGGGTGGACACCCGCCAATAGAGCGAAGTTACCCGTAAGCATTAGTCGTTGGATATGATGAGCGTAAGCGTAGTTGAGCGAATTGTCAATAGCATCTTTGAGGCAGAACATTTTAGTCTTGCCTGTCCAATAAAACTCAGGTAATTTCCTTTGGTGTTCAAAATAATTTGTCTGTGCGAACTCAGGCATTTTTGCCCAATATACGCCTCTCATGTACTCTCTCCAGCCTAATATTTGCCTGATAAAGCCTTCAATTTGGGCTAAAGTGATTTTTTGCGTATTTTCTTGCCAACTTTCAATGGCTTTTTCAATTACCTCTAAAGGGTGTAATAATTTGATATTAAGAGCAAAAGATAATCTAGAATGAAATAAAAAAGGTTCTTTATGCTGCATCGCATCTTGGTATGTACCAAAATAGGGAAGAAGATACTTACAAAAATACGCTAAACAAACTAAGGCTTCTTTTCTGCTGGTAATCCATTGTACTGACTTGGGGTTACATTTGCCAATGGTTTCTACTTTTATTGTTTGGAGCATCTCAAAAATTTCAGAGAGGTCCTGGGTTGGAAATATGTTTGTAGGTACATGCGGGCTTCCTTTATACTTTGCCCTATTTTCAACATCAAAATTCCATTTATCACCTACGGGTTCTGTATTTTTCATAAGAATAGCATATTTTTTTCGCAAAAATCTGTAAAAAGTTTCCATTACATAAGTTTTCTTTTCCTTAAAAAAGGTATGGAGAAAAGTCCTTTCTGTAAGGAAATGCTCTGTATCAAAGACTTGCGTAGGAATATGAATAGAGCTGCATAAGTCTTTGAGTTGCTTATCTAAGCGATACTCATCGGGTAATAAATATTCAAATTTTTGAAAATGGTGCTTTTGGACTAAATGAATAATGTTTTTTTGTATATCTTGTTGGTTATCAGGGTTATCTAAGCATAAGTAAATAACTTGGTGTCCCTTGTTTTGAAGTTCTGAGGCAAAGTTTCTCATTGCAGCAAAGAAGCATAAAACTTTTTGTATATGGTGTTTTACATAGTTGGTTTCTTGTAAAATTTCCATTATTACATAAGAGACATTATGATTAGTATCCTTAAACCAACTGTGAGCAGAATTAAGTTGGTCTCCTAAAATTAGGCGAAGCGTTTTCATTATTTTGAATTTTTTAGCTGTAAAAACCTATTGAAAAGACTAAAAAAGACTAAATTTGTTTCTCAATTTTATGTGTTTATGTTGTTTGAGGAAATATACGGACTGAAAGACATCAAAAAAAAACTGATACAAGCCGTTGAGCAAAACCATGTAGCTCATGCTCAGCTATTTGCGGGGCGGGCAGGTTCAGGAAATTTAGCAATGGCTTTGGCGATGGCAACTTATATTTTTTGTGAAAATAAGGGTGAAAATGATGCTTGCGGGCAATGTGCGGCTTGTAGTAAGATGAAAAAACTGGTACACCCTGACCTTCATTTTGTATTACCTGTGAGTAGTACCACAAAAGTAGCCAAACCACTTAGCCAAGACTTTTTGAAAGAATGGCGAAGTTTTGCTTTACAAAATACTTATGCAGGCATCAGTGAGTGGCTGGCTTGTATAGGAGCAGAAAGCAAAACGCCAAGTATCAGTGCCGAAGAAAGCCGAAAAATTGTATCTACGCTTTCTTTGATGCCCTACGAAAGTGAATATAAAATATTGTTAATTTGGCTGCCTGAGTATCTTAATATTACTTCGGCTAATGCTTTGCTTAAAGCTTTGGAAGAACCACCCCAAAAAACACTTTTCTTTTTGGTAAGCGAACAGCCCGAAAAAATGCTTATTACTATACTTTCTCGTTTGCAGCGTATTCGTGTCCGAGATTTTGAAGATGAAGAAGTAAGGTTATTTTTAGAAGAAAAGCTATCTATAGCAGCAGAGAAAGCCCGACAGGTAGCTCATCTGGCTGAGGGGAATTTGCAAAAGGCTATTTATATGAGCCAAGAAATAGAGGACGATAATCATTTGTTGTTTAGGGATTGGATGCGACTTTGCTATACAAGAAATTACCAAGCCCTTATAGAAAAGAGCGAAGAGTTTGCCAAAATGCCTAAGGAAGTGCAAAAAAATTTATTATTGTATGGTTTGAGTATGAGCCAAGAAACGCTGTTGTATAAGTATGCTTCTGAGGAACTGCTTCGTGTAGATGCTCATAGCTTAGAGTTTATCAATGGTTTTGCTAAAACAATGGATATGAGTAAGATACATAGCTTATATTATCTGCTTAATGAGGCTTTACAGCATTTGGAGCGAAATGCTAATGCCAAGATTATTTTTTTAGATACTTCTTTGCTCATCAGCCAAATGATTCGTTGAGAGACTTAACGGACTTGCATCTATGTTATGATTATTGAGTTCAATCGTCATAATTCTCTTCTTTTTTTCTATTTTTTTCTTTCTAAGAAAAGAAAAATGTAAAAATATAGGATAAAAAAACACTGCCAGAAGAATAATAATAGCCCCTATATAAAAATTTGCTGACATTTTTTCGCTCTCACCAAAAATAACAAAAGCCAACATAATTCCATAAACAGGCTCTAAATTTACGGTGAGGTTTACAGCAAATACAGAAAATTTTTTCATTAGTTTTACACCCACAGGGTAGGCGTATACGGTACAGACTAAAGCTAAAATGGCAATCCACAACCATTCCAAGCCTTGTGGAAGTATTTGCAGGGTTTCTTCGGAAGAGAATCCATAAAAAAGTAAGAAAACAGCCACTGAAACAAAAGCACCTATCATTTCGTAGAAAGTAATCGTGAATTGGTCGTGTTTGCGTACAAATTGAGAGTTGAGAACACTAAACAAAGCCCCAGCAAGAGCTGAGAGTATTCCTAAAATAAAACCTTCTGCATAGTTAAATTCGGCTCTGAAGACCTCAAAAATACCTGCGAAAGTAACCAAACCCAAAATAACTTGTATGCTTCTGAATTTTCTCCTATAAAAGAGAGGCTCCAAAAGGCTTGTCCAGAGGGTAGTAGTAGCCAAACCTACCAAACAAACAGAAATGGTGGCTACTCGGGAAGCCCCAAAAAATAAAAGCCAATGGATAGCAATGATCCCGCCTGTACCCAAAATTTTCAGTAAATCCATTCTGGGAATGCGTAAAGGCTTTTTAATGATATAAAACCATAAGCCAAAGGCAAGGGCTGTAATGAGCGTTCTGTAAAAAACAAGCACCAAGGGATGCAAAGAAACCTAGCGTTTATCCCCTAAAATAGCGGTAAATCCCCAGATAAGAACAATAAAATGTAAAAGAATATAATCTTTAATTTTAGGAGTTTGCATATAAATTGCGAAGCAGCGTGTTATTTTTTCTTAAATTGAATACCTTTTAAAAAACTCAATGAAATTATATTTTTCAGTTTTTCATCTTGAAGTATCATAATTCTATACATAATAATTCCTATAAGTACAAATATTACATTAGGCATCCAAACGGCGACCAAAATAGGCATTTTTCCGCTATTAGCAATAGCTTTGGTAGCAATAATATAAAAAAGTAAGTATACAAAAGCCAAAACAAAGCCTGAAGCTATTTGAGCCCCTATACCTCTTCTGTTCTTTTTTGAAGCAACAATTACGCCAAAAAATGTGAGGATAATCATAGCGAAAGGATAGGTATAGCGAGCATATTTTTCTGTGATATAGACATTTACTCCTTCTGAGCCTCTTTGCTTGAGTAATTTGATATAGGCATCTAACTCATTAAAGGTTAGCTTTTCTTGGAATAAATGTTTATCCTCAAAATCTTCTGGCTTGATATTCAGGCTTGTATCTACTCTTTTATTATGGAAAATGAGTTCCTCGTCATTGCCCTTTATTTTGCGAAGTACGTATTTATCCATTCTCCATTTTCGCTTGGTGGAGTCCCAAGTGATGCTGGGGGCTTCTAATTTTTCTACTAATTGATTTTTTTCAAATTTTTCCAAAGTAAACTTAAAACCTGTTCTGCTAAAAGATTGATAGTCTTGCATATAAGCATACACATTGCTACTTAATCCGATGTGTAGGTTTCTGAACAAGCGATTTTCGGCTTTTTTTATGTGTTGGATATCAAAGTTTACACGTACCTTATTGGCGTTAGGAATTAGCCAACCTGTGAGATAGAAAGTAATAGCCGCCAGCATAGTAGCCCCAAGCATATAAGGCATTAGAAAGCGTTGGAAGGTGATACCTGCACTTAACATTGCCACAATTTCTGTACGAGATGCCATCTGAGCAGTTACGAAAACAGCCGCTATAAATACCAAAAGCGGGCTCACGAGATTGATGAGATAGGGGATGTAATTAAAGTAGAAATCTGTGATAATTTCTTTCCAAGTGGGTTTCATTTTCCGAAAAGCATCAATTTTCTCTACCAAATCAATTACCAATATTACCAGTATAAAAATAAGAACAATAAAAAAGAAGGTTTTGATAAATTTCTTAAAAATATACCAATCTAAAATTTTCATAGTTTCACCAGAATTTTGCTGCAAAGCTACATCTTTTCGGCTCAACCTCAAAATTTTTGAGACTTATCAAATAAAATATTTAAAAAGCATACTTCTTTGTTTTTTAAAGTTTGTTTTAAAAACTGAATAATAAATCTTTAACTTTGAAAATACCTTTTATGCTCAATCAGGCTTGCTTTGTTTTTTAAAGATTTATCTAAAGGCTTTAAATAGAGATTTTTCTTTAAAATCGCCTTTTACTTGCTATTGGAGCTTATTTTTTAATATACTGATAATGAGGATTTTGCAATAGAATATAGCTTTATTATCAAAAAAAAGTGCTTTTTTTTATAGGAATTATCAAACAAATATTTAGTTTTGAAAAGTTAATCATCAATTTTTTCACTCAAACAGTTTACAATTATGTCACAGTTTGCCAAAGTAAGAGACCTCGTAATGGGTTTAGAAGCAGATTTTGAAAAGTTTTATGACAAAAACAATCAAGCTGCGGGTACTCGTGTACGCAAAGGAATGCAAGATTTGAAAGTTCTTGCTCAAGCCATTCGTAAAGAAGTACAAGATATGAAAAACGAGGCTACAGCTACAGCAGAGAAAAAAGAGCCTGCTAAAAAGCCAGCAGCTAAAAAAGACACTGCAAAGAAAAAGAAATAAAAAAATAGGGCTAAAATTTTAGCCCTATTTTTTTAACCCTAAGATTTCGTCTATTTTATTGGTAGCTAAACTGTGATAACTACTGCGAGCTTTCTGGTAGATATCAATAGCAAGGGCTTTTGTATTTTTATTTTTGCTCATAGTTGTATAAATAGGATTTAGGAATTTTCTCCTGCCTACTCGCATCAAAAAAATTTCTATGGCTTTGTAAGAGGCTTTGTATTCGTGTTGGATGCAGTGTACAAACCACGCAGCTTGTATTTCGGCGTTCCCAGAATCTGTAAAATTGAATGACTTATCCAAATCTTCCATTTCTTTGAGGCTTAGCTCTTTGGGTAGATGCCTGATGAAGTGTAGCCATTCGTGGCTGCTCCAATTTTGGGTTGCTAAGGAGTCTGTTTGTTTCGTATTTTTCCATTCTGAAAGTTCAGCATCTACTCTTTCAAATAATACAGAACGTACTTTTGGGCAATTTTTGGGCAAGCCTACATCAAAAATCCAGTCTTGGTAATTGATTTTCTGACGAAGTTCTTTATTTCCTTTGATAATTTTTTCCTCCAGATAGTCTACAAAACCTTCCGTATTCATAGATTGAAAGGCAAAATCTTTGAAGTATCCCTTAACAAAGCTATCAAAAGCCTCTCTACCAATGGTTTCTTCTATCATTCTCAAGAAAAAGTAGCCCTTTTCGTAGGCGATTTCGGTTACGCCTTCATCTGGGTTTCTTTGGCGGAGGTCTAAGAGCAGTTTGGTATCCTTGCTGTTTGCCCCGATTTCCTCTATATCTGCCAATAAATCTTGATAACCTAAAAGAGCAAGCATTTCAGCGTAATCTTTGCCGTATAGTTCTTCCATTATTCTACGTTCAAAATAGACGGTGAAGCCCTCGTTTAGCCAGAAGTCGTTCCAAGTTTCGTTGGTAACTAAATTGCCAGACCAAGAGTGAGCTAATTCGTGAGCTACTAAACTCGTAAGCGATTTATCACCTGCGATAATTGTAGGGGTGGCAAAGGTCAGGCGGGGATTTTCCATTCCTCCAAAGGGGAAACTTGGGGGTAAAATCAGTAAGTCGTAGCGTTCCCACTCATATTTTCCGTAGATTTTTTCGGCAGCAGCCACCATTTTGCCCAAATCTTCAAATTCTTTTTGTGAGGCTTGGAGTACGGTATCCTCGGCATAAATACCTGTTCGTTCATCAATAGGAGCAAAAGAGAGGTCGCCTACTGCCAAAGCCACCAAGTAGGCGGGTATTTTTTGCTTCATTTCAAAGTGATAAGTCCCATTAGCTGACTTTTGAGTTGGGTTTTTAGCAGACATTAAAGCCATCAGGCTATCAGGAACTTGAATGGTAGCATTGTAAGTAAATCGTATGCCTGGGCTATCTTGGCAGGGTATCCAGCTACGAGCCAAAATACATTGTGATTGGCTAAATAGAAAAGGTGATTTTTTTCCATTAGTTTGCTCTGGGTCAAGCCATTGTAGAGCGGCGGCTTCTGGCGAGGTTTCGTACTCTACGACTACAAATTTTGTATTTTTTTTGATGGGAATGTGTAAGGCTTGTCCAAGAAACTCCACATTTTTATCAAGGTGAAAGTTACACTCTTCGTTGCCATCAAGCCATATAGCTTTGATAGCGAGTTTATCTGTATCCAAAATGAGTTCTTTGCTTTGATGGGGGTTATCAAAATAGATATGGGCTTTCCCTGATAAAATTCTTTTTGTGAAATCAACTTTTAAGTCTAAGTCTAGATGTGTCATTAGACTTTGTTCGGGTTTGGCAAAAGAGTGAATGTCTTGGGTATGTTTCATTTTTTGTTTGGGTTTTGAGAGTTCTTGGCAGGCAAAAAAGCCTACAAACATACTAAAAACTAAAAAATAGCTTTTCATTTTCTTAGAGTTTTATTCAAATATATGAGAGAAAGCGTATAAGTAACAAAAATATTGCTTTATTATTCTCAAAAAAAGATTTTTTACTTATTGTGAATCACATTAAAAATATATAGCTTTACAGCCGAAATATATAACTCTTTACATTTATGAACAAATTACTCTACATTTTGGCATTGTTGGCATTTTTAAGTTCTTGTGGTTTAGATAGATATAATAATTCTGACCCTAAAAAGCTCAAAGATGCCAGAGAGGGCGATGTGTATGTATATGGCGTAAAAGGGGATTCTGCACGCCAACTTAAAAAACAATATGAGCCAAGCCCTGAGGCTGATAAAAGGGCGAAAGCCATTAGAGAAAAACTTTATGGAAACTCTAATGGAGCCAATCTACAAGATGGAAGTATGCTTGCTGATACCACCAAAAAGGCGGTAGATACAGTGAAAAAAGATGGTGCAAAAGCTGAAACTCCT
>JANRLU010000258.1:0-11726 GCA_033762275.1 Thermonemataceae bacterium | reverse complement strand
AGTTTGGTACAAAGAGAAATTACAATTGCCCAAGGCACGATTGATTGTGCCTTATATGCCCAAAAATATGGTATAGCAATGAATATCGCTGGTGGTACACACCACGCTTTCAGCAATAAAGGGGAGGGTTTTTGCCTGTTAAATGATGTTGCTATTGCCTCTAACTATCTCATAAGCAATAATTTAGCTAAAAATATTTTAATTATTGATTTAGATGTACATCAGGGAAATGGTACGGCTGAAATATTTCAAGATAATCCTGCTGTTTTTACATTTAGTATGCATGGAGAAAAAAATTATCCTTTATTCAAAGAAAAATCTGATTTAGATATTGCTCTGCCCGATGGAACAGATGATAAAATATACCTTTATTTACTAAAAACAACCTTAGCCCAACTCATAGAAGCACAGCAAGCAGACTTTTTATTTTATATTTCAGGTGTAGATGTACTTAGTACTGATAAATTGGGGAGACTTTCTTTGAGTATAAATGGAGCAAAAGAACGGGATAAATTTGTCTTAGAAACAGCTAAACAGTATAAAATTCCATTGGCTATTAGTATGGGAGGCGGCTATTCGGAACGTATTGCCGATATTGTAGAAGCTCACAGCAATACTTTTCGTTTGGCTCAAGATATATTTTTTTAAGTTTAATAAAGCAAGGCTTTAAAATTTACCCTTCTGCCAAAAACTCTAACAGAGCCAACCAAAATTTCTTTTTTTCTTCCATATTTTCCTCCATAGTAGCTATTGAAGTTGCTACCAAGTAGGAAAAAACCTCTCCTACTTTATGGACTTGATTTATTTGTTGGTTAAGAGATAGTTTTTTAGCTAAATCTTGACCAAAAAAAATCACTTTGGCAATTCGCAACTCAGGAATTTGCTCCAATATATTTTCGGAGTTCGTTAGAACAATTTCCCTAATAGTTTTATTTTTCAAAAATGGGTATTTTACCAATAATGCTTGCAGAAGTTTCTCAAATACTCTTTCCTTATTTTTATTGAAATAATTTTGTTCTTCTTGGGAAGCAAACACAAAAAGAATATCTGCATTTTGAAGTTTTTGTATAGATTTTTCTTCCACAAAAAATAAGGGGAAGTCGAGGAAAGCAGCTATTTCACTGAGTTCTTGCATATATTTCTACTAAAAATAATCCCTTCGTTACATAGAAGGGATTATTTTACTTATATTTTAGGATTCTGTTTCTGTATTTTTAATAGAGAAATTCAATGTTTCACCTTCTCCATCATAGTCAGCGATAAGTATTTTTCCGTTTTCAAGTTCGGCTTTAAGTATTTCCTCTGCGATAGGGTCTTCCAGATACTTTTGGATAGCTCTACCGAGCGGTCTTGCCCCAAATTGAGGGTCATAGCCCTTTTCTGCCAAAAAGTCTTTTGCTTTTTCTGTAAGCTCTACCTTGTAACCTAAGCTTTCGATTCTTACAAAAACCTTAGCCAGCATCAAATCAATGATTTGGTGGAGGTGCTGTTTTTCTAAAGAATTAAAGACTATCACATCATCTAATCTATTAAGAAACTCTGGAGAAAAAGCCTTTCTTAAAGCACTTTGGATAGTAGCTTTGATAGCTTCGTCGTGCGACTCATTTTTGGCTTTTGTTGCAAAACCAATACCCGTACCAAAATCTTTAAGGTCTCTTGCCCCGATATTAGAGGTCATTATGATAATCGTATTTTTAAAATCCACCCTACGCCCCAAGCCATCAGTGAGGATTCCATCATCTAACACTTGCAAGAGCAGGTTGAATACATCTGGGTGAGCTTTTTCTATCTCATCAAGGAGGATAACGCTATAGGGTTTTCTTCTAATTTTTTCGGTAAGTTGTCCACCTTCTTCGTAACCCACGTAGCCTGGAGGAGCTCCCACCAAACGCGATACAGAGAATTTCTCCATATACTCACTCATATCTATTCTTACCAGAGCATCTTCTTTATCAAATAGATAAGTAGCTAATATTTTTGCTAATTCGGTTTTACCCACTCCTGTAGGTCCTAAGAACACAAAAGAGCCTATGGGCTTTTTGGGGTCTTTTAATCCTACTCTTGTACGCTGAATAGCCTTTACGAGTTTTTCTATCGCATTATCTTGTCCTATTACTTTTCCTTTGAGAGCCTCACCCATTTTTAGTATTTTTGCTCCTTCGCTCTGAGCCACCCTCTGCACGGGAATGCCTGTTACCATCGCTACCACTTCGGCTACATTCTCCGCTGTTACGGTATAGCGTTTCTTTTTGCTTTCAGTTTCCCAATACCTTCTTGCTTTTTCAAGTTGCTCTGTAAGTTTCTTTTCTTTATCCCTTAGCTGAGCTGCTTCTTCATATTTTTGGCTTTTAACTACTTGTGTTTTTTCTTTTTTAATGTTCTCAATTTGTTCTTCAAGCGTTAAAATATCATCAGGAACTTGAATATTATTGATGTGAACCCTCGCTCCTGCCTCATCAAGAATGTCTATAGCTTTATCAGGTAAAAATCTATCAGAGATATATCTATCGGATAATTTCACACAAGCCTCTATGGCTTCTTTGGTATAAATTACGTGGTGATGGTCTTCGTATTTATCCTTAATATTGTTTAATATTTCTACGGTTTCCTCAGGACTTGTGGCTTCAACCATCACGATTTGGAATCTGCGTGCCAAGGCTCCGTCTTTCTCTATATATTGTCGGTATTCATCTAAGGTAGTAGCTCCAATACATTGGATATCTCCCCTTGCCAACGCAGGTTTGAACATATTGGAGGCATCAAGTGAGCCACTTGCCCCTCCTGCTCCTACAATGGTATGCAACTCATCTATGAAAAGAATCACATCTGGTGATTTTTCTAACTCTGTCATTACCGCTTTCATTCGCTCCTCAAATTGCCCTCTGTACTTCGTACCAGCCACCAAGGAAGCCAAATCTAAGGTGATAACTCTTTTATCAAAAAGCACCCTTGAAACTTTTTTCTGAACAATTTTAAGTGCTAAGCCTTCGGCGATGGCAGTTTTTCCTACACCTGGTTCTCCAATAAGAATAGGATTGTTTTTTTTACGTCTGGATAAAATTTGAGCCACTCGCTCTATCTCTTTTTCTCTGCCAATAATAGCATCTAATTTTCCATTTTCTGCCATTTTTGTCAAATCTCTGCCAAAATTGTCTAAAACAGGCGTTTTGGATTTTTCATTGGTTTTACTTTCACGCATAGAACCACTACCTCCTCCGAACATTCTGCCTTGGTCATCATCAGGGTCATCAGTATCTGGACCTGCGTGAGGCTCTATACGGTCATTATCAATGACTTTTTTCACATTTTCGTGTGTGATGTCAAATTTACTAAGGATTTGTGAGCCTAAATTATCTTGCTCTTTTACAATGGAAAGAAGAAGATGCTCCGTACCCACGACTGAGCTTTTACATAGTCTGGCTTCTAAATACGTGATTTTCAGCACTTTTTCAGATTGCTTGGTAAGCGAAATATCTGCGGCGTTTTTTATACTATGGGTGGCTGTCCCCCTGATAGTTTGCTCTATCATCAATCTTAATTCGTCAAGTTCTATACCCATTTTTTTCAAGATGGTGGTGGCTTTGCTATCCCCCTTACGAATCAGACCAAGTATAAGGTGCTCGGTGCCTATATAGCCGTGCCCGAGGCGTAAAGCTTCTTCCTTGCTGAGTCCTATGACTTCTCTTACTTGTTCAGAAAATTTTGCTTCCATTGAGTTCTAAATCTATTAAGCTACAAACTAATTATTGGGTGATTTTGTTCCTTTGTACTTGCTTTTAGTAGAGCGAGGGCGTTGCTTCCCTCACAAAAAAGCAAATCTATTATACTTAAGTTATCCTCAAATTTACTGCCAAAAACTTGCACATAAGGCTTTGCCTGATAAAAAACAAGAGCATTATCTTTTTTTTTAGGATGAATAAAAGAACGTAAATCTGTGTATGATAAATTTTCTTTTTTTTCTATGTACTTCTGCGTAATTACCAGATTTTTGTTGAGTCCTAAAAAACGCAGACAAGTGTTCAAGATTTCTAAATTCAAATCTAATAAAAAATTTGTTTTTTTGTACAAAATTTCTCTAAAAAAATCTGCATAAAACTCAAAAAAAGGAGATTTGCGATAAGCCGACACTATTGAACGCCAATGAATATTCACCCAGTTTTCTTTGTAATCTATTTTTATATCCTTGATAATCTGTTTTTTATCCTTATTATGCAAAATAGGAACACTTAAAGGCAATACCCCTTGAGAAGTATTAATGTAACAACGATTTCTGTAACTTTGTTTTTCGTAATACTCACATACATCTATGGTGAGCGTTTCGGAGAGCAAACAAACACTAAAATAAGCAATCGGTGGGAAGTAAGGCAAATCAATAAGCGTATGCATAGAAAAATCAAAAACCAAAATTAAAATAAAAAATTTAAGAAATATATTTTGTCAAATAAAATTTATTCTTGTATAATTGCAAACCATTTCTGAAAACCTTTCTAATAGTTTTTCAAGCGAAATTTTCTTGTAAATAAGTATAACCTTTCAAAATTCTATCCCCTTATTCATTATTTTTATGTATACAACTGATGAACTGCATCTGAAGCTACTTTCTGAGCTAAGAGAAATTGCTGAACAATTAGAGATTAAAAATGCCAAAAAACTAAGCAAACAAGAACTTATCAACAAAATTCTGGAAGAACCCAGCCCTGCAAGCCCCCTCTCACCAAACGAAGAAAGTCCTCAAGAACAAGAAAATCAAGACAATAACGAAGATAACCAAAATAAGAAGAAAAGGACGCGTATTAAGAAAGAACAAGAAAATATCGGCAAACAAGTAAAGAGTGTATTGAAAGACATCCCAACAAAAATAGAAGAAGTTCAACCTATCGCTCAAGAAATCAATATTTTGGAAGAAGTAAAAAGTTTAGAAAATGAACTTGATGAACTTATCAGTAAAGAAATAGACCCTGCCATCAATTTGCTCATTGAGGAAAAAAATAATGTAAATAAAGATAAGACCCTGCTTAAGAACCCTATCCAAACGAATGTTCCCCAACAGAAAAAGTATAAGGATAGGCTTAAAGAATTTGATGGACTCATAGAAAATTCTGGTGTATTAGAAATAATGCAAGAGGGTTTTGGCTTTCTACGCTCTCCCGACTACAATTATTTATCCAGTCCTGATGATATTTATGTATCTCCCTCACAAATCAAACTTTTCGGGCTGAAAGTTGGCGATACAGTAAAAGGCTTGATTCGCCCACCAAAAGAAGGTGAAAAATATTTCGCCTTACTCAAAGTAAACAACGTAAATGGCAAGACAACAGAAGAAATCAGGGAGCGGATACCTTTTGAATACCTTACGCCTTTATTTCCTGAAGAAAAACTTATGTTAAGCACCCAACACAACATATACTCTACAAGAATGTTGGATTTATTTGCTCCTATTGGTAAGGGACAAAGAGGAATGATTGTGGCACAACCTAAAACAGGTAAAACTACCTTACTCAAGCAAATCGCTAATGCCATTGCCGAAAACCACCCAGAAGTATATTTGATAGTGTTGCTCATTGATGAACGCCCCGAAGAAGTAACCGATATGCAAAGAAGCGTACGAGCCGAAGTGATTTCCTCCACTTTTGATGAACAAGCCGAAAGACACGTAAAAGTAGCTTCTATGGTTTTGGAAAAAGCTAAAAGAATGGTAGAATGCGGACACGATGTCGTTATTTTGTTGGATTCTATCACCCGTTTGGCAAGAGCCTACAATACAGTGGTACCTTCTTCAGGTAAAATTCTTACGGGAGGTGTAGATGCCAATGCCATGCAAAGACCTAAAAGATTTTTTGGAGCAGCCCGTAACGTGGAAAATGGAGGCTCGCTTACTATTATTGCCACTGCCCTCATAGATACAGGCTCCAGAATGGATGAAGTTATTTTTGAGGAGTTCAAAGGTACGGGTAATATGGAACTACAATTAGACAGAAAATTAGCCAATAAAAGGATGTATCCTGCTATTGATATTCCTGCCTCTGGTACAAGAAGAGAAGATTTATTACTCAGAAAAGATGAGCTCAACAAGGTTTGGATTTTAAGAAAGTATATGGACGATATGAATGCCAACGAGGCAATGGAATTTTTGCTGGAGAAAATGGAAAAAACTAAAAATAATGACGATTTTCTGAGCTCTATGAATGGTTAATTTTAAAAAAAATGAACCCTTTATACAATTATTTGTTTATATTTTCGTAAATAGCCAAAAATTATTTCTTTTAATCAGCATCTATGATGCAAGATTATTTTTTTTACTACTATGAACACAAACTACTCACATCCTTACGGCTACATTTCAGAAGGTAAAGTTTTTTTGAAAGGCTACTTGGATATGCCTGATAGAGAAATTGGGCTGGTAAAAGAAAGCCCTGAAGCAGCTATTTTGTACTTTGAAAATCGCTATAAAGACGCCCAAGCTAAGGTAGAAGAATTGGCTAAAGCTGTAGAAACTGCCGAAAATAAAGGCTCTTTCCTAATGAAACTCTTACATCTTAGAGAATTTCTAAAAACTTTTAAGGGTTTAGGGAATTTTGTCATCTTACTCGAAAAGTTAGACGAGTTGGAAACGTACCTAAGAAGCCTAATTGATGTCAATAGAAAACGTAATTTAGAAATCAAAAATGCTATCATAGACGAGCTATATACGCTCATAGAGGATACCAACTGGAAAGAAACAGCCCAAAAAATAGAAGAATTAAAATCTCGTTGGATTAAAACGGGTGCCGTAGAGCCTCACTTGCAAGAAGAGGTAGAAGATAAATTCTCTACTTATCTCAAAAGATACCACCATCACAAAAAAGAGTTTCTTAAAAACAAAGCTGATGAGTTAAAAAATAGGCTCAATCAGTACAGAATATTAGTGGATAAAGCCAGTATTTACAAACTTTCTGATGATTTTGAAAATACTGTCATTATTTTCAAAGAACTCCAAAACGAGTGGAAAAATATTGGAAAAGTCCCTCAAAAAAAGTTAGAAAAATACTGGGAACGCTTCAAACGTATCAATAACGAGTTCTTTTTTAGATACAAACAATACAAAGAAGGCATCCCTATTGATGCTATCAAACCTTTAGATCCCGTAGAGCAGGCTCGCTCTGTACAAGAAAGACTCTGCAAAAAAGCTGAATCATTGGTAGGTACAAACACCGAAGAAAGCATCAACGAAGCAAAAGAGTTGTTGGTTGCTTGGAAAAATGAAGTTACCAATCCAAGATACTTGGATAAAAATTTGGCTAATAGATTTCGTTATGCTTGCGACCGAATTTTTGAAGAAGCCTACTTGATGAAAGTCGTAACTCGCAAATATCCAGATTTTTATAAAAAACCTGCTTTAGACCAATTTCGTATTAAAAATAGTTTTTTACGAGAACTTATCAGAAAAGATGAGCAGGAAGTCTCTGTAGCAGAAAGTTCCACTGAGTATAAACCCGAACATAAAAGCTTCAATTTGGCTACACAGAAAAGAAAAATTCAGGTGAAGCAAATTATGTTGGAAGAATTTGAAGGAGAATTGAAAAAAATTTATCAAAAAAAGTAATCTTTTTTTATTAAAAATTGTATTAAAAAAAACCAATTATCTTGTTTTTATTTTTGAAAACTCAAACAACTAAATGCCTATGTATTGGACTTTAGAATTAGCCTCGTACCTTGAAGACGCTCCTTGGCGTGCAACCAAAGAAGAACTCATCGACTTCGCTATCCGCTCAGGAGCTCCCTTAGAAGTAATTGAAAATCTCCAAGAATTAGAAGATGATGGGCAGCCCTATGAAAGCATAGAGGAAATCTGGCCTGATTATCCTACTAAAGAAGATTTTTTCTTCAATGAAGACGAGTACTAACTGAGACATTAGACATAAGACTATAAAATACAGGATCTTTTTTTTTGTTATATATCTTCGTGTCAGTCTTATGTCTAAATCTAATTGATATGAATATACACCTCTACACTTCTGCTATCCAAAATTTCATAGAGAAATATCATTATGGCTCAAATCCTAAGGAACTCTATGAGCCAATCTCTTATTTGATGAGTTTGGGAGGGAAAAGAATGCGACCCCTTCTAACAATTTTAGGCTACCAACTTTTTGATAATGATTGGCAAAAAGCTATTCCAGCAGCCGTAGCCGTAGAAGTTTTTCATAACTTTACCCTCATGCATGATGACATTATGGATAAAGCCCCGCTACGCCGAAACCAACCCACTGTTCATCATAAATGGAATGAAAATATAGCCATTCTTTCAGGGGACGTAATGCTTGTGAAAGCCTACGAAATACTTTTGCAAGGCGTAGAAGATAAATATTTAAGAAAATCCTTAGAAAAATTTGGCGTTTGTGCTGCTTGGGTTTGTGAGGGGCAACAATTAGATATGAATTTTGAAAAAGAAAGCCATATCTCCGAAAATCAGTATATCGAAATGATACGCCTCAAAACAGCCGTCTTATTAGGGTTCAGTTTGGAGCTTGGGGCAATGCTGGCAGGAGCTTCTGAAGAGGAACAAACCTATATGAGAATCTTTGGCGAAAATATAGGAATTGGTTTTCAACTTAAAGATGATTTATTAGACGTATATGGTAATCCTGATAAATTTGGCAAGCAAGTTGGTGGAGATATTATAGCCAACAAAAAAACCTATCTTCTCATAGAAGCCCTACAATTAGCTGAAAATGAACAAAAAACGGCACTGAACTTTTGGCTTACCGCCCAAGATTTTGACCCTATACAAAAAGTGAAGGCTGTTACAGAGATATACAACTCCTTGAAAATCAAAGAAAAAACAGAAGAAAAAATACAATATTTTTTTGATACAGCTTTTACTCAGCTCCAGCATTTGGCTGCCACCCACGATGATGCTAAGGAGTTTTTGGCAGACTTTATGCGGCAACTTATTACAAGAGAAAGCTAAAAAGGTAAGGCACGTTTTGTGTGCCTCTTTCTTTATAGTTTTATACCTAATTCTAAAACCACTAAATTTTGCTTGATAGATAGAAAATTATCAGGGTTTGTATTCATTTCACTGACTACATTTAGAAAAGAGCGTTGGTAACCCAAACCCAAAAACAAGGGAGTGCTTCCTTTTTGGTACTCCAAACCAAAGCCTAAAAACATTCCAAAATCTAAAGGGGAAAACTTCTTTACAATATCAGATTTTACACCATTGATGGTAAAATTCCCCTCTTTTTTAGTGTTTCCTACCAATATTTCTGGCTGGAGACCGAAATTAAAATACATTCTTCCTTTATCAAAAATATCTTCTGTGAATAGCTTCAAGCCCACAGGAATCTGAACATATTGCAGATTATGCTTTTCGCTAACGCTATTCTCTATGGAGAAATTAGCTTGTTTGCCCGTGAAAAGTATACCTGTGGTAAAAGCGTACCTTTCCGTCCACATCACATCAGCGATTACGCCTGCCATAAAATGCAAGCTGGAGCCATTTGTTTGGGTTTCTATGCCAGCATCTGTAGATTTTACAGCATTAAAACTAAGCGGCAGACCTGCCTTAAATCCCAACTTAAAACCCGTATCCTGAGCAGAAATAGTGCTAACAAAGGCAACTAAACATAAAATAAACAGCGTTTTTTTCATAAAATTTATTTTTTATCTAAAGTGAGAACTTGAAAATTAAAATCAAATACATCTACCAAATTCATAAAATTTGCTAAAAAAGAAGGCTCATTAAGGTAGAAATTCATAAAATTATCGGTTCTTTCTTGTAAATTCCCATTCGGAAAAAGTTTTTCTTTCAGAGTAACGGCTTGCAAAATCTCCGTTTCCTGCTTTTTTTCTTCAGCTTTTTGAAGTTTTTTCTCAATCCCCTCCAAAATCTTTGCTATTTTTTGGGCTTCAGCGGCAATGCTTCCCTCCAAAGACTTATCAATAGCCAAAGATTTTTGTTTTATTTCCTCAAATATTGTGCTAATTTTTTGTTTTTCTGGCTCTAAATCAAGTGTATTTGTTGTATTTTTGGCAAGTAGTTGTTTTCTTAAAAAGATTTCTTCAAAAAAGAAATCTTCAATAGCTAAATTCAATTTCTCAATTTTTTGTAGCTGATTTTCTTGTAAAACCAAAGCAAAAGTACGGGGCACAAGTATCGGAAATTGCAAATGGGGGCAATTTTTTTGATGATAGGCAAAAGTTTCTTTGAGCTGTAACCAATACGCCAACTCGCCAGGTCCGCCCACGTAAGCCAAATTAGGCAAAATACTTTCTTGGTACACACAACGCAAAATTGCATTTGGGCTACATTTTTCGGGGTTTTGGCTAAAAACCTCTTTAAGTTGTTCTTGCGTAAAAGATAAATCCGTATGGAGCACTTTATACAAGTTGTTTTCTTGTACGATTCGTTCTCTCAAATTATTTTCCAAGTAAAATAAATTTATTTCACGAGGGCTTACTTGTGCTTTATACCCTTTTTCTGCAAGTTTATTAGATGTTTCCCCTACTTTTTGGAAAGTTTTTTGTTCATTAAGTTCATCAAAAGCTATAGGTAAAAACTGTTTTTTAAGTTCGCTATCATCTCCGCTCATCACTACAAGTCCGTATTGCCCAAATAAATGATTGATGAGGTAAGCCGTAGCTTCTGAAAGTGTATCAAAATTTTGGTAGGCATTCTTGAAAAAATCTAATTTCTCTGGAAGTTGCTCATAAACTTCCAATAAGGTTTGTGGCTGCATCCTCCCTACCGCCCCCTTTTGTTCGCTTTGCCACTGATATTTTTTACCAAAAAGCCTTACATAGCTGATTTCTTCAAAATCGTGGTCTTCTGAACCTATCCAAAAAATGGGCACAAAATTATAGGCAGGGTATTTTTCTGCAAGTGTTTGGCTTAATTTAATGGTTGTAATAATTTTATACACGAAGTACAAAGGGTTAAGGAAAATAGTAGGCTGATGGGCTGTAAGTACCGTGAAAGTATTTTCTTTGGCTAATTGCTCTATATGTAAGGTTGTTTTTTGAGAGAGTGGCAATTTTTCATTTTGTTTTTGAAGAGCTTTTACTAAAACTAATCGCTGATTTTCAGGGAATTGCTTCGATTTTATTTGTTTCTCAAAATTTTCAATTTCAGGGTATTTATCATAAAAATCTTCCAAAGCGGGGCTTTTAGAAAAATAATCAGCGATTAGTTTTGAGAAATAAGGAATATCAGTGATAGATACTTTTTTATGAATTTTCATATATATAAATTTTGGGCGTAAAAAATCAGATAAATATACTAACGAAAACAAAGTTGATAAAAAAACCTGCTACACTTCCCCAAATGACTTCCTTTGGGCTATGAGCCTTGAGCGAAAGCCTTGCGGCAAGTACCAAACCCCAAAAAATTGCTGTTAAAACCATTGGTACAAAGAAGCTCTCTTCTGCATTTTTTTGGGCAAAAGCAAACATTCCCCCTAAAATACCACTAATAGCCAAGCTATGAGCACTTATCTTAAAAAAAATCGTAATGAAAGAAAGTAAAACTAAAGAAAGTACAATTCCTAAAAAAATAATGAAAAGCCTTTTATCTATGTATATCCGCTCTATCAAAGACCAAAAAATATATGCTGTAATGAGGTATATCAAACTGATGAGCATAAAAGGGAAAATTCGCTCGCGTCTTTCGGGCAAACTCAAACTACTAATAAGCCCAAAACGCCGAATGAAAAGAATAAATGTGATAGGTAATAAAAAACTAAAGG
>JANRLU010000257.1:0-5547 GCA_033762275.1 Thermonemataceae bacterium | reverse complement strand
GACAAAAGAAAATGGAGAATTAAGTATTGAAATAGTTGATCAAAAATTGACAAATAACTTGAAGCTTAGAGCTTCTATTAAACTTTAGTAATAAATTGAAACTTTGTGCTCCGAAACCCGCCCGAACGCAAAGCCCGAAACCGTTAGTCAAAAGGCTTCGCTACGCTTCGCCTTTTGACTAACGTTGCGGCGGATTACATCCCTTGTTAGACTCGTGCCCTCGCTTCGCTATGGACACTTCACACAACAAGGAATTTGCGAAGTTACAAAAAATCTTTTCCAAGTTCGCAGCTTCTGTGGCGAGTTGCTCCAACTACTTGTAATAAGAATATTTAAGCATTGGTTTGTATAAGTAAGAACTATGCCCTTTCCAATACTTCCTCCACCAAAAAAGCAAGCTCTGGGCAAACTCTATGCCACATTTTTAGCTTAACTTAATGGGTTTGAACCCGTATTAACAGCCGTATTTCTTGCTGTTATGCAGTCTATCCCAGTTGTTGTTAGTCTTAATACCCTCATCTTTAAGTAACTGTTCTGTTTGGTTAATTTCAGTCTTTGTCGTTGCTTTTTTTAATAGTGTTATGAATGTATTTATTGTTGGTTTAATATTTCTCAGTTTCAAGTCTTGGTAATAGCTAAATGCACTTTTGAAAGTTATCGAACGTGAAATTAGTGTGTTAAATGTAACAAGATTTATTTCAATTCCTTGGTCTTCCATTACTGCAATTATTTTGGCTCTCTGGTTATCATTAGTTGTCAAACTTAAAAGAGCGTTGTATGTCTGCGTGTTTGGCTTAACTTTATACTTGCTCATTGACTTAATTAGTTCACGTCCTTCTTCAACTGTCTTGCAGTAAGTAGTAAATCCGTTCAATGTGTATGTGTTTGGTTTTAATCCAAGTTCAAGTAATTTATTGAAATAAGAAGTTGCTGTTGTCTGGTCTGGCGATAGAGAAATAAGAATATTGAAAGTTGTTGTTGTAAACGAAACACTGTCTATTCTATACTCTTCAAGTATTTTATTTGCTTGTTCGAGTGTGTCGCAAAGTTGAATATGTGCATTTTGTATGTCGGAATTTGGTTTAGCCGATTTTTCCTTATTGTTCATTTTTAGTTTTTGTGCAGCCGCCAACGCTTGTTCGGTATTAAGTTGTTTTTGCTTAACACATTCTTTCAAGTCTAACAAGTCTTGTCGCCATTTTAATGCTATATTTTTCGTTGTGTCAGTCATTTTTATATTTCAAAAATGTCATAATAATATGGCTGCCAATGTTGCAGGAATTTGTTTAGCCTCTTGCCCTCAGTGAAACGAGGGTAAGAGGCTAACAAGAACGAAAAATATTAAATTATTTTTACCTATACAAATTATTTTAAGTTTTTTTCTTGTGGTTGGTAGCGAACACCATAGTCTTCAGGCTAAGATAGAATTTTTTATTATAAATGACATTTTTTAATGAATAGATATGCATTGTAATGCGTATCCACAAGTTTTACTCCTAAGATTTTCAACAAAAAAAGCCATAACTTTTACAGTTATGACTTTTCCCAAAATAAAGCTCACTACAATCGTATACCAAAACTAATAGGATTGAGTTGTGGAGCTTTTCCCTCAGCAAACAAAGGGTTTAGGTCGTATTTGGCAAAAATCGTAAAATTATTGATGCCTATATTGCCCTCCAAACCATACCGCCAAGTATTGAGATAATAGCTGTCTTTATCCTTAATCTTATTACCTTCCACATTTATTTTACTTCTGCCACCCGTACGCAACGCTACATAACCTCCAACACCAGCTCTCAGGCTCACCTTCTCCGAAACGGGTACTTTGAAACGCAACATCAGTGGAATCTGAACATAAGGTACTACCAATTTGGCTTTATCTATTTTTTTACCAAAATCTTGGAGATAATTCCCAAAAACTACCCCATTAGCATCTGTTCCTATATAATTATCAGGAACAAATCTAAAATTATACCAATCAAACATCAGACCTGTACGAATAGAAACAGGACTTTTTTCGCCTCCCACTCTAAAATACCACATTTCTCCAATTCCTACGTATATAGAACTTGCTGTTTGCAACCTATAAGAAGCATTCGTAGCATCAGGAAAACTACCATTTCTATCTATGTAGTTGTTTAGCCCCAAGTCTATTACAAAATCATTGCTAATGGCTTGTTTTTTCTTTTTGTTTCTTTTTTCAGAGCCAACCACAATCAAGCCTTCTTCATCTTCAAAATCATTGCCAAAAGCAATATAGGTTCTAGATTTTTTCTCCACACTATCCACTTTATCAATCGCCCCCCAAATGAGTTTGTTAAAATTCACATTTTTTAGTTGACGGAGGCTTTCTCTGTCTTGAGCCGTAATCATTACTTTGGCTTTTTCGTTTAGCTCTACCTGAATGGTATCTTGGGCAAAGCTCTCGCATACGCCCGCAAAAGCGAGCATCAAAATCATTTTTCTCATCATAGTAATATTTAAAATTTAATTTAAAGCGATATGTAATTTTGGAATTTTACTTTCACCATTTTTTATTTTTTTGAGCTTTCTAAGAAATTTCCCCGTTTTAGTGGCTGCAAAGTCGCGGGCTTTCCCTTCTTGTGATGGCTCTGGTTCGGATAATTTGATAATAATTTTTGTCCCTTTGGGTGTTTGGGACTTTTGTAAGGTATCCTTTAATGGCTTCGAGCTTATTGATTGTGAGATACTATCCTTTTTTATTTCTACTTCTGTCATTTTTTTCTCTTCTTTTTGTATCAGTTCAATGCTTTTTTCTTCTGCTGGAGGCAAGTTAGGGGTTTCTGAGCCTATTTTTTTCTCCAATACTGTTGTAGGCTCTAAATGATGCTTTGTTGCTGCATTTACATCAAATTTTTTATCATTTTCTTGTGTATCCATATTTGTATGTGTAGGAATGGACGCTACATACTCAGCCTTTTTAGGTTTATGGCTTCCTGCAAGCAGTTCCTCATGGCTATAACGATAACTTACCCAGCTAATAGCAAGAAATAACAAGCTTAGCAATAACCAAATAAACCTTTTTTTATGTGTTTTTTTGCTTGAAGATTGTGGTATTTGTGTTTCTATGCGTTCCCACAAATTAGCATTTGGCGTAGAAACAAACTCTACAAATGCGTTTTCAAATAACTTATCTATTTTATGTTTTTCCATTGCGACACTTCGTTTAGTCTAAAAGAAGCCTCTTTTGTCATTTCTTTTAGATAGTTTTGTAATAAATTTCTAGCTCTTGATAATTGCGATTTGGAAGTTCCCTCGCTGATATTGAGCATATTAGCTATTTCTTGATGACTATATCCCTCTATGGCATAGAGATTAAAGACCGTTCTATAACCATCAGGAAGGCGTTGCAAACAAGCTAATAAATCTTCGGTATTGAGCATTTGCTCCGCTGTTTCTGTGTTATCAGCCAACTGAACGTGAGCGTCAGCTTCTACGAATAAAATTTGCTTTTTTCGGAGTGTAGTAAGACATTCATTGATTAAGAGTCGCTTCATCCAGCCCTCAAAACTACCCTCTCCTCTATAATGCTTTATCTTTTCAAATATTTTTGCAAAAGCCATTACCAACACATCTTCAGCATCGTGTATATTTACAAAATATCGCTTACAAATACCCAAAAACTTAGCTGCGTACTTCTCATACAAGTATCGCTGAGCCAAAGGGTCTGCTTTTAGGCATCTTTTTATAAGTTCTTCTTCTGTAATCTTTACTTTCATCACTTCCTATTTTCTTTTGTTTAGTAGATGCTTTTATTGAGGGAAGGGTTGCACCGAGTTTTATTTTTTTTACAATTACGTGTCATTTTGTCAGTTTTATGCAAATGGAATGAGTTTTGAGCATTTGTGTAGAAAATTAAACCCACAAAATTTATGCAATCCAAAGGTACACTTTCTATCAATACGGAAAATATTTTTCCCATTATTAAAAAATTTCTGTACTCCGACCACGAGATTTTTTTGAGAGAGTTGGTTTCCAATGCCGTAGATGCCTGCCAGAAACTAAAAAATTTAGCCTCCTTGGGAGAGTATAACGGAGAACTTGGCGAATTGAAAGTAGAAGTAAAGCTAAACAAAGAAGCCAAGACCATTCATATCATTGATAATGGTATAGGAATGACCGCCGAAGAAATTGATAAATATATCAATCAAATTGCCTTTTCGGGAGCAAATGAATTCGTACAAAAATACCAAGATAAAATCACAGATGCCCGTAATCAGATTATTGGGAATTTTGGTTTAGGGTTTTATTCGGCTTTTATGGTAGCCAAAAATGTGGAACTCATCACCAAATCTTATCAAGACGCTCCCGCAGCCAAATGGGTTTGCGAGGGTAGTACAGAGTTTAGCATAGAATCCAACGAAAAAACCACAAGAGGAACAGAAGTAATATTACACATAGCAGAAGATGCCGAAGAGTTTTTGGAAAGCAGTCGCCTAAAGGATATTCTGAAAAAATATGCCCGTTTTTTACCCATCAATGTAGAGTTTGAGGGCGAAAAGATAAACGAAACCCAAGCTTTGTGGGTTCGTCAGCCCAATGAGCTTAAAGACGAAGATTATCTTAATTTTTACAAAGAGTTGTACCCTTTCTCAGAAGAACCTTTATTCTGGATTCACCTCAATGTGGATTATCCGTTCAATCTTACAGGTATTTTGTACTTCCCGAAAGTACGACAAAACATTGAAGTACAAAAAAATAAAATACAACTATATTCTCGCCAAGTATTTATCACTGATGAAGTGAAAGATATTGTTCCCGAATTTCTAATGCTTTTGCATGGTGTTATTGATTCTCCTGATATTCCCCTAAACGTTTCCAGAAGCTATCTGCAAGCTGATAGCAATGTAAAAAAAATCAATAACTACATTACTAAGAAAGTAGCTGATAAACTTAATGAGTTATTCAAAGAAAATAGAGAAAACTTTAGCGAAAAATGGGATAGCATCGGCTTGTTCGTGAAATATGGAATGCTTACTGATGAAAAATTCTATGAAAAAGCTGAAAAATTCTGTTTGCTTAAAAATACAGAAAATCAATATTTTACCTTAGACGAGTACAGAAATCTAGTACAAGCCAACCAAACAGACAAAAATGGCAACTTGGTAATGCTTTATACCAATGATAGCGAAAAACAATTTACTTATATAGAGTCTGTAAAAAAACGTAGCTATGATGTTTTGGTATTAGATGGCATGCTGGATAACCATTTTGGAGAAATGTTGGAAAGGAAGTTAGAGAAAACGCTTGTCAGACGTGTAGACGCAGAAGTAGTGGATAAGCTTATCAGTAAAACAGAGGAAGTAAAATCTGTATTGAGCAAAGAGGAAGAAGAAAAAATTTCAGCAATTTTCAAGGAAGTTATCAAAAATGATAAGGTAAGCCTACAGATAGAAGCAATGCCAACTGACGAGTTTCCTGTACTTATCACCCTGCCCGAATACATTCGTCGTATGCAAGAAATGAGCAAAACACAAGGATGGGCTTGGGCTCTTAATGATAGTACCTTCAATGTAAGTATCAACG
>JANRLU010000256.1:0-6018 GCA_033762275.1 Thermonemataceae bacterium | reverse complement strand
AAAAACTCATCTTTTTCTGTACATTCCTCAGCTTTTAGGAGATTTTTTCCCTCAAAAACTCCCCATTTGTATCGAGTATTGCCTATATCAATGACTAAATTTTCCATTTTTTCCTACAGGACTAAACTTTTTATTTTTTTTATTGTCTTTATACCAAAACTTGTATTTATGCGTTTTATCACAAAAAATTACAATTATGAGAAAAATTCTTCTTTTTGCATTGCTTTTTGTAGGGCAAAACTTTTTAATGGCTCAAAATGCCTTCAAGGGAGTAATAGAGTATGAGGCTACTCTCAGAATTGATGTAGAAAGCATCAAGGCGAGAAATCCAGAAGCAGCTGCCAATATTCCTGATGTATTTAATTACAACGAAAAACTACACGTAAACGGAGATTATGGCAAATTGGAAAGAATTATTGCCTTCGGAGGAAGAGGTGGCAACGTCCAACAACAACAAAAGCAAATGAACCGTTTCAGAAGATTTATACCTGAAACCTATTGGAACTTCAAGGAAAATAAAACTTATACCGTAAGTTCCTTGCCTCGCGACTCAGTGAATATGGACAGATATGTCATTGCAAATAAACAAGACTCTTTGGCAGAAGTAAAGTTAGAGAAGAAAACCAAGAAAATATTAGGTTATGAGTGCAAAAAAGCAACTGTAAAATTTAAAGATGATAACTTTACGGTCTGGTACACCACTGATTTAGGCTTCACTTACTCGCCTATGCCACAAAGCTCTAACTCTATGAAAACAATGAGAGGACCCGGAGGTATGAACTTTGAGTTTCCAGCTATTATCATTGATAAAGCCGTTATTTTATCCATAGAAGGTACAGATATTGGCTTTGAGGCTAAAAAAATTACTCCCGAAGAGGTTGCCTTAGAAACAGTAAAAATACCTGAAGATGCCCAAAAGGTAACTCAAGAAGAATATGCCGAACTAATGAAGAAACGCAGACAGAATTTTGTAAAAATGATGGGCGGCGGCAGAAACTAACATTCAGTAACCACACAACCAGCTATAAAATTACCAAGACTTTAAGGCTATTTACTAAGCTTTAAAGTCTTTTAAAATTCTAAAAAAGTTTTTTATGAAAAAAATAATTATTTATCTGTCTCTATTGCTTATAGTTGATACAGCTTTGGCTCAAAAAGGTTCAGTAAAAGGACGTGTAGTAGATGGTAAAGATAAAGTTTTCGTGCCTGGAGCCACCGTTAGCATACAAAAAATGCCCGATTCTGTTTTAGTCGGCTTTACCATGAGTGATGAACAAGGGCTATTTGAGTACAAAGGACTTCAAGAAGGCTCTTACAAAATCATTATCAAAATGATTGGTTCGGACATCTTAAAAAAGGATTTTCAAATTTCTGCCCAAAAATTAGACATACATTTGGGTAATTTAGAGCTACAACCTGAAAGCATAGAAGGGATTGTTGTAAAAGGAGAAGTCGCTCCCGTAGAAATAAAAGAAGATACCGTAGAGTTTAATGCCAAAGCCTTCAAAACCAAACCTAATGCCACTACCGAAGACTTACTAAAAAAATTGCCTGGCGTAGAAGTAGCCCGAGATGGCAGCGTAAAAGCACAAGGCGAGCAAGTAAAAAAAGTATTGGTAGATGGCAAGCCTTTTTTTGGTGATGACCCCAAAATGGCTACTAAAAATATTCCCGCTGATATGATTGAAAAAGTACAGGTTATAGACCAACTTTCTGAGCAATCCCAGTTTTCAGGAGTAGATGATGGTAATAGAGATAAAGTTATCAATATTACTACCAAGAAAAATATGAAAAAAGGAACTTTCGGGCGGGCTATCGCTGGGGCAGGCACCAACGAACGCTATGAAGGAAATTTATCGCTTAATAGATTTAATGATGACCAGCAACTTTCTTTAATCGCCTCCGCTAATAACATCAATCAGCAAAATTTCACTTTAGGAAACTCTTTTAACCTACAAAATGGTGGAAATACAAGGGTATCAGGCGGAACACTCCAAAGAATAGCCAATGCTTTTGGAACAAGCAATACCAACAATAACACAGGCATCACGACAATTTGGTCGGCAGGGCTAAATTTTAATGATGATATTGGTAAAAAGTGGAAAGTAAATGGCAATTATTTCTTCAATAACAGCGAATTAGCCGTAAAACAAACTACCAATCAGCAAAATATTCTTGCAGATAGCACTTTCTTTATATTTCAAAATAACGAAAACACCACCAAAACCGATAACCACAGACTCAATATGCGAATTGACTATCAAATAGATACTTTTAAAACGCTTAGAATAATCCCTGTAGTATCTGTTACGCAAAGCAAATATGATAATTTTTCTGTATCTACGACACGCAGCAACGAGAATGCCTTACTTAATACAGGAAATACCAATAATTTGAGCGATAACTTACAACTCAACTACAACAATACATTTTTGTATAGACAAAGATTTGCAAAAAGAGGAAGAACATTTGCCGCAAATTTTACACTGACAGGCTCATCACAAGATAGTAAAGATAAAAATGATGCCCTCAACGACTTTTATGCAGCAGATACCCTCGCTTCCAGCAGAAATATCCGCCAACAAACCAAGCAAAATACCAATAACCTAACCCTCTCTGGAGGCTTATCTTACACAGAACCACTTAATAGAAAACACTCCATAGAAATGAACTATCAGGTAAGTAATAATAAAAATATTTCTGATAGGCAAGTAGCTGATTTTGATGAAGTTGAACAAGACTACACTTTACCCAATACGCTACTAAGTAATAATTTTGATAACCACTATTACTCGCATAGAGGCGGATTAAATTTCATCACCAATAAACTTAAATATAATTTTACGATTGGGGTAGCGGCTCAATATGCCGTACAAGATAACATTGATTTGAGCCAGAATAACGCTCCTTTCAAAAGAGAGTTTTTTAATGTATTCCCTAATGCACAACTCCGCTACAATTTTGGTAAGAACAGAAGACTACGCATAGATTATAGAGGTAGTACCCAACAACCCACTGCCACACAGTTGCAGCCTGTAAAAGATAATAGTAATCCGCTTAACATCACCGAAGGAAATCCTGACCTAAAACAAGAAGTCAATAATACGATTCATATCAACTTTGTATCTTTCAATATGAATAAATTTAGTAGCTTTTTCGCTTTTGCAAGTGTAAGTAATACAGCAAACAAGATTGTCAATACAACCAATATTAGCTCTTTTGGAACGCAAATCAATAGCTATAAAAATGCTGATGGCATTTGGAATGCCGTAGCCTTTGCAGGTATGGGTTTTCCTCTCAAAGGTAATTCTATCACTTTAGGACTTACAAGCAATTTCCTTTGGAATAGCAATAAAAGTTTCATCAATAATGCCGAAAATATCTCCCAAACCTATACCTTAGGGCAAGGTGTTCGTTTCGTATGGAACTATAAAGAAGCCTTAGATCTTAATCTTTTAGGAAACCTGAACTACTCTGTAGCCGAATACTCTTTACAGCCCCAGAACAACAATTATTATTTCACAACAAGTTTTATGGCTGATATCACTTATACTTTTCCTTGGGGTATCGTATTAGGCACAGAACTTGACTACTTCGCCAATTCAGGTTTGGCGGAAGGATTCAACCAAAATTATACAATTTGGAACGTGAGTGTAGCCAAACAGCTTTTTAAGGATAAGAGAGGAGAGCTAAAATTAAGAGTGTATGATGCCTTAGAACAAAATGTAGGTATCAGCCGAAATACTACAGAAACCTATATTCAAGACGTTTCTAATGTAGTTCTGCAAAAATACTTTATGCTTACTTTTACTTACAATATCAACCGTTTTGCCGCCCAACGCCAAGAAGAACGCCGAATGGAACGAATGATGCGTTAGATATACAACTATATTCACATTGCTTTCACATAAAAAAACAGGAGAGATACTCTCCTGTCTTTATTTTACTACAAAACTATTTCTTCGCTAAAATCTCGTTTGCGAGTGTGTAAGTTTTTTCAAAGTTAAAGATATTTTTGCTTTTGCGTGTCTATTTTTACTTCTAAAACATAACTTATTTTTTGTAAAATTTTCATAGCTAATTGAAGGTCTAAATCTTACTTTCCTTAATCTATTTAATATTTTCTATCCTTATTTTTTCTTTTTGCTTATTACAAATATACGAAGTGTTTTCCTAAAAAATATCCGTAAAAATACGTATTTTTTTTTCTTGTAATATTTTTTTTATTTTATCACTTTTTAAGAATTACAGCCATTTCTTTTATTGTTTTTATGAGCGTCTTCTGCTAAATTGCAAGCACAAAAGCTAAGTACATTTGATTTATGAAAATTGGTATTTTTTTTGGGGGGCAGTCCCGAGAGCGTGAAATCTCCTTTGCAGGTGGCAGAACCGTTTATGATAATCTTAATAAAGAACTTTTTGAGGCTATCCCTATTTTTGTAGATAGCATAGGCAATTTTATTTTGCTTGATTGGGAGTACTTGTACAAAGGTACCATTCGTGATTTCTACCCTACGGCTCAATACCAACCGAAAAAATTTCAAATTTATATAGAAAGCCTTGAAAATATTGGAGAAGAAGAACTTAACCAACTCATTACTCAGATAGGCAAACGTATAGAACCCAAAGATTTCAAGCACTTATTTGACTTTGCTTTTTTAGCCTTACACGGCACGCAAGGCGAGGACGGAGCTATACAAGGCATTTTAGAGTGGTATGGTATCCCCTATTCAGGTTCTGGTATTTTACCCTCAGCCATCGGAACTGATAAAGCCCTACAAGCAAAATTATTAGCTCAATATAACTTTAACAGACCCAAATCTCTCCGCATTACAAGAAAAGAATACCTTGAAAACCATTACAAAGGTGATATTTTGGAAATGTTGGTAGCAAAAATAGGCTTGCCTTTGGTTATAAAAGCCCCCAATCAGGGTTCTTCTATTGGTATTGCTATTCTCAACGAAAAAGACAACCATCTTTTTCACCAATTTATTAGCAAAGCCTTCTTTATTGAAGAAATTTCAGCCTTAAAATGGCAAAAGTTTGACGAACAGGAAAAATGGAACTTTATCACACATATCACTGACATCAGGGAGGGGGTTGGCTTTCCCTTAGAATTACGTCTCATTACCCAAAATCTTGATGGAACAAGACAAGAATTAGCTAATTTAGGTCTCGTCTATCAACCCGAACAACTCTGGGAAACTTTGGACAGCTCTCTCGCCCAAGATAATCAGAAAGCTATTCTGACAGCCCTTAGTTACGAAGATAGCATACTTATAGAACGTTTTATTATTGGTAAAGAATTTTCTTGTATTGTCATTGAAGATGAAAACGGCAAAGCTTTGGCTTTACCACCCACAGAAATCGTCAAAAAAGCAGATTTTTTTGACTACCGAGCCAAATATTTACCAGGTATTAGTCGTAAAATCACGCCCATCAATCTACCCGCAGAACAAATAGAGGCTATCCGACAAGAAACTTGCCGACTTTTTGAAGCCATCAACGCCAGTGTGTACGCTCGTATAGATGGTTTTATCAATGCTTTGGGCGAAATTTATCTCAATGACCCCAACACCACCTCAGGAATGTTACCTTCCTCTTTCTTTTTTCATCAAGCCGCAGAAATTGGGCTTAATCCCTCTCAATTTCTAACTTATATCATTCATACATCTCTGAAAGCCCGTTTACGCACTCCCAAAAACAATTTTTTTGTAAAAAAACTAACTGAAAACTTAGAAAATAATTTGGAAAAATTGCGTAGTAACCCTCAAAATAAAATAAAAGTAGGCGTAATTATGGGAGGTTATTCTTCGGAAAGACATATTTCGGTGGAGAGTGGCAGGAATATTTATGAAAAATTAGCTTCTTCAGGCAAATACGAACCCCTTCCTATTTTTCTTACAGGTAGCGATGAGGCTCACGAACTATACTTAATTCCTATCAATGTAATGCTTAAAGATAATGCGGACGATATAAAAACGCAAGCATCAAAATTATCATCTGATAATAAACATC
>JANRLU010000255.1:0-8650 GCA_033762275.1 Thermonemataceae bacterium | reverse complement strand
CTTTATTTTGCCAAGTGTATCAACGATAAAGTTCCAATTTTCGGCTTGTTCAGGGAAAATACCCACGTGTTTGAAGGAAGTAAATCCCAAACGCATTTTTATGCTGATATTTTTATAGCTATAATGTATCCACCATTGCTCAGAAGTTCCTTTTTTGATGTTCCATTCGCCACGTTCGGTGCTTTTATCGCTACCTTTTGCTCTTGTGAAAGTGGCATCAGCTACTTTTTGCCATTCTTGTTCGCTAAGGCTTTTGTCCCATAGGGCTTGAGGCTCAGGGCGAGCCGTAATAATTTTGCCAAAACGCTCTAATTTTTCAAAATTTCCGCTATCAAGTAGTTCGTAGTCTTGCCAGTTCTTGGGAGTTAAAATTTGCATCGTTTATATCATAACAAAAAGCAAATATACAAAAAAACTTTTTTTGAGGAAATTACAAAGTTTTTTAAATAATTTTTAGAAGTATTTGAATAGTGTATCATTCTTTATTTAGGGAAAAGATTTTTTTGAAAAAGCTAATTATTGCCAAAAAATTGACATCTTGCATAAGTTTAATGTAGAATTATTAGTTTTCTAAGTCTATTTGTTATGCAAGATTTTTTTATTGGTTTAGGCGTTTCCGAAGAGATGTTTAGATGGTTTGTGCTACCTCTCATCATTTTTTTGGCTCGTATCACTGATGTTTCTGTTGGTACAGTACGAATTTTGTTAATGATGAACGCTAAGAAGAAATTAGCTACTTTTTTGGGATTTTGCGAGTCTTTAATTTGGGTTACGGTAATCACAGCGATTTTTAAGCAAGTTAATAACCCTTTGGCATATTTTGCGTATGCGGGCGGGTATGCGACGGGTACTTTTATAGGAATGACCTTGGAGGGTAGGCTGGCAGTAGGAAAAGTTTTAGTACGTTTTATTACTCGCCAAGATGCCAGCAATCTGGTGGAGCACTTACGAAATACGAAGTTTGGCTTCACCAATGTAAAAGCTGAAGGACACAAAGGAGAGGTAAACCTTATTTTTTCGGTGGTAGAGCGTAAAGATTTACAAGAACTTATAGAAACGGTCAAAAGTTATCACCCTAAGGCATTTTATAGTATAGAAGCTACTAAATATGCTTCTGAACAGTACGAGGAGATAGATACAGAAAACTTGGAGCAAAAAAAGAAGAACTTTTTTCAATTATTCACAAAAGATTTTCTGAAACGGAAGTAAAACTTTCCGCATCAGAAAATTGAGTTTAATCTTGAAAAAAAGCGATAGTTTCGTCTATAACTTCTTCGGTGTGTACGGGCAAAAGCTCCTCAGTATAGGGTTCTTTGCCTCCAAAAGTATGGTCTGCCCCTTCAATAAATATAAGCACGGCATTTTTAGCCCAATTTTTTAGGTTTTCGGAACTTTCAGGTGCAACTGATGTATCTTTTTTTCCGTGTATGAGGAGCAGGGGTATTTCTAAATGTTTAATTTTTTGTTCCAGATTAAACTTTTGATAATTCTGCATTATATCATCATACATTTCTTTATAGATAGGAAGTTTTTGCTTTGTTCTTGCATTTTCGACGAAAAAAACACCTTTTTCGTCCAATTCGTCTAAGTTATCTTTATTGAAAAGAAAAGCACTTCTGCATACCGAAGCCCAAGTCGCTATTTTCTTTATTCTTTTGTCTTCCAAAGCTGCTAAAATGGCGACCGCCCCACCGCGGCTATGTCCTATCAGGTAGATTTCATCTAAGTTTGTACTGGCTCTGAATATATAATTTTCGGATAGTAGATAATCTAAAACATCAGCGACATCTTGAAGGTCTTTGGTGTAAGTTTGCTTTCCAAAAGATTCAGTATCAGTGATATTTTTTTTATCTTGAGGGCTTGTTCCGTTGTGTGAGAGATTTATTTTAACAAAAATAAAACCTTGTCTTGCGAAATTATCTGCGATCAGATTAAAGTGTCCCCAATCCTTAAAGCCTTTAAAACCGTGTATAAACACTACAAGAGGCTTAGGCTCCGCATCTTCTATCACCAAACGAATATCAAAATTGATAGATTTTTGATGATGTGTAGAAGCAATGAGTATTTCTTGCTTAAAAAGTGGTTCCTGTGAGTTGTCTGAATACATTTTCTAAGTTGTTTTCTTCTTGTTTTATTTCTAAAATCACCCAGCCTTCTTTGGAGGCAAAGTTAAATATTTCTGCTCTAATATCCTCGCTTTCTGCCACACTGATTTCCCAAATATTTTCTTGAACTTGTTTGATTTCCTTGATAAGCTCAATTTTTTCTTGTAGCAAATTCATATTGACTTTGTGAGCAAACTCCACACGGAGTATACGTTTTGTTTGGAAATTGTGTTTAATCTCTTCCACAGAGGCATTGGCAACTATTTTGCCCAAATGGATAATTACCACGTTATCACAAATAGCTTGTACTTCTTGCATAATATGTGTGGAGAGTATAATAGTTTTATTCTCAGATACTTGCCTGATAAGTTGCCGTATTTCTACAATTTGGTTGGGGTCAAGTCCTGTGGTGGGTTCATCTAAAATCAGTACAGGCGGATTATGAATGAGAGCTTGTGCTAAACCGACCCTTTGTCGGTAACCTTTGGAGAGCATTGCAATTTTTTTATGGGCTTCTCTACCTAATCCGCACATCTCTATCACTTCGCTTATTCTTTTTTCTATGCTTGTTTGCAAGCGATGGATTTTTCCTATAAAACGCAGATACTCACGTACATACATATCCAAATAGAGAGGATTGTGCTCTGGGAGATAGCCTATGTTTTTCTGAGCTTCTTTCGTATTTTTCTGAATATCTATCCCTACAACTTCTACAGTGCCAGAAGTTGGGGCTATGTAGCCTGTGGCTATTTTCATTGTAGTAGATTTTCCTGCTCCATTCGGACCCAAAAAGCCTAAGATTTTTCCACTTTCGGCTTCAAAACTTACCTCGTCTAAGGCTTTTTGTTTGCCATAAATTTTTGTCAAATTTTTTACTGCAATCATTTGCTTTTCCTCAAGTGTTAAATTTATTCATAGCGATACTAAGTCCTTCCAAGCAGAAACTAAATATAGCTTCATTAGCTTTTTTCAACAAAATATCTAAGTTTTTTCTTTCTTCTTCATCAAACTCTCCCAATACATAATCTATTTGTTTGCCTTTGGCAAACTCATTACCTATACCCATACGCATACGGGCGTAATTTTGTGTTTGTAATACTTCTTGTATATTTTTTAGTCCGTTATGCCCACCGTCAGAGCCTTTGCCACGCATCCGAATTTTTCCGTAGGGGAGAGCCAAATCATCTGTGATGATTAAGCAATTTTCCAAAGGGATTTTCAACTCTTGCAACCAGTAGTTTACGGCTTTTCCACTCAAATTCATATAGGTAGAGGGTTTTAGCAGATAGATTTGTTTGCCTTTGTGCTTTAGCTCAGCTATTTCGCCCAGCCTTGCTGTTTTGAATGTAATTTCTTTTTGCGTAGCCAAAAAATCTACTACCATAAAACCGATATTATGACGTGTAGCGGTGTATTCTACCCCGATATTTCCCAGACCGATGATTAAAAATTTCATTAAAAACCAATTTACCAAACAAGTATTTTTCAATAAAAGGGCAATTTAGTATTTTTTAGTAAAATATGATACTTCAAAGAGGTTTTTATTGCTTTTCTTATTTTTTGGAAAAAGAACAAGCACTGAAGAAAAGTACATTTTTTCTTCAGTGCTTGTAAAAATGTAGACTTTCAGCTGGTTTTTCATCGAGAGGATTTTTTAAGATACAATTACAATTAATTTCTTGATTATTGTATTCATTTCTACTTAATAAAAATACTTTTCCCATATAATTTTATTTCTTGGTTAAATAGTTGTTAAGATTTATATAAACGCAACTTATGTACATTTATACAGAAATAAAATACATTTTTAATAATTCATCTTGCCTATTTAAGTGCAAGTTTTTTGTTAAGTAAGGAGTGAAATCTTCGGGTAAGTAATATGGCAGAGGCGGTAAGCCCTAAGAATAAGCCAACCCAGATACCAAAAGCTCCCCAATTTTGCTGATATGCCAATAAAGCAAAA
This sequence comes from Thermonemataceae bacterium, assembly GCA_033762275.1. Lineage (GTDB taxonomy): Bacteria > Bacteroidota > Bacteroidia > Cytophagales > Thermonemataceae > Raineya. Next base: position 4,582 of record JANRLU010000255.1, on the reverse strand, counting down.
GGCAAAGCTATCAGCCAATAGGCTATCACCGCTATCAGCGTTGGGGTATTTACGTCCTCAATACCTCTCAAAATACCCAAACCAACCGCCTGCACGCCATCTGATATTTGAAAAAAACTTGCTACTAATAGTAAAGACACAGCTATAGGCACAGCTTTCACGTCATTTTCGATCAGAGGAGTAATCAAAGCATTGGGAAAAATTAGAAAAATTATGCAGAAAGTTCCCATAATGAGCACAGCCAAAAGCAGAGAGGAGTTGCCAATTGTTTTTATTTTTGAGATATGAAGCTCCGCATAGACTTTCCCTATCCTGATAGCACTTGCCGTACCAATGCCTGAGGTAATCATATAAGTAGTTGATACCAAAGTGATTACAACACGATGAGCTGCTTGGGAATAATGGTCTACGCTTCCTATGAGCAAGCCAGCAATAGAAAAAGCGGCAATCTCCAGAAAATAAGTAAGCCCAACAGGTAAGCCTAAACGAAACACTTTGAAGGTAGTAGCCAAATCAATTTTTTCTGATAATTTGGCTCTGACAATTGCTTTCGTTTTAGGGTGCAAAAAAATAAAAACCATTATACAAAGCATCATTAAGATACGAGAGAGGAGTGTAGCTAAACCTGCCCCAGCTAAGCCCATTGCTTCAAAGCCCCAATGCCCGTTTATAAATAACCAATTCAAAAAGATATTACTCAACAAGCCAACCCAAGTCAATGTCATGGCTACTTTTGTTAGAGAAAGTCCGTCAGTGAATTGTTTAGAGGCTAAAAAAACTAAAATAGGGATAATTGACCAAATAAGCATTTTAAGAAATTTTTTTGCCTCAATGGTTACTGCTGGCGTCTGATTGAGCCACTCAAAATTATTGGTGATTAGCCATAAAACCCCTGTGGTGAGCAAACCTAAGCCAAAAGCCAATAGTAAAGCACTCAGCCAAGTTTTTTTGCATAAAGTAAAATCCTTTTTTTGATAGGCTTGCGAAATGAGTGGAGCGATAATATTCATACTTCCAATGCTAAGCATTGAAACCATAAAAAAAACATCATTGGTGGCTCCTGCTGCTGCTGTTGCTACTACGCCCAAGTCGCGTATCATTATTACGTCAATAGCACCCATTAGTACCACTCCCAACTGAGCAATAATGATAGGAATACTAAATAAGAAAGTTTTTTTAAGCTCAGAACGATACAAACGATAAAAAGCAAATATTTTTAACATAGCTATTGGTGTAGAACGAGCACAAAGTTACTAAGTATTTTCTAAAAACAATGATTAAAAATATAGAGAGGATTTTAGGGGAGAGAATATACATTCGCCTGCAAAAACGTACTAACTTATAAATATTACTTTTAAAGCGAAAAAACTTTTTTGGCTTTTTTAGGAAGTTGAGTGGGTTCTGATGTTTTCCCTCTGATTCTGCGAAGGTAAAAACAATTTTTCAAAAATATATATTTTGCATCAGAGATTTTATTTACAATTCGCTAAATTTCTTTTTTTTACGCAAAAAATATTCCAAAATAATGAACTTCGGAAAATTTGGTAAAGATTTTTTAGGAGATGTTTTCACTTTAATAACGAGGGCATAAAAAGAGAAATGAGCTTTGATAACCGCCCAAATATTAGCCCATTCGCCTTTTTTGAGAAATAAAATGGAGGATACACCATCTAAAACCAAACGCAAAGGAATAAGCCAAAGCTTGGCTGTAAAAGGAGCATTTTTGTAAATGGTAAGCAAATTATTTCTATAATTGAGAAAAGTTTTGTGTGGATTTGTTTTGGGAAGTGTCCCGCCTCCTACGTGAAAAACCTCACTATCAGGCGTGTAATAAATTTTTCCTCCTTGGCTATGTATTCGCCAAGCTAAATCTATTTCTTCAAAATGAGCAAAAAAATGCTTATCAAAACCTCCTAATTTATGCCACCAATCCGCTTTGATACACATACAAGCCCCAGAAGCCCAAAAAATTTCGGTCTTTTCATCGTATTGCCCTTTATCTTCTTCAAAAGTATCAAAAATTCTTCCTCTACAAAAAGCATATCCCCATTTATCCAGAAACCCACCAGTTGCTCCTGCGTATTCAAAACAATTTTTCTGATAAAAAGATTTAATTTTGGGCTGAGTAGCTACGGCATCTTTTTCTGTTTCTAAGGTCTGTATCAGTGGTGCTAACCAGTTGGCACTCACCTCTATATCGGAGTTGAGCAATACAAAATATGTAGCCTTTATTTGAGAGAGAGCTTGGTTATAGCCTTCACAAAAACCTAAGTTTTTTTCAAAAACAATGCTTTGAATAGAAGGAAAATACGTTTGGATAAAATGGAGGCTATCATCAGTGGAGGCATTATCAGCAATAATCACGTTTGCCTCAGGGGTGTGGGCGAGAAGTGGGGGTAAAAACTGCTCAAGCCATTTTTTACCATTAAAATTAAGAATAATAACGGCTACAGAACTTTGCTCATTCATCGTGGGGCTTATTTAAGGAGTAGGCTTGCCACTAAAGCCAGCAAAAAATAAGGTACTAAGTTGCCTGCACCTGCATAATCTTTGGCTATACGTTGTCCAAGAAAAAGCATCATAAGGCTTAACATAGAAAGAACAGCTCCCCAATACGCCCAAGAGCTCTTCAGATTAGTTATTATTTGAAAAATACCTAAAAGAGAGAGTGCTCCAGAAGCTATTTCGGTAAGGGTAACTGTAGCTAATAGAAAAGGTACTTGGTTTTTTAGGAAAGTTTGAGAAAAATGTCCTTTCAGCCAGCCAAGATTGCCTTTCCAATCTACAACTTTATCTATTCCTGATTGCAGGAACAAAATAGCTAAAAAAGCTGCTATGAGAATTTTAATGAGGTGGGGGTGTTCTAAAAACTCCATATTTTTTTAGTCAAAATGTTTTTTTACGATACCATCAAATCCTGATTTTCTTATGGTATTTATTTGATTTTCTGCACTTTGTTCGTTTTCAAACGAACCTACAAGTACTCTATAAATTCTTTTTTCATTCCAACCAACTTGAATGTAAGCCTCTTGTATGCCCGCTTGCTGAAGGCTTTTGCAAAGTTCTTTGGCATTGTCCAAATCGCCGTAAGAGCCTACTTGTATACCATAGCCTTTGGGATTTCGTTTTGTACCCCAGATGCTATAAGTATTGCCTGTAAGAAAACTTGTGTCTTTAGTAATCGTATTTTCTTCAGGTTTTTTTATATCCTCTTTAGGCTTATCAGGAGTTTCTTCTTTAGGTTTTTCTATCTCATAAAGTTTTCCATTCTCGCCGACGGTTTCTATTTGTACTTTTGCCGTACCAGAACGTATCATATCAATATTTTGTGCTGCAGCCTGAGATAAATCAATGATACGGGCATGAGCAAAAGGACCTCTATCTGTTACTTTTACAATAACAGATTTGTTATTTTTCAAGTTAGTAACTTTGAGCATTGTACCAAAAGGGAGCGTTCGGTGAGCTGCAGAAAGCTTATTTTTATCATAAATTTCGCCGCTAGCTGTTTTACGTCCATGAAATTTACCAGCATAGTAAGAAGCCATCCCCGTTTGGGTAAATTTCTTTATTTTTTGCGAGTAAGCGAAAAAATGGAAGTATATAAGAAAAAAAGTTAATAAAGTTCTCATAAGGAAATGTTACTTTAAGGAGCAAAATTACTAATTTTACCTCAAAAATCAAAGTATTTTATGAGCTTATTACAAGAATTCCTTGCCGAAAATGTGAATGATTTGGAAAAAATCGCTTCAGAAATTATAGCATTATGCGGAAATCAGCCTATTTGGGTTTTTGAAGGGACTATGGGAGCAGGAAAAACAACTCTTATTAAAGCCATTGCGAAGATGTGGGGGATAGAAGATGAAGTAAGTAGCCCTACTTTTTCTATTGTAAATCATTATCAAAAAGAAAATAAAAATTTTTATCATTTTGATTTCTACCGGCTTAACTCTGAGCAAGAAGCTTTTGATATTGGTTACGAGGAATATTTTTATGAAAAAAATGCTTATTGTTGGATAGAATGGGCTTCTAAAATCCCTAATTTATTGCCATTAAAATATGTGCAAATAGAAATCAGTGCCTTACCTAATTTATCTCGTTCAATTAAAGTTTCACTTATTTAATAAATACCAAAAAGCTATGTATCAATCATCTACACAAATTCGGGTTCGTTATGCCGAAACAGACCAAATGGGTTATGTTTACTATGGCAATTATGCTATGTATTGCGAGGTAGCTCGAGTAGAGAGCCTTCGTAGTTTAGGCTTAGAGTACAAAAATATGGAAAAAGAGCATCAAATAATGATGCCTGTTTTGGAGCATTATTCAAAGTTTATTCGCCCTGCTTTTTATGATGATTTACTTACTATCAAGGTTTTTATCCCTGAGCTACCACAAGGGCGTATCCGTTTTGAGTACGAAATTTATAACCAAGAGCAAACGCTCATTCATAAGGCTTATACTACACTTGTATTTGTGGGTATGCAAACATTCAAGCCTGTTCCTTGTCCCGAATACTTTTTGGATATTCTGAAACCCTACTATACATAGAAAGGTTCTTTTAGCTATAAGAATGAAAAACCTT
>JANRLU010000254.1:0-19335 GCA_033762275.1 Thermonemataceae bacterium | reverse complement strand
CCTTTATTTTGATATAGAAATCCTTAATGTGGTAGAATAAATATACCAACTTAGTATTTCACTAAATCCGCAAAAAAGGCTTCTCCATATTTTGAGAAGCCTTTTTTAATTTTTATTTTCTCTTATTTTAGACTAATCTAAATTTTTATTTTAAATTTGTAAAAAAATAAAAAATACTATGGCTAAGATTATATTTTTACTACTATCTATATTAAGTTTTTACACATCTGCATTAAAGGCTCAATATATTGAGATACAAGGCTTTGTAAAAAGCAAAAATAAGCCTGTAGCTTTTGCTGTTCTTCGCATAAAGGATACAAACTATGGAGCAGAAAGCGATACATTAGGGTTTTATCGCATCAGAATACCACAAAGAAACACCCAAGTAACTTTATTGGTGAATGTCATAGGTTTTTATGAATATAAAAATTCTTTTATTTTGGGAACACAGACGACTGTTCATTTAGATATAGACCTCAGTAATTATGAGCAAAGTATTGAAGAAGTAGTAGTTACGGCAACGAAAACACCCAAAAAAAATACTGACACGCCTATTATTGTAAATATTTTGGATAGCCAAACGCTTAATAACGTACAAGCCTGCAATCTTGCTGAAGGTTTGAAGTTTCAACCAGGGCTGCGAGTAGAAACAGACTGCCAAACTTGCAACTATACCCAACTTAGAATGAACGGTTTATCTGGACAATACTCACAAATACTCATCAATGGAAGACCTATACTAAGCTCACTTACAAGTCTTTATGGCTTGGAGCAACTCCCCACTAATATGATTGACAGAGTTGAGGTGATTAGAGGAGGTGGAGCATCTTTATACGGCTCAAGTGCTGTGGGCGGAACGGTCAATATTCTAACAAAAATTCCTCAGAAAAACGATTATGAAGTGAATTATTCTTTACAGAGCATCAACGGAAAAAGTACCGATCACCAATTCAATGCAAACTTAAATAGATTATTCGCCCACAAGAAAATCGCTGTGGCTACTTTTTTTAATCATAGAAACAGGGATTATTATGACCACAATAGCGATAATTTTTCAGAAATACCTCTACTAAAAAGCTATGCAATAGGTTTTAATAGTATTTTTTTGCCAGAGAAAAATCAAAAGTTAGAACTTTCATTAAGTTATCTTAATGAGTATCGTTACGGTGGGGAGATGGTACGCAAAGCAGCTCATTTAGCCCAGCAAGCAGAAGAAAGAACCCACCATATTTATCTGGGAAATTTGGATTATCAAGTCAATTTTAATGAAAATAAAAGTAGTTTTATTACTTACATAGCTTGGCAAAAAACTGATAGAGAGCATTATACAGGTGTCATCCCTGATGATAGCCTCTCTATTGAAGAGCATTTGCTTCAGCCACCTTATGGAACTTCTTATACCCAAACGCTACAAGCAGGTGGGCAACTCAATCACTCTTTTAATATCCTCAAAAGTAAGAACATACTCACCTTAGGAACAGAATACACCCAAGAAAGTATATTTGATGAAATCAAGGCTTACCAATATCTGATAGACCAAAAAGTAGAAAATATTGGTATTTTTTTACAAAATGATTGGGAAATACTGCCAAAACTAAACCTATTATATGGGATTAGAGCTGATAAGCACAACACACTGCCAAATTGGAATTTTAGCCCAAGGGCTTCCCTGCTTTACAAGTTGGGGCAACAAACTCAAATAAGAGCAAGCTACGGAGAGGGCTTCAAAGCCCCACAAGCCTTTGATACAGACCTTCATATTGCTTTTGCTGGTGGTGGTGTATCGCGTGTGAGGCTCGCCCCCAACCTCACACAAGAACGTTCTCAGAGTTTTAGTGCTTCCATCAACTATGATAAGGCTAATGAATATTTTGTAGCAGGTTTTACCTTAGAGCTTTTCAGAACAAGCCTGAAAGACGCTTTCTATACTGAAAATATTGGAGAAGATGCCTTTGGAGAAATTTTAGAGAAAAAAAATGGTAGGAACGCAACCGTGCAAGGTCTTACAATAGAATTAAGAGCTAATTTCAGAAGAAAATTACAAATAGAGTCAGGCTTTACACTTCAAAGTAGTTTGTATAAAGAACCTATTTCCTATATTGAAAACTTAGCCCCTCAGAAAGATTTTTTGCGAACACCCCAACAATATGGTTTTGTATTAGTTAATATCAGTCCAAACAAAAAATATAAGTTTAATTTCAATATGGTTTATACGGGTTCTATGCTTTTGGCTCATTTTGCAGGTGCCCCCAACCAAAACCAAGATGTTTTACTTTATTCCAAAGATTTTGTAGAAATGAGCACCAAAGGAAGCTATAATGTTCATTTGAAAGCTCTTAAAAGTAATATGGAAATATTTGGAGGTATCAAGAACTTATTGAATATGTATCAAAACGATTTTGATATAGGAAAAAATCGAGATAGTAATTACATTTATGGCACAGCCCTACCTCGTACTTTTTTTGTAGGTATCAAATTTTATCCATAAAAATACTATAAACCCTATGTTAAACTTTTATTAAAAATGCTTTTGAGCGTACCAAAATTGTATTTTTCGGCTAAATTGCTATTTTTATATGATTTTCAATGAAAAATACAACACTTACGACAGAACTATCTATTCCAAAATTTACTTCAGGCTATTTTATCTTAGGTTTAAAATTTATCTTACTCCTTATACTTTTCTTCTTAGGCACAAATATTTTGTTGGTAGCTGTTAGAGAATTAGCACAAGAAACTTTGTTATCCAAAGTAATTTTATACCAATCTTATCAGCCATTTTTAGCTTTTTTCATAGGGATTATCCTCACAGCCATTTTACATAGTTGTAATTTGCTTGGGGCTATTGCTATCATCTTAGTCTCTGCCAAAATACTTGACACCAGCAGTGCGATTGCTGCCCTCATAGGTATCAATATAGGTACTACTATCAATCCTATGTTAGTGTCGTTTGGGCACATTATGCGAAAAAAGAATTTCCGAAAAGCTCTTTCGGCGAGTATGTTACATATTTTACTGAATTTTTTACCTAGTATTCTCTTACTACCCTTCATCTATCAGGCAGAATATCTTTTCAAGGCTTATTTTTTTCCTTCACGGTTTAGTTCTTGGTGGAGTTTCAACCTCTGGGGGGAACAATATATCGAAAATTTTCTTCAAAACATTGGTCTACTATCATACCCGCTTCTCTTGTTATTTTCAGCTATTGCTATATTATTTGGCGTTCTTGTATTGGCTAAACTTTTTTTCAAAGAAAAAATTGCAAGTATCATCAATCAGAGAATACGCAAAGAAAGCAAAGAAAATATAGCTATAGCTATCATAGCTTCGTTCATATTATACTCCAAATCTTTTATCATTAAGTATCTCATTAACTCCATTAGCAATAATAAAGCATCTCTCAAGCAACTGCTTCCTTGGCTACTTGGTGCCAATATCGGAACAGCTTTTACCTTGTTGTTAGCCTCTTGGGGGCACTCCGAGCAAGCTATTCATATTGCTTTTCTGTATTTTTCATTCAGTTTTTTCCCTGCTTTTTTATTTATTTCTGCTTATTTGCAAAATAAATTTATTTGGTTGGCTCGTTATTTGGGTGGAATGATGCATCGTTATCATTTGGCAAGTTTTTTGTACGTCCTGATTTTTTTCTTTATACTTCCTTTACTCCTTATTTATTTGTTTTGAGAGCAACCAAAATAGCTTTTTCTTTGTTGTATACTAAAATTTTCATATTTTAGTTTTACTCCATTTTTTATGAATGCTCTTATCAAAGAAAGTAGCCCCTACTTACTACAACACGCTCATAACCCTGTAAATTGGTATCCTTGGGGTGAGGAAGCCCTCCGAAAAGCCCGAACCGAAAACAAACCTATTTTGGTAAGCATAGGCTATTCTGCTTGTCATTGGTGCCACGTAATGGAAAGAGAAAGTTTTGAGAGTAAAGATATAGCAGAAGTAATGAATACAAACTTCATTTGCATCAAAATAGATAGAGAAGAACGCCCCGACTTAGATAATATCTATATAGATGCCGTACAAGCAATGGGACTAAGAGCCGGTTGGCCTCTCAATGTATTTTTGATGCCCAACCAAAAACCCTTTTACGGAGGAACTTACTTCCCTCCTACACAATGGCAGAACCTTTTAGGAAGCATCGCAGACGCTTTTAAGAATAATCGCAACGAATTGGAAAAATCGGCTGATGGTTTTACCAAATATATCGCTGCAAGCGAAATAGAAAAATACGGCTTAGAAGCTTCAGAAAGCATTTTTACACTCGCAGAAGCTACACAAATGTATCAGCAGTTATCAGCTAAATTAGACCTGATGCACGGTGGTATAAATAAAGCTCCAAAATTTCCGATGCCAAGTATTTGGCGTTTCCTATTGCATTATGCCTACGCTTCTAGAAATGAAGAAGCACTCCAACAACTCAACTTTACATTACAAAAAATGGCTTTTGGAGGCATTTATGACCAAATAGGTGGCGGGTTTGCCCGTTATTCGGTAGATAGTGAGTGGTTTTGCCCTCATTTTGAGAAAATGCTCTATGATAACGCCCAACTCATTAGCTTGTATGCAGAAGCCTACAACTATACCAAAAACCCTCTATTCAAACATATTGCCCAAGAAAGTATAGCCTTTGTAGTCAGAGAACTACGAAACGAAGATGGAGGCTTTTTTTCAGCCTTAGACGCAGATAGCGAGGGGCAAGAAGGGAAATTTTATATTTGGAAAAAAAGACATTTAATAGACTACCTCCAAGAAGATACCGAGCTTTTTTGTTCGTACTACAATGTATTACAGCAAGGAAATTGGGAATACGGCAATAATATTTTATTTAGAACCCTCACTGATGAGGAATTTGCGGAAAAACACCAAATTCCTCTTGATGATTTGCAAAAAAAGATAACTCTTTGGAAAAATATTTTACTTGAACAAAGGGCAAAAAAGGTAAAACCAGGAATGGACGATAAAATCCTAACTGCTTGGAATGGCTTGATGCTCAAGGGATTGGTAGATGCCTACAAAATATTTGCTGAGGAAACTTACCTCCTCTATGCTCGCCAAAATGCCGATTTTTTGATGCAGAAAGTAAGCAGTTCCGAGGGGTTTTTATGGAGAAGCTACAAAAATGGAGAAGCAAAAATCAAAGCATACTTAGAAGACTATGCCAGCGTAATAGAAGCAATGATAGCTCTCTACCAAGTAACTTTTGAAACAGAATACCTTACATACGCAGAAAAGCTAACGGAGTATACACTTTCGTACTTTTATGATGAAAAAGAAGAAATGTTTTTTTATACAGATAGCTCTTCAGAAGAACTTATCGCCAGAAAAAAAGAAATATTTGATAATGTAATTCCAGCTTCCAACTCCATAATGGCTCATAATTTGCATTTTTTGGGAGTTTTACTTGAAAATGAAAAATATCAGGCTATTTCTCAAAAAATGTTGGCTCGTATGAAACGAATTTTACTTACAGATATAGAGTATGCCGCTAATTGGGGGGTATTATTTATTCTTAATACTTTAGAAACAGCCGAAGTAGCAGTTATTGGAGAGAAATATAAGGAAATACGCAAAGAGTTAGAGCATTTCTTTTATCCAAACAAAGTGATTGTAGGGAGTAAAGAAACAAGCGAAGTCTTACCCTTACTAAAAAACAGAACGGCTTTAAATGATAAAACAACGATATACGTGTGCTTCGGAAAAGCCTGCCAACTGCCTGTTTTCACGGTGGAAGAGGCTCTCAATCAAATGAAATAAGCCCAAATACTTGCTTATGTGATACTTTATTACATAAGCAAGTTAGGCAATGATATCTTTGATAATATCTGTATGGTGCTTTGTATGAATAGCAAGCATTTTTTCGGTGTTTTTTACATCTAAATTCCCAAAAACAGGGTGTGTAAAATAGCTTTTAGGAGGAAGCGTAGGCAGTATTTTTATTTTTTCTAAAGCCTTGCCCAGATGCTCTCTTAAACTCTCCGAAGTAATATGCTCTGTAGGCAACACTACTTTAGGGGCTTTTGCCTTTCCGCGAGGTATCTTTTTGAGCGTAAAAACCATCAATCTAGAAAAATTAAATTTATTGGAAAAAGTTTCTGGTTTAGACGTCTTTACTGCCTCTACAATTTGCGTAACAACCAATAAAGAGTGCTCTATATGCCAAGCCACCGAACCATTAGAAACAGTCGGTTTGCTTTTTTCCAAAAGTGGAATATAATTTTCTAAGTCTTTAAGTAATTCTTCTAATTTTTTCATAAGCAATCAATAAAAAGCCCCCAATGAGGGGGCGAAATGTACTATAATTTGGCTTTAGCAGCTTCAATAATTTTAGGAACTATCTGGAAGGCATCGCCTACAATACCATAGTCAGCAGCCTGAAAGAAAGGTGCTTCTGGATCGGAATTGATAACCACAATACACTTAGAGGAATTTACGCCTGCCAAATGCTGAATAGCTCCAGAAATACCAATAGCAATGTATAAGTTAGGACTTACTTTTACACCCGTCTGCCCTACGTGCTCATGGTGAGGACGCCAATGTAAGTCAGAAACAGGCTTTGAGCAACCTGTAGCAGCTCCTAAGGCTTGGGCAAGTTCCTCCACGATTCCCCAATTTTCAGGACCTTTCAAACCTCTACCACCCGAAACTACTAAGTTGGCTTCAGGAAGCGAAACCGTACCTGTGGCTTTTTCGGTACTTGTGATAGTTACACCAAAATCGCTATCGCTAAGATTTACACTGATACTTTCTACATGAGCTTTTGCGTCTGTGGGTGCTAAGCCAATAATATTTTTCTTGATAGCCAAAATTTTTCTTTCAGAGCTAATAGTTGTGTAAGCAAAAGCTTTTCCTGTATAAATGCTTCTTTTTACAACAAAACCATCAGAAAGCGTAGGCAACTCAGAAATATTAGAAGCCAAACCAGCCTTTAGCTTTCCTGCCAAACGAGCTGCCACAGTATCAGCCAAAGAAGATTTTGCCAACACCAATATTTTTGCATTTATCTGCTCAAATACCTGAGCAATCGCAGAGCTATAAGCCTGAATAACACCAACATTGAGGCGGGCATCAGTTACTTGTAATACCTTGGCTGCTCCGTAAGCTCCCAAAGCTTCTAACTCTTGAGCTTCACCCAAAACTAAAGCAACTGCTTCAGAGCCAGTCATTTCTGCTACTTTTGCACCGTAGGCAGTAGCTTCCAAAGAAGAGGGTTTTATTTTTCCTTCGCTTGTTTCTACAAATATCAATACAGACATAGTATATTCGGTTTATGAGTGTTGAAAAATTATGTTATAATACTTTTGCTTCATTTTTTAGCAAATCTATCAAGGTAGCTGCATCATCAGCATTTATCATTTTGCAAGCTCCTTTGGCTGGAGGCAGCTCAAATTTAAGACTTTTAGTAAGTTCTTGAGGGTTGGCAGGTGTAATAACCTGAAGAGGTTTGCTACGAGCCGACATAATACCACGCATATTGGGAATTTTCCACTCGGCAATGGGCTCTTGGCAACCCAAAACTAAAGGTAATTTAGCTTCCAAATATTCCTTGCCTCCTTCTATTTCGCGTGCCATTTTGGCTGTATCTCCTTCTATATCCAATTTCATCACAGGGGAAAGTGATGGTATTCCCAAAAGCTCGCCAACAATACCGTGCACCTGACCACCGTTAAAATCTATAGATTCTCTACCCATCAACACTAAATCGTAGTTATTTTGCTTACAAATATGAGCAATTTGCTCAGCTACAAAATAAGCATCTGTGGGTTCTGCATCTATGCGGATAGCATCATCAGCTCCTAAAGCTAAGGCTTTACGGATAGTAGGCTCAGTATCGGCTGTTCCTACATTAAGTACTGTAAGTGTAGCTCCGAACTGCTCTTTGAGTTCCACAGCACGCGAAAGTGCGTAGTCGTCATAGGGTCCCGTAACAAACTGTACGCCGTTTACATCTAATTTAGTGTCTCCCTCAACAAATTTAATTTTGCTGGTAGTATCAGGAACGTGAGTAATACAAACTAAAATTTTCATTTTGACCAAATTTATGTGTTTATCCTAATAATCGGCAAGTTAAAAATTTTGTTTTAAATTTTTATTCTTTTTTTAAAAAAAGTTATGCAAGCATACTATTTTTTAGTATAAAAACCTATTTATCAAAGATTTAAGCATAAGATGTATAAAACAACAAGTAGATAATTTGAAAAAAAACTTTTGAAAAACAGAAACATTTTGCTTAGTTTTGTGTATATTTTTTATGTAAATACACCTAACATTATGCTCACGTCTGTTTCGGAGTCTGTGGATTTCTCTACGAAAGTAAAAGCCTATTGGCAGTTTTTAAAACCTCGTTTATCCTTTTTAGTAGCTTTTTCAGCCTCTTTTGGTTATATCTTTGCCAATAAAGGTCAGTTTGATTGGTTTAGCTTTTTAGGGCTTAGTATTGGGGGCTTTTTGGTTTCAGGGGCTTCGGTTGGTATCAATCAAATTTTAGAAAAAGATTTGGATATATTGATGAAAAGAACTCAGAAAAGACCCATTCCTTTAGGTCTGATGAGCGTTCAAGAAGCCAATATCTATACTGTTTTGGTAGCTTTTGCAGGCTTTGCTTTATTGGGTATTTTCACCAATGTACTTACTGTGAGTTTATCTGTGCTCTCGTTGATTTTATATGGCTTTGTATATACACCTCTCAAGCAAAAAGGCTCGGTAGCTGTATTTGTTGGGGCTATCCCTGGAGCTCTACCGCCTTTGTTGGGTTGGGTGGCTGCTACCAACGAAATTAGTTTTGAGGCACTTATTATTTTTGCAGTTCAATTTATTTGGCAATTTCCGCACTTTTGGGCTATCGCTTGGGTACTTGATGAAGATTACCAAAAGGCGGGTTTTAGGTTACTACCTTCCCAACAAGGCAGGAGCATCAACTCAGCTATACAGATAATGGTTTATACACTATTTTTGATACCCATTAGTTTGCTACCTGCTTTATTTGGTCTTACAGGGATAACTTCGGCGATAGTGGTAACGATGGCAGGCTGTTTGTTTGCTGCCCAAAGTTTTAGTTTGATGAGGAGCAATGAGCCAAAATCTGCCCTTAAAATAATGTTTGCTTCTTTTCTGTACTTGCCAATTGTGCAAATAGCCTACTTATTGGATAAAATATAAACACTTAGCTGCAAGTAATTTTATTTACGCGGTTGCCGTGTCTGCCACCCTCAAAGTCTGTACGAATGAAAGCTTCCACCATAGCTTGAGCCTCCTCCACACTTACAAAACGAGCAGGCAGACACAAAATATTAGCATCATTATGTTGGCGAGCAAGTTCGGCGAGTTCTACTTTCCAACACAAGGCAGCCCTAACCTCCGAATGTTTGTTGGCTGTCATAGCTACCCCATTCCCACTTCCACAAATCAAAATACCCAAATCAACTTCTTTTTTTTCCACAGATTGGGCAACAGGGTGGGCAAAATCTGGATAATCTACTGATTCTGAACTATTTGTACCAAAATTAACTACTTCTATTCCCTTGTGTTTGAGAAATTCTTGCAAAGTTTCTTTGTAAGTAAAGCCTGCATGGTCAGAGCCGATAGCTATTTTCATAATTTTATTATTTATCGTTTTGGGTATATTTGAGGGCTACACAACTCAAATCATAGCCGTATTTATTTTGGCTAATATTAAGTTGGTAATTGATATTCATTACGGCATCAGCTCCCATTTCCTTAGCTTTTTTGGTAAGCTGGTAGATAAGGATTTCCTTTTCATCATATTTATAGCCTCTTGGAAGGTTTCCATAATAGGTGAGTAGCTCCTTACGAGCGTTTTTGGAGCTATTGGAATAAAAGCGTTCATCTTTGAGTACAACATTACCTAAAACCTCATAAGCCCTGCTTGGCTGGCTTTTATCCCAAAATACTTCTACGGGATATGCGTTAGTCATCATTCCTGAACGAAAGGCACAAGCATAAAAAAATACAGAAAAAGTAAATAATACAAATAGTTTTTTCATAGAAGTTGGCTGTCAATCTTTTATACAATCAGACAAAAGTAAAGAAAATATAGCTTTAAAGAAATAATTTGAGCCAATTTATCTTTTCTAAGAAAAAAGAAAAGCCTCATAATACAGAGGCTTTTACTATCTAAATAACATATTTATTTATTCACTACTATTTGCTTTTGTATTCTTCCACCATTTTCTTCTATCAAATGTAAAATATAAATATCTTCTGCTAAGTTGCTAAAAGAAATATTGGCACTACCATTATGTATATCATTTTTTAGCAATATCTGTCCGTATTTATTGTACAACTCATATCTATTATGAGTTATACTTTCTATTATCAGTAAGTCTACCGCAGGGTTGGGGTAAATTCTAAGTTCTGATTTTTTAATCTCATTATCTACCAATAAACATGGTTCTTCATCAGGGTTGGGCGGAGTTAAAATAATTGTTATTAACGTGCTGTCACTCATACAACCTCTACGTGGTGGTCGTCCCCCAGCCCAAGATGCTGCTAAATATGTATAGGTACCTGGTCTTTGGAAACGTGAGACATAAAAAGTCTTTCCTTTTCCATCTTTACTTATTTGTACCTGAGTACTATCTGAACGCATAAAACCTATGTATTCTGCCCCTTCGCTACGAATACGTATTTCAAATACAGAACCCTCGCAAGAAGATGCAGGCATTCTATACACATAAGGTTCAGGCAAAGGTCTAATAGGGAGAATTACACTATCAGCTGGAATATATGGCTTCTGAGGTTGCCCAACCCAAACTTCTTTTCTAAAAGTTTTTGTGGCTGTATAGTTAATACAACTATTAGAACGACTGACGGTTGCTTCTACCCACCCTGGACCTGAACTGTAGCTGGGATTTTGAGCCACCGTAATCTGATTATTGAAAGTACTAATTACAAGAAGGTTTGGGCTTACAGACCAACTATAATTTGCATCAGTATAAAGAGATGCTAAATAAATCTCATCTTGACCACATATATTGTTGCCTCCCGTTACGATAGGGTTGAAATTATAAACCAAGTCTGGTATTATTTGCCCATATTTGGCGATATAACCATCTGTAATAGCAAGAGTATCCAAGGTGGAAATTTCATAAGTAGTATCACAAACATTGATATTCGTGTTACCTACAAACCAACCAGCTAAATAGATAGAAGAAATATCAGAATCTATATCTAATGGCAGATTGTTAGTTATTCCATAGATCATTGGGATAACCCCTGATGCTTGCTTTGCCCACAAGCAAGTGCCTACACCATCTCCTTGATATTCTGCTATTACCAAACGATTACTATAATCCGGTGCTGGAACGGAAGGTACTACTATCCCATTACCAAATTGTATATCTGCTGAACTTAATGCGGTTGCAGCAACCAAAATATCTCCATTTTCAGGTTGTACAGTAATAGCAGAAGACCCAACATCTGAACTATAAGGCAGTGTTCCTATATTACGAATGGTTCTTATACCACTATCAGCCCAACTTCCATCTAACGAGCCATCTGACCTGCTCATTTTTAATATATAAGTAGTAACAGAATCCGTGTTGTTTGTAGCTAAACCGTACACCTCATTATTCTTTCCCAAAACAATACCTATGCCATCTATTTCGTTAGCTGTAAAACTACCTGCAAATTGTCTTTTCCACGCCAAATTATAAGTACCATCGGTATTTTTTTTATATTTTACATAAAAAGCCGAACCGTTAAGAGGAGACAGTGTGTCTCCCTCACCAAAATCATCATCTGCAAAAAATTTTCCTGTTATATACACATTTTTTTCATCATCTACATCAATATCAGTAGCATAAGCTGTAGCATTTAAGGGATTAGAAAAGATGGATTTATTTATTCTAAAAACGTCCAAGCCATCTGAATAAGCTTGCAAGAATCCAGTTTTTCCTATGGTGTAGATCTCATCCTTACACTTAATGGCATAAGGATAAATCTCTCCATTATCATTATCTTGTGGATATTTAACTCTTTTGTAGTTTCCATCGCTATCATATTTTACAAGAAAGCCAGCTCTGCACTCTGGATACAAGCCACCACAAGCTGTCCCCGTACTAGAAGAAGGAGATTGACCGGCACTAAAATCTGTAGTACCAGAAAAATAACCCGCTATATACAAATTATTAGTTTCATCTAAATCAAGAGAAACAGCCATTGCGTTTTGGTGTACTGAAATAGCTCTTGCCCATACACAAACCCCCGAAGAAGAGTATTTAGCAAAATAAATGTCTTGGTCTATGAGTGGCGGCATAAGATACCTTTGCGAGCCCTCTAATCTAATGCCATTACCAAAGTCCAAATCTCCAGAAAAAGTGCCTAAAACATAAACATAACCATCGTTACCAACTTTTATATTGATAGCTTGGCAAGCCCCATTATTAACTAAGGTACTATCATAGATAGCATTGATAGCCTTTCCCCATAACAAATCTTGGGAAAATACAAAAAAACTATTGAGAGAGAGAGAGCAAAAATATTGGTCTCAATAATTTCATAAAAACAAGCCTGTAAAGATTTTTTAACCGTTTTTTGTTTTTTCTCATAAATAAAAAAGTTTAGATAAAATCACTTTGCAATTCTAAAAAAAATTCATAAAATTGCAAAGGTATCTAAATTAATTTTTTGTGAATTTATGAAGCTATTATTTATTCTCTCTATTGTCATACTTGCTAATCTCTCTGCTACTCCCCAAAGTTTAAGAGCGAAAAATGTTGCCTGTGGCATTAATAAAGTTTTTTATTTGGAAGATAACTATACCATCAAGTGGTATGGAAAATATCCATATGGATTTATTACCTATACAAACAGCACATCTATTGATAAAAGTAGTTGTATCTCCGACGAAAAGGGTGAGTTGCAGTTTGTGTGCCTACAAGATAACTATGTTTTTTACGATTCTATTCCCTACATAGATAGCTCAACCCCTCCTATTGAAGATAATTATTTTCATAGTAGCGATATCATTAGCGTTCACCGCCCAGGTGAGAGCGACATTTATGATGTCTTTATCACTCACGCAGACACCAGTACCAATGTTTTTTATACCTCAGTAGGCAACGACACTGAGTTCAATGGCTTTCAATGGAATGCTCTCAAACTCAGACCAGGACAGAAAGGAGAGATTATCCATAATGAACGGATAATAAGACCTAATGGTGCTTCAAGAGTAGGTATTACACAGCACGCCAATCAAAAAGACTTTTGGGTTATTTTTCATGGTGTAGGGGATAATGTTTTCAGAGTTTTCCCGCTTAGCAATAAAGGCTTAGAAATAGACAAAGAACAGATTTTCTCTATTGGTCTGAGTGCTTATGAAGATGATGACCCTGTAGATGCAAACCTTCCATCTCTCCTACAATCGGATTTCAATCTTCACCTAGATTATTATGTTGAAGATTCTGGTAAAATGATTATCAGTAGCAATGGTAATATAATTGTAAGAATGGCTGACTACCAAACTATAGAAATGTTCCGTTTTGATAAGGAAATGGGCAAGGTGTACTGCCCCACACGCATCAGTCCAAGTTTTAAGCAAAGAGAATATTTGTGTGATATAGCCCTATCTCCCAATGGAAGGTATCTATATGCATTGAGCATTTCACTAAAAACTGGCTCGTATAGCAATGTAGTAAGTTCGCAAGATATAGATGGTCTTTTTGAGAAGTACTTATTGCACCAATACGATTTATTTGCAGAAGATATTGCCAAAAGTAAGACCCTCATCTCAGAATTTCCCACGTACAAGTCTAGCCTCTGGAGTCATATAAACGGAAAAATATATTATACCCTTTCTGGTAATCATAGCACATCAGTCTATACTCGTTTTGAAGGAATTGATCAGTATGTCATAGACTCCCCCAATCTGCCTGGTACAGCTTGTAACCTTCGCCCCATAACCTATAACCGCATGCCTGGCAGCATTTTTTATGGGATAGGATATATAAATACGATGGTAGCTTCTTACCTACCTGATGAAACAGAGCCTAACTATCCTTTTGGCAAGCCCATAGTTGAGTACCCTAATGCTTTTAGTCCTAATGGAGATGGGAAAAATGAAAAATTTCTCCCCAAGCACATTCAAGGGGTAAGTTACGGAGAAATACGCATCTATAATGTTTGGGGCAAAGAAGTATATAGTAGTAACAACTTGCTTGATGGTTGGGATGGTGGAAATTTACCCGCAGGCAAATACTATTATAGCCTTAGCTATCAAGGAAAAGGCTGCGATGAAGGTACCCATAACTCCAAAGGTTGGGTGCAACTATTCAAATAATTCCTTTCACCTATTTTAATCATACTTTGGTATTTTTACTATACATGCAAAAATACCAAAGTAGATACCCTATAACTTCCTAAATTTTTTCTTTAAAAAAATTCTTTTTTTGAGAGTTTTTAGAGAAATTTGGCTTTTATTTACTCCATCAAAAAAGAAATTTATGCCTGGAACAGAACTTTTTGGACAAGAAGAACGCAAAGAAATAAATGATGTGTTGGAAAGTGGTATTCTTTTTCGCTACAACCACGATGACCTAAGAAATGGACATTGGAAAGCCCGAGAATTTGAGGCAGCCTTAGCCCAATTCAATCATGTAAAATATGCTCATAGCGTTTCGAGTGGCTCTACGGCAGTGGCTACCGCGATGGCAGCCTGCGGAATTGGGGCAGGAGACGAGGTAATTGTGCCTCCCTTTACTTATATCGCTACCGTTGAAGGGGCTTTGTTGGGTGGGGCTTTGCCTGTTTTTGGAGAAATTGACGAAACGCTGTGTCTTTCGCCAGAGGGTATCAGAAATGCTATTACTCCCAAAACTAAAGCGGTTGTCTTGGTGCACATGTGTGGAAGTATGGCAAAAATTGAGGAAATTGTAGCTATTTGTAAAGAACATAATTTGCTTTTGATAGAGGATACTGCACAAGCCTTAGGAGCAAGTTATCGAGGAAAAGCCGCAGGAACTTTCGGGCAAATGGGCTGTTTTTCTTTTGATTTCTTCAAAATTATTACCTGTGGCGAGGGCGGAGCCATTATTACCAATGATGAAAAACTCTATCACTTAGCTGAACAATTCTCCGACCACGGGCACGACCATATCGGCAGCAATCGAGGAATGGAGCAACACCCTATCATCGGCTTCAATTATCGTATCGGGGAAATCAATGCAGCCATTGGTCTGGCTCAAATCCGTAAAATTGACTATATTCTGGAAAAACAACGCCATAACAAAAAGGCTCTACAAGAGGCTTTGGCTCAGTTTTCACAAGTAAGTTTCCGTCATATCCCTGACCCTAATGGTGATGCTGCTACCTTTATGGACTTCTTTTTACCCGACGAGGCTTCAGCAAGAGCTGTGTTGCAAGCTCTCCGAAATGAAGGTATGGGCACTTATACAGGTATTCAGTATTGGTGGGACAACCAATATCATTACATCAGAAACTGGGAGCATATCCGCTCACTCAAAACCCCCATGAAAACGGTGGCTCACCTCTTAGGAACACCGCAAGACTACGAAAATTTAGAGATACCAAAATCTAATGACCTCATTAGCAGGCTTATATCTTTGGTTGTCAAAATAAATTGGACTGATGAGGATTTGAAAAAAATGCAAGAAATTATCCAAAAAGCTCTTTCAAGCGTATTTAGTGCATAAAAAATTATGAAAGTAGTTCTGACCCATTGGCAAATACAGCAAAAAATAAGAAGGCTTGCCTACGAAATTTATGAAAATCATTTTGAAGAAAAATCTTTATATTTGCTTGGAATTGAGCCAATGGGTTTGCATTTAGCCAAACTTTTGCAAAAAGAACTTGAAGAAATTTCACCCTTACAGATACATTTGGCTGGACTACAATTGGATAAAAATAACCCGCTAAACAATGAAATCAAGGTTTCCGTATCCGCAGAAATATTAAGCAATCAGAATATTATTGTGGTTGATGATGTACTCAATAGCGGAAAAACAATGTTTTACGCATTGAAACCTTTTTTTGAAATTCCACTCAAAAAACTGCAAACTTTGGTGCTTATCAATCGTAACTATAAAACCTATCCCGTTAATCCTGATTACGTAGGTTATGCTTTAGCTACTACTTTACAGGAGCATATTAAGGTTGTTTTGGATGAAGAGTGGGCAGTTTATATCAGTTAGTTTTTTATTTATGAAAAATAAAAAAAGCCACCAGAAATTCTGATGGCTTTTTCGTCTCATAATTTATACAATTTCAATACTTCTAATAGGCTTCTTTTTTACTTCCTCTTTTTTGGGAATACTGATACTCAATAACCCGTTCTCGTAATTAGCGGAGATTTTATCCGCATCTACACTATTAGGAAGCACAAAGCTTCTTTGGAAAGAGCTATAGCTAAACTCTCTGCGTGTATAATTACCTTTTTCGTCTTTTTCCTCATTCTCTACTTTGTTTTCGGAAGAAATACTCAAGACATTATGATTGAGCTCTATCTTGAAATCTCCTTTTTGTTTGCCAGGAGCTGCAAGCTCAACAATAAAGCCTTCTTCGTTCTCTTTCACATTGGCAGCCGGAATTGTTGCCACACTTTTTGATTTAAAGGCTTCAGTCCCTACAAAATCATCAAAAATAGAAGAAAAGTTGGGGAATAGCGAGTTGTTTTTTCTAACAAGTGTCATAATAAATAAAATTTAGAGTTAAACAATTTTTAGTTTCTGTATAGCCTAAAACCAATATCTATACCAAAACCTAAAATTAGTTTTCATTGAGACGTCTTGACGCTAATTTATGCCAAAATGACAAAAACATAAGTATTTTTATACAAAAACAGGACAAAATGACATATTTATCGGCTGTAAATAGGAATATCCCCCAAATATTTACTAGTAAAGTGGTATAAAGCCCCAAAAAATAGAAATATCTTGTGTGATAGTATTTGTATTTCTCAAAAAAAAGTATAGCTTTGTTTCAAAATATAAAAATAATGAAGATAGTTTACAACGCTCCTTTTACACTTACATTTGCTCTCATAGCCACTGTAGTAAGAGCCTTAGGTGATGACTTCACGAAAGGTTTTTTTATGGTAGGGAGCAGTATGGACTGGGCTAATCCTTTGGATTACTTCCGCTTATTTTCTCACGCCATAGGGCACGGTAATTGGGAACATTTATTTGGGAACTTTTCGCTTATTCTTATCTTAGGACCTATTCTGGAAGAAAAATACGGGGCTAAAATGATGTTAGGAATGTCTTTTGTTACAGCCTTAGCCACAGGTATCCTCAATGTTGTTTTTCTGGATACAGCTCTGTTGGGGGCAAGTGGCGTTGTATTTATGATGATTTTACTTGCCTCATTTACCAATATGAAAGCTAAAGTTATTCCAATCACTTTTATTTTGGTATTGGTATTATTCGTAGGCAAAGAAGTCATCAATAGTATGCAAAGCAACCAAGTTTCAGAGTTTGCCCATATTTTGGGAGGAGTTTTTGGAAGTATTTTCGGGTTTGGTAATAGTAACCTCCCCACTAAAGAAGTCGCAACCAATAAAAACATATCTATATGAAAGTAAAGTTTTTCTTATTACAAATTTTGTTTTTGGCTTCTATAGCCTTGTATGCTCAAGATGAAACCAAGCCTTTTAAACCGAGTAAAGGCATGAAAAACCTTAGCTCTTTGAAGAAAAAAAGAATAGAGCTAAAAGTAGGTCAGAAGGCTTATGTTCAATACAAACAACACGGTTCAGTAGGTATCTATGGAGAAGTAAGTAGCAGCGATGAAGCTGTCCTAAAAAAAGTAGATACACACACCGCCTTCAAAAATAAGCAAGAGCCAGGAATGACAGGTGCAGATGAATCAGTTGTTACTGTTATATTTGAAGCAGTGGGCAAGGGCAAATCCCAAGTAAAAATCTCTAATATGTTCAGAGGGCAAACTGAAAAGGAAGCCGAAATTAGTGTAATAGTGAAGTAACTCTTACCAATATCATTTTCAATTTCTACATAACCCTTATGCAAAAATGCTTGGCTAAATTTATCGTAATTTTTCTTTTCGCCCCTCTTATACTCAAAGCCCAAGTTGCTGAGTTGGTGGCACATTATCCCCTCAACAATAGCGGAGAAGAACTTGGACAAAAATATACCTCCATGAAACTCATCAACACTATATTTTCGGGTGGTGGCACTTATACAGAAGGCGTTTATGATGATTTTGGTAAGCAAAAAGGTAATGCTGTCCTAAGTCCCTTTATTTCGGAATGGGACTTAGGAAATTTCTACCTTTCGCTTTCTTTTAAAGCAAGCCGTTTGAAAAAAATGCCTATTTTTATGATAGGTTCATCAGCAAGACTTTTGGGGCTTTATATTTCTCCTGAAGGGCAACTCCAAGTAGAAATCAATAACCACAACCTTAGCTATGCCGTAGAAAAGATTAGCCTGAAGCACTCTCAATGGTATCTCCTACAAATTTCCTTAAAAAATCAAGAGCTTCAGATTTTTCTGGATAAAACGCTGATTTTCAGTAAAAAAAATATTATACTCAATGAGCAATACATTAGCAGCGATAAAAATATTAGTAGCGTAGATTTTGGTAATGGGAACTGCTTTGAGGGTTATTGGAAAGATTTGAAAATTTCAAAAACCTCCTCACAAAGTAATAATGGCAACTCTGAAACAACTGCTACTGCTTTAGAAACACCCATCGGGAAATGGGAAACAACAGAAATAAACGTACCTGGTAATGCCACACAAGATTATTACACAAAATCAAGAAGAAAGTTTTTTTTACTCAAACATACAGATGAAAAACTAAGCCTTATCTGGCAAGACGAGAAAAGTAAAATCATTTACTACACTGTTTTTTCGGAGGATTTGAAACAAGGGAAAACAAGTGTGCTCAACTCCGAAAAAAGTGAAAAATTGCTTGCAGCCTGCATTGATGACAAAAATAACCTCTATTATGCTGTGAGCAGCGATGATTACGAGCGTAATAAAGGTAATGATATTCTTTCTTTGTATAAAACTGACAAAAATGGGGGAAAAATCTTAAAAAAATCTTATAACTCTGATAAAAAAAATTTAGATATTTTCGCTTTTGGTAATTACGCTGCTGCACTTTCCTACAACAACCAGACCTTAGCTATCTTTATGGCAAGAACAATGAATAAAAGTGGTGATGGGCTCAATCACCAAGGAGGAATTGCTCTTGTGTTTGATAGCAATACCCTTGAGATTATTCGAAATACTGGACAAACTTCAGGACATTCTTTTGATAATTTCTTAATGGCAAGTAAAAATGGTAATTTTATAGGTGTAGATTTGGGAGATAACTATCCAAGAG
>JANRLU010000253.1:0-1544 GCA_033762275.1 Thermonemataceae bacterium | reverse complement strand
TCCAAGCAGCATCTAATTTAAGGTAATAACCCAAAAATAAAGTTCTTGCCCCAAAACCATAGCTTGCCAGCCAAGGACTCTTAAAGTTATTGACAGTCGCCACAAAAGAAGGTTGTGTATCTATGATAGTTGTATTAATATCATTTTGCCTCTCCCAAGGGGCAGCCGTATTCCAAGCCGAACCAATATCTCCAAAACCAGTAAATTGCAGGTTTTTGAAAAAATTAGAAGAAATAGAGTTTTGAAATAAATATTTCACAATAGGCACTCTAATTTCGGCATTGAATAACACAAAACTTTTACCTGAAAGTTTATTATATGAAAAACCCCTCAAATTAGTAGCAAATTCGTGAAATAAAATATCAGGATTGCCGTATTCTTGCGAAATATCAAGAGGTTCAGCTCCACCCACCGCCAAATTTGCCGTTTCACCAAAATTATTATCTACACCGCCAAGCATATAGCGTTTGGGAGATTTCCCCCCAAATCTTCCAAAACTAAGTCTTGTTGCAAATACAATTTCCTTGCTAATAGACTGGTAATTACGAATATCCACTAAAATTTTATCGAAACTTTCCTCAGGATTGGAAAGCGAAGGCATAAACTCGTAGTAAGCCTTGATACGCGTTCCCTCCACCATATTAAGCCCCTTCGGAATGGTATTGTCATAACTAAACTCCGCTTTAGAGTAAAAATAATTGGTGTATTGAGGAAAAGTAAGTAACTGAAACATATCTACATATCGTCTATCCAAATAACCACCTGTCAAACTTACACGAGCCGAATTAGTAAAAGGATAAGCCGCCATAACAGAAAAGCGATTGCTCGCATAACGTTGAGCAACCCCTACATTGGGTTGGTTCACATAAATACTTTTTCTATCATAACGAATTGTCCAGTCTACTCTATTTTTAAGATACTGATATTCAGCAAAATAATTACTACTTCTAAGGTCAAAAATACCAAAAACTCCACCTTTCATTTTATGATTTTCCAACAAATCGCTCAGTTCTACCTCAAAAAGCAAACCAAAACCTCTAATGGGGTCTACAATAGGTGTTGTTACGCTACTTTCTGTAGTAAATTGCGGTTCGTAAGGGTATGCCCCTTTTATATCTATATCTTTTTTATCTTTTTTCTTCTGTGGAAGCACCAATTCATTTCTTTTGTCTTTGTAAAGTTCTTTTATTTCTTTGACAATTTGAGGGTCAAACTCATAATCATCTGTATTGATATAATTAGGGTCGTAAGGCTTTGTAAGCGTATCCTTGGGGATTTGGTTAGGAATACTATCTTTTTGCAAACTATCTTCTTGAGGATTTTCCTCCGTTAGCAGACCTCGCTGTTTCAAATATTCTATGCGAGCTGTTTCTATCCCTTCTTTTTTGGCATAAAAATCAAAGTTTTTTTTCAGGAAAATCTTTTCTTTTCTCTTTTCAAAAGCTCTAAAAACAAAACTTTGCGTTTGGGCAGAAGCCCCATATTTTTTGATGCCTTGTATTTGGTTGCTTACTTGGCTAATCACTTTATCCCTCAAATCAAGG
>JANRLU010000252.1:0-10871 GCA_033762275.1 Thermonemataceae bacterium | reverse complement strand
AATGAAAATCGGAGAAGAATATAATCTTAGAAATATCCGTAGAACTTCTTGTTTCTGCGTCATCTTCATCGTGCTCTTCAATGGCATTTTCATATCCAAGAACATTTTCAACAAATATTTCAAAAAAACTCTCAATATCATTGTAACTCAAGTCTTCTGGTATATCATCAGAATGACTGTCTGGAGAGTCTATACTAAAGTTAAGTATATGAATCCCCATCAGAAACCAAAATACTCGAAGAAAAAAGATATGTTTCCTAAGAAAGCCCATAGAATCGCAAATATAGTAGTCCCAAATTACAAATAAAACAATTTATTGTTTTATTATGGTAAAATCAAAAGTGTCTCTTTTTTAAATTAAGCAAAAAATAATACTCCCATTTATGCTTACAAACGAAAAAATGGGAGTAATTTTAACTTATTGATTGCCTTTACGATAATCGGCTAAGAATTTCTCCAAACCAATATCTGTGAGTGGATGCTTGAGCAAACCAGTAATTACCCCAAGTGGGCAAGTAACTACATCTGCTCCTATCTCGGCACATTGTACCAAATGCATCACGTGGCGAACGGAAGCCGCCAAAATTTGCGTCTCAAAGTCGTAATTCTGATAAATTTGAACAAGTTGCTCTATGAGTGTAAGCCCATCTGTAGATACATCATCTAAACGACCTATGAAGGGAGAAACATAGGTAGCCCCTGCTTTGGCTGCTAAAATAGCTTGACCTGCCGAAAACACCAACGTACAATTTGTTTTGATGCCTTTATTAGAAAAATATTTGATAGCCTTCACACCCTCTTTTATCATGGGTACTTTTACCACGATATTTTTGTGTAGAGATGCCAACTCTTCGCCTTCTCGCACCATTCCTTCAAAATCGGTGGCGACAACCTCGGCACTTACATCTCCCTCTACCAAGTTACATATTTTAACGTAATGTTCCAAAATATTTTGTTTGCCCGTGATGCCCTCTTTTGCCATCAAAGAAGGGTTTGTTGTTACTCCATCAAGAACGCCCAGGTCATTAGCTTCCTGAATTTCAGCGATATTTGCCGTATCTATAAAAAATTTCATAAAGATTTTATTTGTATTTAGCTGTAAATCAACAAAAAAAATAAGAAACAGACAAATATTTGCAATAATTTTACTCGTTTTTTTAAAAAAATAACCAATAAATTCTTCAAGTATTTTCCACAAAAAAGCCTCATCAGTTTTAGTAAGAAACTATCACCAATGAGGATAATTTTAAGTTCAATATAAGTAAGTTGCCTATCTCATAGAGCCCATCACGGCAGAGGATAAAGTAGGTAGCCCTAAAGTTTTCATTACTATATCAAGTACAAAACTTAATGCGATGTTCGCTATAATAGCCACCACAATAATAGCCACTACATAAGTAACTTTTTTCTCATTAGGTGTATTTTTCATGATAGGTAAGCCTATCCAAGCAATATACAAACCATACAGACCAATGATTCCTAAAAAAGAAATTGCAGGAATAATACTAAAGAGACTGGCTACCAAACCTGCCGTTTGCGAATAAGCCACCAATCTGGCTGATTTATCCAAATTGTTTTCTGACTGAAAAGATGGAGCCAACATATTCACCACATAAGTTACGATAACATAAGAAAGAATAGGATTCAGTAAAGTACTGATAGCCAAAGCTATTCCTAATTGCATACCCACAATTTTTACTCCCAATACGGAGTAACCAATAAAACCATAACCGATAAAGGCAGCTATCGCCCCCAATACGGCTAAAGGTGCCACATAACCCGTGAGCAATGAAGCAAAAGTAGTGTTTTCGCTTACACTTTTCTCCCATTCGGTTTTTGGAGAAAGTAGTACATTTTTTACCTTTTCAACGAGATTCATAATAGATTTGATTTAAGTTAGTGCAGCAATCTATTAGTTTTTCAGGAAGGAAACAAGTAAAATTTTAAAATAAAAAGGTCAGAAGGTATTTTTCTGACCTTAACTATGTTTTTAATAAGAGCATTGCTCGTTAGAAGAGTTGATTATTTCGTCATAAAGTTCTTGTGATATAAATTGTGGGGTATAAGCCCTGCCATTTTTATTCAAGTTAGAAACAAAACTTCTCATATGATTTCTTGAGCCACAGGTCAATCTATCAAAAATATCAATGATAGCTGACTTGTTTTTGCTCTACTCTCCATTAAATCTCTTATATCTACGTCCTCAATGGTAGCTCCTACTTTTAAGGCTTCTGTCAAAGAAATATTTCCTTGTTCTATAAGTTGATTATACAAGACTTGTATTGCTTGGTTGTTGAATACCCCTTCTTCAATAGAAGCAGGGTCAGAAATATGATATTGATTCAGCAAGCACAAAATCTCCCCCATATGAGTATCCTCGCTATTAGCTATATTATTAAAAACCTTCAAGGCGTATTTTTTGTACAAATATCTGTACACATCTCTAGCTAATTTTTCCTCTTCTCTCATAAATTTTAACATTTCTACCTCTTCATTGGTAATGCTATCAGAGGGGTTCTCTAAATTACAAGTAAGCACTTGACTACTATTCGCTTCTAATAAGCTATTTGTATTCTTATCTTTGCAAGAAGAAAAAATACTTGCAACAAGTAACAAACTGAAAAAAATTGACCTTTCCATAATTTTATTTTTTTAAATTTCAATTAGTGATACGCAAAGGCTTTTCAAAATCTTTCAGTTTTTCCTATTTTTTTTTCTAATTTTTTCAATGCCTCCCCAAGGTCTTATCATATCCGCCTCAAAAGTACTATCATTGAGCTTTTTACCTGTTAATTTCACCTGCTCACCTTTTATCAAATCTACCATAGGAAGAATAAAAGTTTCTTTCACTAAATTTATTTTCCATATTTTTTTGTCAAAATCTTTGATATAAATAAATTTTTCATTTGCCTTAAAAATCTCGCCTGCTAAAAGCCCTTTATCAGGGTTGAGCCATATTTTTCTTTTATATTCAGCCAAACTTTGGTACATATTTACGTTATCTGCAAATTTACGCTCTAAAAGTTGAGAACCTCCACTAATAAATATCATCGTTCCTATGATTACACTTAATAAAAAGTTTAAACTGAGTGTGCTCACAAAACTAAATTTGTAAGACTTTTTAAAACCTTTAAAGCCTATAAATGCCAAAACGGTGAAAAAAAGCAAAAGTATCAGCCAAAAATAAGGCAGAATAACTAAAAAAGTTTCTATTTTTGAGTGATAGAAATGATTAATTATTTGAAAATCAGATTGTTTTATAGCATAAAGTATAATAGAAAAAGATATACTCCCTAATAATAACGATGTGAAAAAGACAAAGGCAACGAACAAATCTCTGGTACGAAATACCCATTTTTTTATAGGCTGAATGTCTTCCTTTTGAATTCTGTTTATAATTTTTTCAAAATTTTCCATAATATTTACTTTAATCAATAAATGAAACATTCATATTATTAGCTACTTCAAAGAACATTTTTCTGGCTCTGTTTAGGTGTGTCGCTACTGTGCCTTCTGGTATTTGAAGTACATCTGAAATTTCTTCATAACCCATATCTTCAAAATATTTTAATATAAGTACAGATTTATATTTTTGAGGCAATTTATTGATAATTCGCATCACCTTTTCTTCTTTCTCAAAAGATAATTCGTTGTTTTCAGCACTTAAATTCAAAAAATTACTTATATCTTTGGTCTTATTCTTCCCAAAAGAGGTGCTTTTTCGCCAATAAGACACAGTTTCGTTGTAAACAATCCTATACGCCCAAGTGCTAAAAGATTGAGAATCATCAAAATCTCTAATATTTTTCCAAATCTTAATAAAAGCATCTTGTAATATATCTTGAATTATTTCTGTGCCGAAGTTAGAATTTCTGCTTACAAAACGTGTTAATTTGTATTCATATTTTTTATACAAACATTCAAAATAAATGCTATTTTCTATTGATTTATAAACTAATTGGCTATCAGAGAAATTTTGGCAATCCATAACTAATGTAATAGAGTATAGGGCTTAAACCTTAGTAGTTGAACTTTTAATTTTAGCAATTAACTTGTTGAAAATTAGATGTTTCATAACTTCATAACACTCATTTCTGATAAGTACTACGTAAGCCTATTACTTATTCTTTCATTTTAGGCGAGAAAAATCACAAATCGTACTTTTCCAATCTTCTGTACAAAGAAGCTCTGGTAAGTCCTAATTCTTTGGCAGCCTTAGAGATATTACCATTATGTTTGTCTAATACTTTTTGGATAAGGTCTTTTTCTACTTCGTCTAATTGTAATTTATTTTGTTCTAATTGCAGCTGAATTTTAGGTGTTTTTTGGGATGTAAGAAACTGAAAATCATCAGCTTCCAATAAGCTACCTTCACTCATTATCATAGCTCGCTCCAAGGCGTGCTCCAACTCACGAACATTCCCTGGGAAAGGATATTTCTCAAGAAATTCTAAAGCTGAAGCAGATAGTTTGGGATTTTGAAGATGATATTTTTTAGCATATTTCTCTAAAAAATATTGTGCCAAGATGGCTATATCACCTATGCGTTCCCTGAGGGGTGGCAAATGTAATTCTATGGTATTGATGCGATAAAGCAAATCTTGACGGAAATCGCCATTGCCTACCGCCTGATGTATATCCAGATTAGTCGCTGAAATTAAGCGAATATCTATAGAAATATTTTTGTTAGTGCCCAAAGGCGTAATACTTCTATTTTGAAGAGCCGCCAAAAGTTTGGCTTGATGCGTGAGGGCTAAATTCCCGATTTCATCTAAAAACAAAGTTCCTTTGTGAGCCAACTCGAAACGTCCCATTCTATCTTCTTTGGCATCAGTAAAAGCCCCTTTTTTATGCCCAAAAAGCTCGCTTTCAAAGAGCGTTTCGCTGATAGCTCCCATATCCACGCTCACAAAGTTCTCTGAAAATCTTTTTGACTTTTTATGTATAGCCTTAGCTACCAGCTCTTTACCTGTACCATTTTCTCCCAATATAAGTACATTTGCCTCTGTGTGAGCTACTTTATCAATCATTGCCAACAGTTTTTTGATGGCTTTACTTTCTCCTATAATCTCACCACTGCTACTCACTTCAGCTAAGGCTTGTTTATTTTTCTGCAAATTTTCTACTTCTTTGTAAGAAGCATTAAGTTTTGCTGCTGATAAAATAGTTGCTAAAAGTTTTTCGTTTTGCCAAGGTTTGAGAACAAAGTCAGTTGCTCCTATTTTAAGGGCTTTCACAGCCATTTCTATATCACCGAAAGCCGTAATCATCACTACAACCGCTTTAGGCTCTTGCTGTAAAATTTGCTCAAGCCAATAAAAACCCTCTTTACCAGAAGTGGTATCTTCAGTAAAGTTCATATCCAAAAGGATTACATCATATTTCGATTGATTGAGTAGAAAAGGAATTTTTTTTGGGTTAGATTCCATGACCACCTCTTTGGCGTGTTTCTTGAGAAACATTTTCGCCGCCAACAAAATATCTTCATCGTCATCTACAATCAGAACACGCATCACATCTATTATTGTAATTCTTTAGGTAAAAAAAGAGAAAAAGTATCTCCTCTCAAGCCTAAGCGTATGGTTTCCAAAGATATGACTTCTTGTGGAGCTATATTTCCTAAATTTACGTTTGCTCCTAAAAGTTTCACAAACCAAACCTGCTGCGATTTTTGTGGAGCTTCCCATATAATTCTCTCCGCCGAAATGCTGTTGATAATCTCCTTCACCAAACCTTGCCTCACCTCTCCAGAATCCCTAAAAAGCCCGATTGTACCCGACTCTCGAGCCTCCCCAATTACTTTCCAAGCTCCTGCATCTAACTCGCTTTTCATTAAATCTATCCATTGGTAAGGAGCCAAAATCTTTTCGGCATCTTTAGAACCAACTTCAGAAAGAACCGTTACTTGTTTTGCTAACTCCTTGATATAGAAGCACTTCTTATCATGAGGTAATTCTATAGAACCATCAGAAACTTCTGCATAGGGCATTTGGTATTTATCCAATAGGCGTTGATAATCTTCAAACTGATTACGAATGATAAATGCCTCGAAGAGTGTCCCTCCAAAATATGTAGGAATACCCGCTTGTTTATATGCATCTAACTTTTTTTGCAAGTTAGCACTTACATAGGAAGTTGCCCAGCCCAATTTCACCATATCTATATGTTCTCCCCCAACCTCTATGAGGTCTTCTATCTCTCTTACACTCAATCCTTTATCCATCACCATTGTAAGTCCGTTTTGTCTTGGTTTTTGGCTACGTTCTGGTATATATTGCATAGAGTAATTCATTGTATCTTTATTTTTTGTTTAAAATTTTAATCAAAGAAGCTAAATCATTTCTAACGACAGCATCTAACTCACGCATATCACTGATAGTTTGTACTGCATGAATAACTGTACTATGGTCTCTACCGCCAAAGTGAAACCCTATGGCTTTTAGAGAGAGTTCTGTGTACTCCTTACACAAATACATGGCTATTTGTCTTGCTAAAGCTAAAGATTTCGTTCTTGTTTTGCCTTTTAGGTCTTGCTCTGTTACACCAAAATACTGACAAACAGCTCTCTGTATGCCATCAATACTTGTATCTATATTTTCAGGGTGGCGTTCATCTGATTTTTGAATAATATGTTTGATAGTTTCTTTGGCAAGTTGTACGTCTATTTCTCTACGCTCCAGATTAGACCTTGCCAGTAAAGAAACAATCACCCCCTCTAACTCCCTGATATTACTATCTATGGTATGTGAGAGGTAGTCAATTACGTCGTAACTAATAGTAATCCCCTCATTTTGAAGTTTTCTCTGAATAATAGCAAGCCTTGTTTCAAAATCAGGTTGTTGGAGGTCAGCGGTAAGTCCCCATTTGAAACGCGAAAGCAGCCTATCCTCCAAGCCTTTCAGTTCTTTGGGTGGGCGGTCGCTAGTCATAATAATTTGTTTTCCGTGTTGATGCAAATGATTAAAAATATGAAAAAACATTTCTTGTGTTCTTTCCTTTCCTGCCAAAAATTGCACATCATCTATTATCAACACATCTATTTGCAAATAGAAATTGGTAAGTTTTTGAATACTGCTATTCTTGATTTCTTCAATGAATTGATTTACAAACTTCTCTGAAGAGATATAAACTACTATTTTTTCAGGGGAGTTGAACCTTACGTGATTGGCAATGGCTTGCACCAAATGTGTTTTACCCAAACCTACGCCTCCATAAAGCATAAGCGGATTAAAAGCAGTTACGCCTGGCTTTTTGGCTACTGCAAAACCTGCAGAACGAGCCAAACGGTTGCAGTCGCCCTCCACAAAGTTATCAAAAGTATAATTTTCGTTAAATTGTATATCTCTAAAAAAGTTTTCGTAATCTTTAAGTATCTGATATTTACGCTTTTGCAACTCTTCTTTAGGCTTTTCTGTCCTTGCTTTTATGTCAAGTTCTATTTTCGTGTTTGGTACAATCATTGTTTTGGGCAAACTCTCCGAATTTCCTTTATCTACAATCAGAGAGTATTCCAATTTACCTTCGGGTCCAAGTTCTTGGTCAATAGCTTTCCGAAGTATCTCTAAATAGTTTTCTTCTATCCATTCATAGTAGAAAGAACTTGGTACTTGTATGGTTAAGATATTATTATATAGACCAATTGGATTGATAGGACCAAACCACGTTTCAAAAGCGTGCTTAGGTAAATGCTTTCTGATTACATTTAAGCAATTCTCCCACACTGTTTTGTAGTCTTTTGTCATCAGGTTATTATGTAACAAAGAGTTTTTTAACACGATTCAATATTTTTTAACCTAATAAATCAATCAGGGGAACAAAGTTGCTAAAAAAAATCAAGTCTTGAAAATTAAGTTTTTTCAAAAAGAAAAAAAATATTTTAAATACTTCATTTTCAGTATTTTATTTTTCAAGGTAAAAGTAATGAACTATCTCCATAACTCAAAAATCGGTAGTTGTTTTCTAAAGCGTATTGATATACTTTTCGCCAATCTTCGCCAATAAGAGCCGCTACCAAAAGCACTAAAGTTGTTTTAGGCAAATGAAAGTTTGTAATTAACCCTCCAACTACCCTAAAAATATACGTTGGAAATATAAATATTTCTGTTTTCCCTACCAACTCTGTGTACTGTTTTTTTTCCATAAAGTCCCACAAAGCTCTTATAGCATCTATTGTAGCAATTTGCGGAAGTTGATAAGGATCTAATTTGGCTACTTCTATTTCTGAAAATTCTTTTTCAGGGCTATTAAGTATTTTCACACCAAACCAATATAAACTTTCTAAGGTTCGTAGGGCGGTAGTTCCTACCGCAATGATAAGTTGTTTTTGTTCTATACAATGAATGATATTTTCTACATTTTTTTTAGTGATTACAATACTTTCTGCGTGCATTGTATGTTTTCTAAAATCTTCCAACTCTTTGATAGGCTGAAAAGTACCTGCCCCAACGTGTAAGGTTAAGAAATCATATTGTATATTTTTTTTATTTAATTTTTGTAATATTTCTTCTGTAAAATGCAGACTTGCTGTAGGAGCCGCTACCGCCCCCTTGTGTTTAGCAAATACTGTTTGATAACGCTCATTATCAGACTTTTGCAATGTTCTTTTGATGTAAGGCGGCAAGGGAATCTGCCCCAAATACTCTAAAATTTCGTTGAAGGTAAGTGTATTATCATTCCAAGAGAATGTAACTTCATCCTCGTTGTTGTGAGAGAACTCCAAAAGTAGAGTTTTATTAGCTACTACAATTTCTTTCTGAATACTTTGTTTAAATCGTTTTTTATTGCCTATCAATGCTCGCCAAGTACAAGCGTTTTTCGCTAACATTGCTGTAGCGAAGTCTTTGGAGGGCTTCAAAGGTTCTAACAAAAAAATCTCTATGAGAGCTCCTGTATCTTTTTGAAAGCATATACGAGCAGGTATTACTTTGGTATCATTAAAAAACAAAAAACTACTTTCAGGCAAAAAATCATTTATTTGATTAAAAGTAGTTTCCGAAATAACTCCTTTTTGATAAAGTAGGAGTTTAGAGCTATCCCTTTTTTCAAGCGGTTTTTGGGCTATTTTATCCGCAGGTAGCTCGTAATTATAAAAGTTTAGGTCAAAATCTTGCAAAGCTAATGGGTTTAGATAGTAAAGTTAGGAAAAAGTTTTCTATTTTATATAAATTTGCCAAGATAGATATATCTAATTGTATTTTACTGTTCTCAAATGCTTACCAATATATCCAATATAGCACTTTTGTGTTACTTTTTCAAAATGAAAGTATACTCTATGAGAATTAAGTTTTATATGTAAAGTAAATAGTTGGTTTTCTCCATTTGGGAGTTGAAATATTCTTTCTTGTGAATATTGATTTAAGGTAGATTCTGATTCTGAACTAAAATTTAAACCCAAATCTTTAGGATATTTTTCTTTGTTATGAGCATAGTATTCGTTTAATATAGATAGTTTATTAAAAATTATTCCAAAGTCCTTACCGTCAATGCTAAATACTTGTATTTGTTCGTTTACACATTCGCAAAAATGTAGGTTTGGCAACAATGTTTCTCTATTATCCCAAAAATCTTGAATATTTTTTAAATTACTAAAATTTTTATTTTGGGTAAATTGAATTTTATTTCTAAAGAAAATCTCAAATTTGAAAACCATTGAAGCATTAGGAATATGTAATACCTCCAAATCTTCTGACACAACCTCAGTATCATCTTCCAATTCTTCAAGGCTATTTTTCGTAATAAGATATTTTATTTCTGCCCACTCGCTGTAAGGGTCATAACTAATTGTAGCTAAATCATTTTGGCAAGCATAAGCAAATCCTCCTTGACATTCCGTACCCCTAAAATGATATTCTGGGTATTCTTGAATTATTGGACTTTTAGTAATATAATTTAAGTATCTTTGTTTCAATTCTTTAGGTAAAGATGTAAGCCATTGCTGAAAAGTATAATCTTCGGATAATGAAATAGCATTAAAAAATATTTTTGCTAATATGCTGACTTTCTGCTGATGAAGTTTAACAACTTCGTCAGCAATACTAAACATATCTTGGATAGCATTTGAGGCTTGTTGCAAGGATTTTGCAGGTTTTTCTAAAGAAATCTCATTAAAAACTAATTCTATCATCTACATTAAGAGCATTAAGTTATTATCCCACTCATCAAAAAAACCATCAGGCCACTGGTCTATTCTACCATCTTTATCTATTTTAGGATTGGCAATTTCAATATTATTTTTGCCATAAAAATACAAAACTGATACATTTTTAGGTTTTATAAGCTCTTGTTTTATAGCAACCCTTAATCCATTTAGAATATGGTCACTATGGCTTTCTATAAAAACTTGTACACCTGCTTCTGCCACTAAAGTAAGAAATTTAATTAACTCAGTCTGTGCCTTGGGGTGTAAATGAGCTTCGGGATTTTCAATGATAAGGATGCTCCGCTTTTCTGCAATTAAGCCAGATATTATAATAGGTAATGTATAAGAAAAGCCAAAGCCAACATTGTGAGGTCGGAATTCTTTACCATTAATAACAAATGTCAAAATATTTATATATGGATTGGCGTCATCAATTTTTATTTGAAGGTTAGGTGTGTCAAGAATTTCAGACAACCAAAAACTTGCTTGATCTATTAAGTTTTGGGTCTCTGCTTCGTTATTACTCCTAACATCATTTATTTGGACATTTTTATGTGTTGCTATTACTTGTGCTGTATATTCTCCTTTTTTTCCTGTATGTATAAAGTCTTGTGGATTATAATTATCATAAAACTTTTGAGGTCCTAATCTATCAGCGGATACATAATATATCTCATCAAACAAAGGAGATAATTCTAATTTTAATCTTTTTAATTCTGATTTGTATGGTTGA
>JANRLU010000251.1:0-11504 GCA_033762275.1 Thermonemataceae bacterium | reverse complement strand
TTGAAGTAAAATTTGAACCTTTAAAACAAGCCTTTCGCTTAGGCGAGCAAGTAAGTGTTGAGGGAAAAGCTCAGGCTTATTCTGGAGCTAATATTGATAATGCCCAAGTAAAGTATAGAGTTGTTCGGAAAGCTG
Organism: Thermonemataceae bacterium; assembly: GCA_033762275.1. Taxonomy (GTDB): domain Bacteria; phylum Bacteroidota; class Bacteroidia; order Cytophagales; family Thermonemataceae; genus Raineya. The sequence continues at coordinate 11,369 of JANRLU010000251.1, read as the reverse complement.
TATTTCCATATTGGTGGCGTTGGTATGGGTATTATCCAGAAAGCCCAGAAATAGAAATCACCAATGGTACAAGCCAAACAGATGCAAATGGAGTTTTCAAAGTGAATTTTGAAGCAATACCTGATTTGAGTTTGGATAAAGCTAATGAGCCTATTTTCTATTATACCGTTTATGCTGATGTAACAGATTTGAATGGTGAAACGCGTAGCTCTGAAACGGTAGTAAAAATAGGTTACAAAGCCTTGGAAATCAGTACAAACCTAATGGACATCCAACAGGATAATTGGCAAAATAAAGCCTTCAAAATCCAAACTACTAATTTGATGGGTGAGTTTGAACCTGCACAAGGAGAAATCCATATTTATAAACTTAAATCTCCTCAAAAGGCTTTTAAGCAGAGATTATGGCAAAAACCCGAGCTGAGTTATCTAAGTAAAACTGATTTCGAGAAAATGTTTCCGATGGAGGCTTATCAAAATGAAGATAATAAAGTTTTTTGGGAGAAAGAGAAAAGTGTCTTTAACTTAGCCTTCAACACCCGCGAAAAGCAAGAATTTGAGATAAAAGACCTGAAAAAATGGCAGCAAGGGGTGTATATGGTAGAAATGCTAACTCAAGATAAGTTTGGGCAAGCCGTGAAAAATAAAATGTATTTTGAGGTAATTTCTGAAAAATCAAAAAATCTGCCTTACCCCAAAAATCTTTCTATCAAGAGCCTAAAAAATACACACGAAACCAATGAAAAAGCTGAAATATTGCTAAGTGCTTCTGGCAAATGGAACGTACTATATGAAGTGGTATTGGGGAAAGATGTGCTCAAAACAGATTGGTTGAAGATTAGTAATGAACAGAAAATCAGCGAAATAAGCCTGCAAGAGAACTACAGAGGAGGTTTATACGTTTTTGCAGCAGCAGTAGCTCACAATCGTTTGTATAATCAACAAACTTTTATCAATGTTCCTTATACCAACAAAGATTTAGAAGTTATTTTTGAAACGTATCGCAATAAACTTCAGCCTGGCCAGCAAGAAGAATGGAAGATTCGTATCAAAGGTAAAAAAGCTGATAAAGTAGCTGCCGAAATGCTTGCTACCCTCTACGATGCTTCTTTAGATGTTTTTAGAGAGAATAGCTGGAACTTTGGTATCTGGCAAAATAATTACTATTGGTCTGCTTGGCAAAGTGCTAATGGCTTTGGTAGCAAAGAATTTACGCTCAAAGCCTATTATTGGAATACCAGCGAAAGTGCTTTTTATTATACCTTTGATAATTTGAATTGGTTTGGTTATCATCCAAGTTTCTATCATTATCGCAGGCAAAGGGAAAGAGGCATCTATAAAAAGAACGCCAGCAAACCCGCTATGGCAGGAAAATTAGAAGAAAAAGAGGAGATGGTGGCAGAAGTGGCAGTAACAGATAGTATAGCTGCAGATGAGGAGAGCCCCAAAACTGAAAGTAAGACAATGCTCATCGCAGACAAGGATACCAGAGATGAAGAAAAACAAGGTAAAAAGACCCAAACGGAGAATTTTGATGATGTAAAAATTAGAAAAAATTTCTCAGAAACTGCCTTTTTCTATCCTGATTTGCGTACCAACGAAAATGGTGAAATTATTATCAAGTTTACCATTCCTGAGGCTCTCACTCGTTGGAAAATGCTCGGCTTTGTGCATACCCAAGATTTAGCCTACAAAGTAAGTCAAAATAGCTTGGTTACACAGAAAGATTTGATGCTTGTGCCTAATCAGCCTCGTTTTTTCAGAGAAAATGATGAGATGATTTTTGCCGTGAAAATCACTTCTTTGGTAGAGAAGCAAGAATTACAAGGGCAAGCCAAATTAGAGTTTTTTGATGCTATTTCTAATAAAAAAATCAATTTTACTTCCGCTGATACACAAAACTTTAGTATAAAATCTGGGCAAAGCCAAAATTTAGAATGGAAAATAAAAATCCCTGATGCTGTGCAAGCAATTACTTACAGAGTAGTAGCAAAAGCGGGTAACTTCTCTGATGGTGAAGAAATGACACTTCCGGTACTCAGCAACCGAATGCTCGTTACTGAAACAATGCCCTTGCCTATCAGAGGAAAACAAGAAAAGAACTTCAAGTTTGAGAAATTACTCAACAGCGGAAATTCCAATACACTCAAACATCAACGTTTTACTTTGGAGTTTACCTCCAACCCCGCTTGGTATGCTGTACAAGCTCTTCCTTATATGATGGAATACCCTTACGAATGTGTAGAGCAGACATTTAGTCGTTATTATGCCAATTCCATTGCTACGCATATTGCTAATAGTAATCCTAAAATAAAGAATGTATTTGATACTTGGAAAAATTACCAACCTGATGCTTTGCTTTCTAATTTGGAGAAAAATCAAGAGTTAAAATCCGCTATTTTGGAAGAAACACCTTGGGTTCTTAATGCCAAAGATGAAACTCAACGTAAAAGACAAGTCGCTTTACTTTTTGATTTGAACAGAATGGCAAACGAACAAGCGGCAGCTTTGGAGAAAGTTCGCAAACATCAACTTTCAAGCGGTGGCTTTACTTGGTTCTTGGGCTTTCCAGAGGATAGGTATATGACACAACACATCATTGCTCAAATGGGGCATTTAGACGTGATGAAAGTAAAATCTATTCGTGAGGATAGTAAAACTTGGAATATGCTTAAAGATGCCATTCGCTATGCTGATAGAATGATTGATGATGATTATGACCGCCTCAAAGCTTGTGTGAAACGCAAGCAATGTAAATTTGAAGATAACAACTTGAGCTACATACAAATACAATACTTGTATGCTCGTAGCTACTTCAAGGATATAGAAATGCCTAATGGCAGTAAAGAAGCCTTTAATTATTATCTCGGACAAGCTAAAAAGTATTGGTTATCCTACCCACTCTATACGGAAGGTATGTTGGCTTTGGCTTTGGATAGATTTGGCGATAAGCAAACACCTGCCGCAATGATAAAGTCTTTTTCTGAAAAAGCCTTACACTCCGAAGAGTTTGGAATGTATTGGAAGCAAGAACGTGGCTGGTGGTGGTATCAAGCTCCTATTGAAACGCAAGCCCTAATGATTGAAGTATATGACGAAGTAGCTAAAAATCAAAAAGCTGTAGAAGATTTGAAAGTCTGGCTTTTGAAGCAAAAACAAACCCAAGACTGGAAAACAACACGTGCCACTGCTGAAGCCTGTTTTGCCTTGTTGCGTAGGGGGGCTGATGCTTTAGCAAGCGAGCAATTAGTGGAAGTGAGCATTGGCGGCGAACTTGTTCGCCCTACAGAAGCAACCGAAACGAAGGTAGAAGCAGGTACAGGTTATTTTAAAACAGCTTGGACAGCTGAGCAGATAAAACCCTCTTTCGGTGAAATAAAAGTAAGCAAGAAAGATGAGGGAGTGGCTTGGGGAGCTGTGTATTGGCAATATTTTGAACAATTAGATAAAATTACCTTTGCCGAAACACCTATTAGTATCAAAAAAGATTTATTTTTGGAAAAAGACAGTGATAAAGGTAAAATTTTAGTGCCTATCACTGAAAATAATCCTATAAAAGTAGGCGATTTGGTGAAAGTAAGAGTAGAAATACGCGTAGACAGAGATATGGAATATGTGCACCTCAAAGATATGCGAGCAGCTGGTTTTGAACCCACCAATGTTCTCTCTAGCTATAAATATCAAGATGGCTTGTATTATTACGAGAATACCAAAGATATGGCTACTAATTTCTTTATCAGCTATTTACCTAAAGGAACGTATGTATTTGAGTACCCTTTAAGAGCTTCACTAAAAGGTAATTACTCCAATGGTATCACTACAATACAATGTATGTATGCTCCCGAATTTACAAGTCATTCGGCTGGAATTAGAGTAAAAATCAATTAAAAATAATATAAGTGAAACGGATACGTAAAATTTACGTATCCGTTTTTTACTAAGAGGCTTTTTTCCATTCTTCCATACTTTTTGTAATGGCTTTGGCAATAGTATCGTAAAGGGCTTGCCAAGAATCCCTTACTTCGGGAGTCCATTCTTTACCCAAAACTTCACCAATTGACTCTAAAAGTACTTGTCCGAAGGGTAAAAAATCTTGTGGATTGATGCCCCTATCCAAATGCCTTTTAGCAAAGTATTTGAAATCTTTCTCCAAATCCTCCAACTTTTCCAATTTTGCTACCATCAGAGCAATTGCTCCTGATAGTTGAAACTTTTGCTTTTTCATATCAGTAAAATGAAAAAGATTCTGATAATCAGGATATTTTTCAAATAACTTTTGATAATGGGCAGCACTAAGTTTGGAAGAAAAAGCAATAAGTTTCCCCCAAGATTGTCTAATTTTTTCAATTTGTTGTGGCGTAATCATTTGACTTGATAGGTTAAAAAAGACTTAGTCTTAATAAATGAACATAAAAAATGAATAGAGAATTTATGTGTAAAAAATTTTTCAAATATAGTAATTTCTTTCTACAAAGAGATGACTACTTTGCCAAAAATTTTCCCATCTCTCATATCATCAAAGGCACTGATAATATCATCAAAACTTCTGACAGAATTTATAACTGGACGTATTTGGTATTTTTCTATGAAGTGAAGCATTTCCGCAAATTCCTCGTCATTACCCATCGTTGTACCTTTGATGGTGTACTGCCCAAAAAATACACGAGGCATATCTAATTTTACGCTTCCAAGTGTAGCACCATAAAATACGAGCGTCCCTGAAGGTTTCAGGGTGCGTAGCAATAAGTTAAAGTCATCTCCGCCAGCACTATCAATCACCACATCAAAGCCATCACTTTGCTCCAAAAGTTGTTTTTGCCAATCTTTTACCTTGTAATTTACACCTCCTCTGATGAGTCCTTTGCTTTGCATTAGGGCTATTTTTTCATCGTTTCCAGAGCTTACCCAAACTTCTGCACCAGCAGCCTTGGCAAATTGGGCTACAAATTGAGCTACGCCACCCCCAATCCCCGTAACGAGTACTTTGTCCCCTGCTTGAATGTTTCCTTTGAAAAAACAAGCTCTAAATGCTGTGAGGGCAGCTAAAGGGATAGCCGCCGCTTCTTCGGCTTTCAGGTAGGTGGGTTTCAAGTGAATTCTATCAGCAGGAACACAAACGTATTCAGCAAAAACCCCATTGGTAGGCATTCCCAAAATAGTGTAATTTTTTTGAGGATGGCGAAAATTATCCCCCCAATTCTGATTTGGGTTGATAAGAACTTCTTTATCAATCCAATCTGAGGAAATATTTGTACCTACTTGCTCTACCACTCCGCAGGCATCTGAGCCTAAAACGCAGCCGTAAGTCATACCTGGGTACAAACCCACTCTTGCCCATTGGTCTCTTCTATTGAGAGAAGCGTACATCACTTTTATACAAACTTCATTTTCTTTAGGAATAGGCTTTTTAATATCTTGAATTTCAATGTTTTCGGTTGTTAGAATAAGAGCTTTCATAAGAAATAATTTATTTTAAAATAGTTTTATTCTTGTTCGTGTGTATCTTCACAATGGAAAATATGTCTTTTTTTAATCAAAGGTGTTTGTAGCGTAGCTCCACCTGCTTTAGCATGTAGCATTTTTTGGATAAGCCTTGCTCTTTCAGTTTTGATATATTGTCTTTGGGCTTCATCTTTTTCGATTTCAAAGTAAAAAGTACCCTCAATCATTGTTTTTTCGGCTTTGGCATAGATAGAAAGAGGATTTGCTGACCACAAAACTAAATCGGCATCTTTACCAACTTTGATACTACCCACACGGCTATCAATATGTAACATTTTAGCGGGATTAAGCGTTATCATTTTCCAAGCATCTTCTTCAGAAATATTCCCATACTTGATAATTTTGGCGGCTTCTTGGTTGAGTCTTCTACTCATTTCGGGGTCATCAGAGTTGATAGCCACTAATACACCATTTTGATGCATCAGGGCTGCATTGAAGGGGATAGCCTCTTTTACCTCATTTTTATAAGCCCACCAATCTGCAAAAGTAGAGCCTGCCGCTCCGTGTGCTGCCATTTTATCAGCCAATTTATATCCTTCCAAGATGTGTGTAAAGGTATTTACCCTAAAACCAAACTTTTCAGCTACTTTCATTAGCATATTGATTTCTGATTGTACATAAGAGTGGCAGGTAATGAAGCGTTTTTTATTCACTATTTCCAAAAGTGTTTCTGCCTCCAAATCTCTGCGGAAAACCTTTGGATTTTTCTTATTTTTGAAGGCTTCTTCTTTTGCTTTTTCGTATTCTTTGGCTCTGGTGAAAGCATCTATCATTACTTGCTCTACACCCATACGTGTTTGAGGGAAGCGAACAGTGTAATAGTCGCCCCAATTAGATTGCTTCACGTTTTCACCTAAGGCAAATTTAATGAATCCATCAGCCCAAGCTACTTGCAGATTTTCAGGGTTTTCTCCCCATTTTAACCTGATAAGAGCCGATTGAGCTCCAATGGGATTGGCAGAGCCATGTAATAATTGAACCATTGTTACGCCACCTGCCAAATTACTATAAATACTCATATCTTCGGAATTGATGGCATCAGCCATTCTACACTCAGCTGTTACGGCTTGTGAACCTTCGTTTACAGCACTTAGGGCTATATGAGAGTGTTCGTCTATGATACCTGTGGTAAGGTGTTTGTTGGTAGCATCTATTATTTTTACATTTTTTTCAGCAATGTTACTACCAATTTTGGCTATTTTCCCATTTTTAACGAGTACATCTGTATTTTTTAAAACACCTTCTTTTTCGTTTGTCCAAACAGTAGCATTTTTGAATAAAATATCTTCTTGTGTAGGTTTTTTCTCATTGCCATAGCTAAGAAAGGGGAAAATAACTTTACCGATTTCCTCTTTTGGGCTTGTGTTTTGAGGTTTCTGGATAGGGTTTTGTGCTTTTGTTTCGCTTAGCCAAGTAGCTTTCCAAGTGGAGCTATTACCATTCGGTAATTCGGCTTTTCCTTGCCAATTTTTGCCTTCTATCCAACCACTGAGGCGAATAAGTTGTTGATTTTGTGCTTTATTGGCTGCAAAACTCATTGTTATCCAGTTTTCTTGTATTTGAGTTTTGAGCGTAATTTTATTGGTATCAGTTTTTGATTTTAAGCTAAATTTTGGATTTATCTCTCCTTCCACGTTCAAATCGTATGTTTCAGAGCCTATTTGTAGTTGATAATTTCCTGCCAAATTAAGGCTTGAAATTTCATTGAGCGTATATTTCTCTCCTTGAACCCAATTTTCATAAATAATGGCATCTTTCTCAAAAATATCCTTGGATACAACCAAGAAATTAGCAGCCATACCTTTTTTGAGGCTACCCAGTTGGTTTTCTACACCAAGTATTTGAGCAGGTGTGAAGGTAAGAGCTTTCAAAGCTATTTTTTTATCCAAACCAAGTTCTACGGATTTTCTTAAATTGCTGATAAATAAGCTTTTATTTGATAAATCACTGGCAGTGAAGGCAAAGTTAATGTTTGCTTCGGCGAGTATTCTGGGGTTGTGTGGGGCTAACTCCCAGTGTTTCATATCTTCCAAGGCAATGGCATCAGCGGCGTATACATCTTCTACATCATAGGCATCAGGGAAGTTGAGTGGTATAATGAGTGTAGCTTTGGTATTTTTAATTTCTTCGAGGCGTTGGTACTCATCGCCTGCTCCTTTAAAAATGTATTGTTTGCCAAATTCATCTCCGATTTTATCTGCTCGGAGTATGTTTAATTTGCCGTTTGCTTCAAAAAATTGCGGAAGTGATTGTATTTGTTGGAAAGCTACAAGGCTCAAATTCATTTCTTTATCTGCACCTTGGTATTTATTGTACCAATCGGCATCTAAATAAGTTTGTCTGAGTAGAGCAATTCTGCCCATCAGAGAGCTGGGATACTCTTGGTTAGAATTTGCATTTCGGAGTGATAGGTGTGCAGAAGCGTCTTTTTTTAGAATTACAAAATTTTCTTTTTGTTTTCCTAAACTCACCAAAACACCCGTACCTCGTACAATGCCATTGGGCTGATGGCTAAGAACTGCCCCAAAACCTAATTTTTGGAACTCATCTAACTTTTTCTCATCAATTTCAAATACTTCAGCAGCTTTGAACTCTGCTTTGATGTTTTCGTTCCAATGAAAAGCTCCCTTAATTTTGCTATCGTATTGAGGTTGAGGATTATAGGGAGTAGCTTTGATTTCAGGCATTCCGTAGTTGGTATATACATCAATGAAAGATGGATATACAAATTTTCCTTTTAGGTCAATGATAATAGCATCTTTTGGGGCTGCTTCGTTGATAGCCTCAATAATGCCGTTTCTGAACGTAAGCGAGCTATTAGCTTGCTGAGTTTGGTAGTCAATCCAAAGGGTTGCATTTTTGAGATAATAGGTAACATTCTTATTATGAGCAACTTCACCATTAGAGGGTTGCATTTTTTGGGCATATAAGGTGCTATAGAGGCTCATACATATCCAAAACAAACTTTTATATACTTTCACTTTCATATTTTGAAGGGTTTGAATTTTTGAAAAAAGTAATAGCAATTTGAATAAATAATATAATCATTTTTACTTGTTTTTCTATCTCTACTGAGGTTTGGGAGTTTTGGTTAATGATTTTTTCGGTGTATTGTACACTTCTGCTAAGAACTTGGCTACCCATTAGGGTGGCTATGGGTTTTATTTTATGTAAAACTTTAGTGATAGCTTGTATATTCTTGTCCTGTATGGCTTCTTCAAGGGTTTGTATATCTTCTTTGCAAGAAACAACAAAAGATTCAACGAGTTCTTTAAGAAAATTTTGATTATTATCTGTGATTTTCAACAAATATTCCCAGCTATGCAATAGCTGTTTTTCCTTGGGTATTACTTGTATAAGAAGCTCCATTAACTCTTTTGAACTAAAAGGCTTAATGAGGCTTGGATAATAGATTTTTCGTATTCCTAAACTGCCTGTGGCAAATAAAAAACTTGTTTCTGGAGTTTTACATCGCTCTCTATATTTCTCTATCATCAAATCGCCGTTCATATCAGGCAAATTCAAGTCTGTTATACACAAATCATAGTTGTTTTGCAGAAGCAACTCAAGCCCTTCGGTGCTACTATCAGTAGTTTTAACAATAAAACCGACATCTTCCAATAGTTTTTTAGCATAAATTCTGCTGATATTGGAGTCATCAACGATGAGGGCTGTAAGAGCATAAAAACGCTGCTGATAACTCTCTTTAGCTATTTGTAGGTTGTCATTTTGCTTTTCAAAAGGTAAAGTAAACTGAAAAACCGTACCTTTATGAGGCTGGCTTTCAACATTAATGCTGCCATTTTGTAACTCTATGAGTTGCTTCACCACAGAAAGTCCCAGACCTGTGCTTCCTAAGTACTGAAATTTTTGTTTGCCTGTTTGCTTGTAAGGCTCAAAAATGCAATCAATATCTGCTTTACTCATTCCTACACCGCTATCCTCTACCTGAAATACTAAATATTCTAAAGCGTTTTCTGTTTTATGTAATTTCACTCTGAGCCAAATACTACCTTTTTCAGTAAATTTAATCGCATTACTAAGAAGATTATGAAGTATTTGAGTTAGACGAACTTCATCGCCGAGCAAAAGCAAAGGGACGTCAGCGGCAATATGAATATGAAGAGAAAGTTTTTTGAGTTCTAAAATATGTAAGAAATTAAGCCGCAAATTTTGAAAAATACTATGCAACTGAAAAGGCTCTTTCTGTATTTTGATACCACCCGCCTCAATCTTGGATACATCTAAAATATCGTCTAAAATGGTACGCAAATGCTTAGCCGAAACCAGAATGCCTTCCATATAATTTTTTAACTCTCCAGTTATTTGTTCTTGTTCCAGAATGATTTGGCTAAGCCCTAAAATGCCATTGACAGGAGAGCGTAATTCGTGGCTGATTTTGGAGAAAAACAAATTTCTAAGTTCTTTACTTTGCTCCAATTCGCTATTTTTATTTTGTAGTAGTTCGTTTTCTAAGGAAAAATTTTTGTTTTGGGTTTCTAAATAATCTTTTTCCAGCATTGCCAAACGAGCCATTTGCTGGCTATGAATGAACTCATCATTCATTTTTAATACATCTTTGATGATACAAAGTATAAAGTTTTTCTCATCGGTTTGTTCTTTTTTAAAGAAAAAATCATAAATCTGGGGCTTAGATTTATCAAAAGATAGGTCTATTTTTGGGAAAAAAAGCTCTTCTTGACTCAAAATAGCTTCTTTGATATTCTCTATAAAGGGGAAAACTTCTGTAATATTTTTTCGTATTTTGTGGGTAAAATTCCACAGTGTATTACAAGTATCTATGATTTGCAAATCTTCATTTAGCAAAATAAATTGGTGATAGCTATGTTCGGATAGATATTTGTGCTTAAAATTAAGAACATTCATCAACACTGCAGTTTAGTTATTTTTTTCAGCTTTTTCATAAGCCTGAATGATAGCTCTCACCAAGCGGTGTCTTACCACATCTTTGGCGTCTAAAGTTACAAGGGCAATCCCTTCTACATTTTTGAGTATATGCAGAGCCTCAATGAGTCCTGAGCGTTGTTTGGTAGGCAAATCTATTTGTGATTGGTCGCCTGTTACGATGGCTTTAGAGTTTGCTCCCATTCTTGTAAGAAACATCTTCATTTGCATTGTGGTGGTGTTTTGAGCTTCATCAAGCAAGATGAAAGCATCATTAAGTGTTCTTCCACGCATATAGGCTAAGGGAGCGATTTCTATAATTCTATTTTCTTGATAAAATTTGAGCTTTTCGGCAGGAATCATATCTTCCAAAGCATCATAAATAGGGCGTAAGTAGGGGTCTACTTTTTCTTTGAGGTCGCCAGGTAAAAAACCTAAATTCTCTCCAGCTTCTACGGCAGGGCGAGTAATGATAATTTTTTTTACTTGCTTGTTTTTCAAAGCTCTAACAGCCAAAGCAACAGCGACATAGGTTTTACCTGTACCAGCAGGACCAAGAGCAAAAACTAAATCATTCTCTAAGGCGGCTTTTACAATTTGAGCTTGGTTGTAGGTACGTGGTTTTATGCCAAAGCCTTTCGTGCCATATAAAATGATTTCTTCTTTAATTTGCTCAATAGTTTCCTCTGTATTGGCTTCTTTACCACTTTTAAAAATATAATTTTCTATATTTTCTGTGGTAATTTTGCCAAACTTATGGTAGTGCTCAAGTAGAGCAATAATGATTTCGTTAATTTTCAGAATATCAGGTGTTTGCCCTTGTATGCGTATCTCATTACCTCTTGAGAGGATTTTGCTCGTAGGAAAAGCAGCAGCCAATTGTTTGATGTGTGTGTTATCTACACCCAAGAAATCAATAAGAGAGATATTTTCTAAAGTAATAATTTTTTCTATCAAGCTATT
>JANRLU010000250.1:0-17907 GCA_033762275.1 Thermonemataceae bacterium | reverse complement strand
TTTTTCTATACGCTCTAGAAAAGGTTTCAATGCACCTTCATTATTGAGTATTTGGGCGTATTCAAAAGCTATTCGCCCTTTTATGTCAGTCATATCTTCTGCTTTGATGTATTTATTCAAAAGGCTGTCCAATTCTTCTATCGGCACAATATCGTCCATTTCAGGGTGTCCGTTGGTAAAACCTACTTTGATGTTATCCAAATACGTTATCGTGATGTACTCTTGCAACAACTGCCGAAATACCACATTCAAAGTGCAACTTTGGTTTACGTTTTTCAGCACTCTCGTAATGGTTTCCTCCTCGCCTTCTTTGGCGGTGCTGCTGCTGCTCGTATTTACACTCACATTTCGGCTGCTATTGGCATTTTCTACACTTTTCTCCAATGCCTTGCTCAAACTCTTGGTATTTGCCTGCCGCACGCTTTGGCTGCTTTTGGAGGCTTTGCCACCTGCACTCAAGCCTATCTTAGGGAAACTAAGCCCCACATTCGCACTTTTGGTTTTGCTGGTGCTATCTTGTGAGGAAGTACTATTTTCAGTTTCCAGGAGTTTTTCCATTTCTTTGGCACTGCTTTCTGAAAAGCTATCCACTACATTATCGCTACGGCTTCGGGTGCTGGAAGTTTCTCGGTAGGTTTTTACGTTGATGGTGGTTTCTTCACCAGGTAGCATCGTAAAGGTTTTTAAGGTTTTACCTGCTCCATAATTACCCAAAAAAGATACTGTTTTATACTCCTCAATCACGACTAAGCGGGGTTCGGGCGTAGCGGGGCGTTTGATAAGGTTGATAAATTGTTCAAATCCACCAAAATTTTCTTCTAAAAGAGGGCTATATCCTTGTTTAATCTTTTTAGCCAAGAAATTGAGGCGGGGGATATTTGTTTGCAAATTTTCTAAGAAATCTGCTCGAGGTTTGATGCCATAATTAGCCTGCAAAAACTGCGAGTGAGGGTTACCAAAGCTGAGTTCGTCCAAGATACTATTTTTGATAGTTTCATCTGTTGTGCCTCCAGAATTGGCAAGCCAAGCGGGAATTTCGGTAGCGGCTGGCGTAAAGACAATATCTTTGGGTAAAAACATAGGGAACATTCCGTAGGAGGTAAAACTGCTTTTTTGAGGGATATTATAATCCAAAACAGGGGCGTTTCCTGTGCCGAGTTCTATAAACGCTCTTCCTTCCGAAAGACATTGGGGAGGGGTAAATAGTTGATTTTGAGGCATATATGGATATATTTAGATTTTCAAGTCGGATAATTATTGAACCAAGCTAAAAATAAAAAATGAGAAAAACAAATGTTTTTGGGGAAATATTTAGATGGTATTTCCCAAGTTCTGTAACTATAAGCAAAGGAGCAAATTTAGGATTGATAAATAGCCGTATAAAAAAATCAAGCACAAAAACAATGATGATAAATTTTATAAAAAGAAAGTTTTCCTCATAAATTATCCGCATCAAAGCAATAAAAGTAGCTAAAAACATTATTCCAGCTCCCACCCGAATTTCTCTTTCGTTCAGTACAGGAATATTATACCCTGCAACATTTTCGCCAAATTGCACTATTTTGCTCATAAGATTAGTTTTTTAGCATAAAACGCCAAAAGGCATCTTGAACGTATGCAAATACTTCCTTATTTTTACGGAAACCTTACAAGTTTTAAAAACTTGTAAGGTCTGAAGTTCTACCATCAAAACGGAGTTTCTAAACCAACTTCTTAGCCAAGCTCTGTTCGTAGATTTTTTTGGCTTCTTTCGCCGAAACAACTTTTTTGCCATCTACTTCGTAATCACCTCTGGTTACTTTCCCCAAAAATCTGAAAGGAACACCTTTTCTCTCCATAAATTTCTCAAAATTGAAGGTGTCTTTCGCTTTTGCACTCACCGAAACCAATACTCTACTTTGGCTTTCACCAAATAAATAGGCATCTTTACGATACAAGGGGTCGGTGGCTATGCTAAAACCTAAACCTCGTGGCATCGCTGATTCTGCCAAAGCCACAAACAATCCACCATCAGACAAATCGTGGGCTGAGCGTAGCAATTTGTTTTCTATCAGATTTTTTACCAAAACTTGTAAGTCAAACTCATCATCTAAATTAAAATGCGGCGTAGAGGAAGCCGTTATTCCTAAGTAAGCATACAAATACTCTGAGGAAGAAATACAATTTTTTGGCTCACCCAAAAGATAAATCCAATCACCTTCTTCTTTAAAATCCAAAGTCATTTTGTTTTCCTGATTTTCTAAAATTCCTAACATACCAATCGTAGGGGTCGGGAAAACAGGTATTTCTTGCTTATCTATCTTGGATTGATTATAGAAACTTACATTCCCACCTGTTACAGGGGTAGAAAATTTGATACAAGCTTTGCTCATACCTTTGATTGCCCCTACAAATTGCCAGTAAACCTCTGGATTATAGGGATTTCCGAAGTTGAGGCAGTTGGTAATTGCCACTGGCTCACCGCCACTACACACAATATTTCGAGCAGCTTCAGCCACCGCAATAGCCGCCCCCTCTTCAGGGTTAGCCTGCACATACCGAGAGTTACAATCTACGGTTATCACAATGGATTTTTCTGTTCCTTTTACCAATACAATCGCTGCATCAGAAGGCGTATTTGTACTCTGGTTGGCTGTACCTACCATAGAATCATACTGTTCGTAAATCCATTTTTTAGAACAAATATTAGGTTGAGCAAGTAAAAACTTAGCTATTTTAGGAATTTCTTTATCTTTAATATCAGCTACCTGACTAATATTAAATTTTTGATAATCAGCAAAATAAGCGGGCTCTTTGTATTCACGTACATATACGGGGGCTCCTCCACCCAAAACCAAACTTTCTGCTGGAATTTTAGCTACAGCATCTTCCAAAATCATAAATTTAAGTATGCCAGAAGCATTAACTTCGCCTATTTGGCTACAATTTAAGTCCCATTTTGCAAAAATGGCTTCTATTTCTTTTTCCTTTCCTTTTTCTATTACCAAAAGCATTCTTTCCTGCGACTCTGAAATTAGAATTTCAAAGGGTTGCATATTTTCCTGACGTAAAGGAACTTTATCTAAATGAATATCCATACCAACACCACCTTTCGCACTCATTTCGGAAGTGGAACAGATAATTCCTGCCGCTCCCATATCTTGTATGCCCACCACATAGCCCGTTGCGATAGCCTCCAAAGTAGCTTCCAAAAGGAGTTTTTCTTGAAAAGGATCGCCTACTTGTACAGCGGGCAAATCTTTAATAGACTCGCCCGTGATGTCTTTGGAGGCAAAAGCTGCTCCACCTACGCCATCTTTGCCTGTGGCAGAACCAACAATATAAACAGGGTTTCCAACACCTTTCGCAATGGCACGAGCCACTTTGTTAGTTTCTACTACACCTGCCGAAAAAGCATTTACTAAAGGGTTGATAGTAAATGAATTATCAAAAAAAACTTCTCCTCCTACGGTCGGAACGCCAAAAGCATTTCCATAATCTCCAATGCCTTTTACAACACCTTTCAGCAAATATTGGGTTTTCTCCAGAGATAAATCACCGAAACGCAAAGAGTTAAGCTGAGCAATAGGTCTTGCTCCCATCGTGAAAATATCCCGATTGATACCTCCTACGCCTGTAGCTGCCCCCTGATAAGGCTCTAAAGCTGAAGGATGGTTATGCGACTCTATTTTGAAACTAATAGCCAAACCATCTCCAATAGCTACCAAACCTGCATTCTCTTCACCTGCTTTAGCGAGCATCTTGGGAGAGTCTTTTGGAAGTGTTTTGAGCCAAATAATAGAATTCTTGTAAGAGCAATGCTCTGACCACATAGCCGAATAGCAACAGAGCTCCGTAAAGTTGGGTTTTCTCTTGAGAATTTCTACTATTTTGTGGTATTCCTCCTCCAAAAGTCCGAGCTTTTGGGCTGTTTCTAATAAATCAGGGCGAGTTGTCATTGGCTATGTTCGTTTTGAAATATTCTATGGGTTATATTTAATTTGTTCCCCAAATTTAGAAAAATCTATTAACTTTGTAAGCATATTGGAAACAAAAATAAAACCTTTATCGTTGTAAAATTACTCACAAAATAAAAAAACAATGCTTTCCATTAAAAATTTACACGCTAAGATAGACCAAAAAGATATTTTAAAAGGTATCAATCTAGAAATAAAACCTGGTGAGGTACACGCCATTATGGGACCTAACGGCTCAGGAAAAAGTACCCTTGCCTCAGTTTTGGCAGGAAAAGAGCAGTACGAAGTAACTGACGGAACGGTTACTTTCTTAGAAAAAAATCTTTTAGAGCTAGCCCCCGAAGAACGTGCCGCAGAAGGTATTTTTCTGGCTTTCCAACACCCCATAGAAATTCCTGGGGTAACTACTACCAACTTTCTTAAAACCGCCCTCAACGAAATTCGTAAGTACAGAGGCTTAGATCCCTTAGATGCCGTACAGTTCCTCAAACTTCTCAAGGAAAAAGCGAAAACTCTACAAATGGACGAAAATCTAATGAAACGCTCGCTCAATGAAGGATTTTCGGGAGGTGAAAAGAAAAGAAATGAGGTATTTCAAATGGCTATGCTCGAACCCCGCTTGGCTGTCCTTGATGAAACTGACTCTGGTTTGGATATTGATGCCCTTCGTATTGTGGCTGAAGGTGTAAATAAACTTAAAAATTCGCAAAATGCTTTTTTAGTCATTACACACTTCCAAAGAATTTTAGACTATATAGAGCCTGATTTCGTACATGTACTTTGTGACGGAAAAATCATCAAATCTGGAGGAAAAGAACTCGCTTTGGAATTGGAAGAAAAAGGTTACGATTGGGTAAAAGCTGAGGCGACTGTTTAGAAATTAGGAACAAATACGAAATTATCAAATTTATGACTGACACAGACAAAAGTTTTAAACATATATTTTCAAGTGTAACAAGCCCAAATACAGCGTATGTCCAAAAAATGAGGGAAAGTGCTGTTGAAAGCCTCACAACACTTGAGCTACCCACAAACAAACACGAAGAGTGGAAATATACTTCTCTAAAAAAAATACAAAATGCTGATTATCAGTTTTATACAAAAAAAGAATTTGATAACTTATCCGCTTCCTTTCTACCCAAAGGTGCAGAAGATTGTTATGTTTTGGTGGTAGTTAATGGAATATTGGAGCTTTCTCTCTCAGAAATTCCTCAAGAAATAAGTATTTTGAGCCTCCAAGAAGCAAATGAAAAAGGTTTTTTGGACAATTATTTTTCAGCCATCACCAACGACAAAAATGAGTTTTTTACGGCACTCAATACAGCGTACGCAAATAATGGTTTGTATATCTGTATTCCTAAAAATGTAGTTTTGCAAAAAGACTTACTCATTTGTCAAATTAGTAAAGGTAGCGAACAAGCTCTTGCTTTTCAGCAAAGAAACCTACTTATAGCAGAAGCCAATAGCCAAGCCAAAATCGGTTTTTTATATCTAAATCCAGAAGAAAAAGAGGTTTTTTCCAACGAAGTTACCGAAATTTTCGTCGCAGCAAATGCTTCTTTAAGCCTCAATAACATTCAGAATGAAGGTGAAAAAAACACAAAGATTTCCACTATCTACGCCAAACAAGAAAGGCAAAGTAAGTTAGCCTTTACAACCATATCCCTAAGTGGTCATATCGTTAGAAACAATCTAAATATTTGTATATCAGGAGAATACAGCGAAAGCTATATGAATGGACTTTCTTTGCTGAAAAGCAACACACACGTAGATCACCACACACTTGCCGACCACCAAAGCCCTAATTCTTATAGCAGTGAGTTGTATAAAGGTGTTTTTGACGAAAATTCTACGGGCGTTTTCAATGGAAAAATCTATGTAAGACAGGCTGCCCAAAAAACCAATGCTTATCAACAAAATAGAAATATACTCCTCAGCGAACAAGCCAGCATCTATACAAAACCACAATTAGAAATCTGGGCTGATGATGTGAAATGCTCTCACGGAGCTACCACAGGCAAACTTGATGAAAGTGCCATTTTCTATATGCGTGCAAGAGGTATCAGTGAAACCGAAGCTAAAAAATTGCTTTTGAGGGCTTTCGCTCAAGAAATTATAGATAAATTGGATATGGAAGTACTCAAAAATTATCTTGAAGACTTAATTTAGGGCTAATGAAAAAAGCTATCTTACTTTTGATTGTATATATCTGTACAAATGGCATTTTTGCCCAAATAAAAGCAGGTTTTTGGCGTTTTGAGCTCAAAAATGAAGGCGGAAATATCCCCTTCAATATGGAACTCAAGGAGAAAAATGGCAGCTACAAGGCTTACTTGCTTAACTCCGAAGAACGTATAGAATTAGATAATATCAAAGTAAATCAGGACTCCCTGCATATCCCTTTGCATATTTTTGATGCAAGTTTGTTGCTCAAAGTTAGTGGCAACCAAATGCGAGGCGTTTATCGGAAATATTTTCTCAATAGCGACCAAGAACTTATAGGCTCTTTTGGGGAAAAATATCGTTTTTTTGAGGAAAGTGGAAAAAACAAGATTGATTTTTCGGGGAAGTGGGCAGCCGAGTTCAGCAAAACTGAAGGCGGAAAATACCCTGCCATCGTATTACTGAATCAGAAAAAAAATAGCAATAAAATAACAGGAACAATTATGACACCCACAGGCGATTTTCGCTTTCTGGAGGGTAATGTCAAAAATAATGAACTGTATTTATCAACTTTTGACGGAGGTTTTGCTGTGTTGTTCAAGGCTCATTTGGAGAATGAACAATTGGTAGGTGAATTTTGGTCAGCAAAAACGAAAAATGCTACTTGGGTAGCCAAACCCGACGAGAAAGCTCAGCTCCCAGATGCTGATAAAATTACCTTTCTCAAAGAAGGTTACGATAAAATAAGCTTTAACTTTCCAAATTTGGAAGGGAAAACAGTTTCTTTGGAAGATGAAAAGTATAAAAATAAAGTCGTTATCTTACAGATTTTTGGCTCTTGGTGTCCAAATTGTATGGATGAAACTGCTTTTTTAGCAAAATGGTATAGTAAGAATAAAAACAAGGCGATTGCCATTATTGGCTTGGCTTATGAAAGAAAACCTGATTTTGAGTATGCCCGACAAATGGTAGCAAAGGTGGTAAAACGATTTTCTGTGGAATATGATTTTGTAATTGCAGGCGTAAACGACAAAACAGCCGCACAAACTTTGCCTATGTTGAATGGGATATTTTCTTACCCAACCACTATTTTTATAGATAAAAAAGGGAAAGTTCGTAAAATACATACAGGCTTTTCGGGACCAAGCACGGGCGAATATTACCAAAAATGGCGAGAAGAGTTTAATTCCTTGATGAATACCCTTCTCAAAGAGTAAAAATAGGCTGTTTTGGCGTGGATTACCACGCCAAAACAGCCTAAAACTTCAAGCCTACATTTAAAATAAACTGCGTGCCTGCTTGCGGATAGTAATAATTCTCCCAAACTCTCTGCCCTCCCCAAATATAACTAAAAGTATAACCATTCGGCTCGTATTGCTCGTTGAAAAAATTATTAAGTAAAAAACTGATTTCCAGTGATTTTAACGTTTTTCCTGGCTTGTAAGTATACACAATACGAGCATCATTCACCAAGAAAGCATCAAGTTTGCGGGCTTCGCTTTGTGTGTTATCCAAATATTGTTTGCCTACATATTTTGAGAGTAAAGCTATTTCTAAGTTCTTGGTAGCTTTGAAAACAAACTGATTAGCAGCAATAAAACGAGGGGAAAAAGCCAAATCCGTGTTTTGGTAGCGTTGTTCAACTTGCCCACCATTATCAAAATCATCTATAAACTCCGCAAACTCCTTAATTTTATTCTGACTAATAGCAGCATTCGCCTGCCAAACAACATATTTATTGATTTCCCAATTCCCTTCCAACTCTACCCCCCAACGCTGACTTTTAGGTACATTTTGCCTCAAATAAGCCCCTACATCATTAACTTTTCCTGTCAAAATTAATTCGTTTTGGTATTGCATCAAAAACCCATTCACTTTGAAGTTCACTTTATTTTTTGTTATTTGATAACCAAGCTCCACATTATTCAATCTTTCTGCTTTAGGGCGACTTATAGGCGTAGACTCCACAAAATCGTTTCTATTTGGCTCTCTATGAGCAATGCCCCAAAGAGCATATACTCTGTGAAGGTTTCCGCCAAAAGAATAATCTATTCCCACTTTAGGATTGAAAAAGTTAAATTCTGTGTTCTGTTGAGTACTTTGGAGATTTTGGTCAAAACCTAAGAAATTATACCCTACCCTTCTGTATTGTAAATCACCGAAAGCCGCTATTTTTCCGTTCCCAAGCTCAATCTCTTTAGAAAATTTCACAAATTGGTTCAAATCAGTTTTCAAAGCATCATTATCGTAATAACGTTGACGAATATTTTGATTGACAGCAATTTCAGACCAAATGATTTCTCCAAAATGTTTGCCTTCATATTTGTTCCAACCGCCACCATACATCACGTTCCAAGTATTTTTGTCATAAGTGAATGAATACACTGTTCCATAGTAATGATTATCCAGCCAACGCCTTCTAATGATGTTGCTTTCCGAAATAGTACTATCTCCGATGCTTATAGCAGGTAAACCGTATTGAGCAAAAGCATCTTTTTCTCTAAATTCTTCATAATAACCAAAGCCACGGACATAAAAGAGAGATACATTCGCAGATAAATGCTCGCTAATTTGATAATCCATAATTGCCTGATAATGATTTTGATTGTAGTTATCTACCTGATTATCATAAGTATATGGATTATAAGTTCTGTTTTCTTTCAAAATATCTTCTCTTACACCATACCAAGCCTGATAAGTACGTTCTTTACCTTGCATGAGGTTCAAACGCAGTTGTGTTTTTTTGCCATAATAGCCTCCTGAAAGATACAAGCCTTGCAAATCTGAAAAAGCTCTGTCTATAAAACCATCCGATTTGATTTTAGAAACTCTCGCATCAAACACAAATACATTGTTTATCAAACCTGTAGAGGCTTTTAGGGTATGTTTCCAAGTATTGAAAGAACCCCAAGAGTTGTTAATTTCTGCTGAAGGTTTTTCTTCTGGCTTTGAAAATGTTTGAATATTAAGACTTGCTCCAAAAGCTCCTGCCCCATTGGTGGACGTTCCAACACCTCTTTGCAAAGAAATATTTTGAGCCGAAGAAGCCAAATCGGGAGTATTTACCCAAAAAACACCTTGAGATTCAGCATCATTGAGAGGAATACCATTGATAGTGGTATTGATGCGTGTTTGGTCTGAACCTCTCACACGAATACCTGTATAACCCACACCTGCCCCAGCATCAGAATTGACTACCACAGAAGGCGTAAAATTGAGTAAAAAAGGTAAATCTTGACCAAAATTCTGCTTGGCAATATCGGATTTGGTAAGCGTGGAACGAGTAAGTTCTGTGATATAAGGGATAGCTTTCACGGTAACCTCCTGAATAGAATCGTTTTGCGTTTGAGCCAATAAACCCAAAGGCAAGCAAAAGCCTATGAATAGACTTTGAATTAGTTTTTTCATGTTGTATTTTAAATTATTGAATGAAACATCGGAGCTTCAAGGGGGTAGCTCCACCTTTGATGTATCAACCTTGTACTCCCTTCGGCAGCATTACCTGCATCAGGTTCGTAGGGTATAATCTCAGCCCGTTGTATTAAGGCACCCCTGTTTTCTGCAAATATAAACTTAATTTTAAAGAAAAGGTTTCTTAAAATAATATTTTTTTGCTATATTTATGCTCAAACTATTCTGGCTTAATTTTTGTTATTCCTAAAGTAAACAAAGTCCTTATGAAATCGCTATCTATATTTGTACTTTTGCTTCCATTTATTTTGGGGGCTTGTACCTCGGTAAAGCCTATTGCTCAGAATGATGACTATGATGATGTGTACTTTACGGCTTCAGAAAAGTATAGCTATAAAAACGATAACACTAAAAACTACAGAGAGAGCGACGGTTTACCCGCCGAATCTTACGATACGGAGTACAACCACAGACCTATGGATAGTTATAGTAATCCTGATGCTGTTGTGTACGAAGAAGAAAAACCCGATAATACGATTTTTTCGCCCGTAGAACAAAATAACAATAATAATAATTGGAACAATTACAACTCTTGGCAAAATTGTTGGAATTGCGGCAGTAATTGGGGCGGCGGCGGATTTTACAACCCTTATTCTTACTATAATCCTTACAATACTTGGTCTTATTGGGGACGTCCTTACGGTTACGGCTGGAATGTAGCAGTTCCTATTACGAATGGATTTTATATAGGTTATTCTTCGGGCTGGAATAATTGGTGGGGAAATCCTTACTATAACAACTATTATTCTCCTTACTACAATTATGGCTATGGTTCTCCTTATTACAATGATAATTTCTATAGAAAAGTACAAGTAGCTCCAAGAGTTTCGGCTGGCAGAGGAAGCACTGCCATTAGAAATAACCCTAATCCTCGTATTGAAAGCAATCCTGATTATAGCAGTACCAATAGAACAATAAATACTTCAGGGGGAAGAACAAGAAACGCCAGTACAAACACCTATACCCCCACGCAAAGCAATCAGACAAGAACCACAGGAAGGGTAAAAAACACAGAAAGAGAGCCTAATAACAACCGATACAGTTCCAATAGCTCTAAAACCTATGGTGTAGATAATAACAAAAAAGTTGAGTCTAATTCTCGTCCGTCGCGTACTTATTCTTCAGGAAATGGCTCATCAGATAAAAGTTCCTCCTCAAGTGGCAGCAGAGGCTCCTCTTCAGGAAGAAGTTCATCAAGTGGCAGCGGCGGCGGCAGAGGTAGAAGTCCCAGATAAAATGTTTATAAAACAGGGAATTTAATTTAAATATCATGAATTCACAAAAAAAAGATATTCTGTATTCGGCTTTACTATCTTATCAATGGCTATTTATTTGTAAAGATGAGAAATTTCCGCTTAGAAAAGACTTAGAAAAATTTGAAACATTTAAAGGAGGTCCCATTATAAATGCAGGTGTACTAATTTCATTTGCATATATGGTTTTAGTGTTTGCAAGAGAGTCTAAATTATACAACAAATTTTTGATAGATAATCTAAATATAAATGATTTTCAAATAGAGTTAGATGAGTTAAATAGTTCTACACAGACTTTGGATTTTATTAGAAGAATTAGAAATTCTTTAGCTCACGCAAATCTACTGATAGATAAAACATATATCATTTTTCAAGATGGAAAGCCAAATACAAAGATAAATTTTAGAGTTAGAATACTGACCAGTGATTTTGGTAATTTCATGAATAATGTTTTACATAATTGGAATAATTTTGAGAAGCTTCTGAAACTGAACAATAACGAAAACTGATGCCAACATTTCATCAAACCCACTAAATTAAGCAGCCCATCGGACTTACTCTCTGAAAGCTCTCAATCAGCAAGAAAAGCCAAGTAAAAATTACTTGGCTTTTCTGTTCAAATAACATTAATTAAACACAACTAAAAAAATGAACACACATACAAAAAAGTAGGTAACTACTCTCCAATCATCACAAAAGCCGCCCAATAATAAGGGTCTGGATACTTCACTTTGATAGCAACTTGAGCTTCTCTGAATGCTTGTAGGGCATCATCAGAAACAATCCATTTTTCATAAAAGATAGTCATAAGTTCTTGTGTGGCAGTATCATCAACTTTCCATAAACTCATCAAGATATTTTTTGCTCCAGCAATCCGAAAGGCTCTTTGCAAGCCATATACCCCTTCTCCATTTTTTATGTCTCCCAAACCCGTTTCACAAGCAGAAGCCACTACCAAATCCGTTTGGTACAAATGTAAGGTCATAGCCTCATAGGCTGTCAAGATACCATCTTCCCCTTTTGCATTGTATTTCTTCTCAAAAGCATTTTTTGCCCCTGCCAAAAGCAAACCAGACCTAAACAAAGGGTTTTGTTTTTTCTTTGCTACACCGCTCTGCTCTTCGGTATTTTCCATAAAAAATCCGTGTGTAGCGATATGAAGAATACGAGGACTTTCTATTTTCTTGAGGGCGTCTTCGGTTGCCTCATTTTCCATAAATTTTTGTAAAGTAATTTGTTTATCTGATAAGATTCTGCTGATATTTTCTACTTCCGTTTTTGTACCAGGCAAAGGAGAGATTTCCCCATTTTCAAAGAACCTTTGCTTAGATTTTTTCAGTTCATCTGTATCTGTTTTTCTCTGTGAGCCTACCGATTTCGTTTGCTGAAAGTTTAGCTCGTAGTTAGGGAAACCAAAAAGCACCCCATTTTTATTTTTATTTTTGCCTTTACTCACAAACATCAAATCTTTGCTATTGCTGATAAGCTGCACTTGAAGCTCATCAATTAAATATTTCTGACTGGCAGGGTTCCATAAAGCATTGATATTAATTTGATTATAGATACCATCAGGGGAGAAGTAAACTCTATTGATACCTTGTAATTTACTTTGTATAGCTTCCCAAAATAATTTGTAAGAGTATTTGTCTTGCTTACGAGCACGAATAGAATTGTTGTAGTAAGCAACTGCCGCATTTTCCAATTCAGTACCATTTTCCAGCAACACCCAATCGGGCTGCGAGCTATTATTTTTGAGTACAAGAGCTACATACACCGTATCTATTTTATTTTTATCGATTTTTAACGTTCTTACTATTTCTATCACTGCTTCATTAGCCTTTATTTTTTTCTGAATATCTTTCCAAGAATATTGCTTTTGTTGATACTCTTTGGCAAAATCTTGGGATTTCTGACTAAGCAGCCTTTCTATATCATTGATTTCCTTTTCCAAATCTTTCTCGTTCAAATTGGCTTTTTGCTTATCTTCATTGCTCATCAGATAGACTTTATTTAAAAAGTTCTTTTTATCTCTCCAGTCCTGATACATATTTTGTAGGTCTTTATCACCAGAAAGCATTATTCTTTGTCTTATCTGGCTACTATTACTCAATAACAAAGCTTTAGTAGCAATTTGTAAATCAAATAAATCTCCTGCCAATGACTTATTTTGGGGGTAATAATTGATAAGAAGACTCTGAAAATGCAGGAAAAAATCGCGGTTTGTTTCATAAAACTCTTCTTTTTCTCTTTCAGAAAGAGCAGGAAAAGTTTTGGTGATAAAATCTGTTTTTTTCTTCAATATTTTTTTGTATATCTGATAGGCTTGTGCTAATTTATTGTTTTGTTGGGCATAACAGCGAGCAAGGTTCTCTTCAATTACCTCATAGTTTTCGCTGATAGCGGGGAGCTTTTTTTCTATGCTAATGGCTTCTGTAATTTTGGTTTCTGCCTCTGCAAATTTGTTTTGTTCCATCAAAAGAACTGCCTCATTATTAAGCTCTTTTGCATAGTCTGAGGAATTTTTTCCATACAAATTCACATAGATTTTTTTGGCTGTATCAAACATTTTTTGGCTACTTTTAAAATCTTTTACGTACATAAACAAATAACCCAAACTACTTGCCAGAGAGGCAAGGTCTTTATTATACCAATAGTTGTCAGTTTTTGTATAAAGCTCCAAAGTTTCCTGATAATACTGAAGAGCCTTATCTACGTTCGCCATATCTCTGTACAAATTTGCCAAAGCCGTCATTGTTTGCAAATATTGTGGGTGAAACTCCCCTAATTTCTGTTTATCAATCTTTTTAGCCTCTAAATAAAAATACTCCGCTTCCTCAAAAAAGCCCATTCCGTGATACAAATACGCCAAACTGTACAAAGACTTAGCGTATTCGGGATGCTCTTTTCCTACTAATTTTTCGTAGATATTGGTGCAAGTTTTGAAATATTCTTCTGCTAAAAGATATTTTCCTTGTTTGGTGTACAAATAGGCTAAATTACTAAGCACAGAAGCATATCTCTCTGTTTCTTCACCATTATCCAATGATAGTGCCAAGTCTTTTGCCTCCAAAAATATCTTCTCTGCTTTGTATTGCCTATCTGTTTCCTCATAAATTACCCCCAAAGTAGAAATCGCAGCAATGTAACCTTTATCTTTTTTACCACCATTTTTTTTGTAAAGTTCTATACTCTCCAACAAGTACTTTTCTGCAACCGCATATTTACCTTGCGACTGATACACCAAAGCCAAACCTTTGACAATCCCCGCATAATCCTCTGTGTATTCGGTATTTTTCAAGAGTTTTTCAGCTTCCAAAAATGTTTTTTCGGCTTTATCCAACATACTTTGCTTCTGATAAGCCACCCCCAACATACCCAACACAGTGGCGTAATCCCTATCCTTACCTTCAAAATACGTTT
The DNA here is from genome assembly GCA_033762275.1 of Thermonemataceae bacterium. GTDB lineage: Bacteria > Bacteroidota > Bacteroidia > Cytophagales > Thermonemataceae > Raineya. The sequence goes on along the minus strand of JANRLU010000250.1, from coordinate 3,644 downwards.
TAGAATTAGGTAATGCTTTTTCAAACAAAGGAATAGCTTTTTGATAGTCGCCAATGGCGTAGGCTTGCGAAGCCGCCAGAAGTTCTTGGTAAAGTTTTTGTGTAAAGGCTTCTTTCTCTTGAATAATTTTTATTTCTTTTTCTACGTTGTTGAGTTTATCCAACTCAGCAGCATAATCATAACTAAGTTTGATGAGGGCTATACTGGAAGTTATATTTTCTGGTTTTTTCTCAAAAAATCTTATTAAACCGTATAAATTGGCTTCAAAATAAAGGCTGGCTTCAGCTATTTTTTTCTGTTTGAACATTCCAAAGGCTTTGCGGAGGCGATAACGAGTTTTTTCAGAAAATTTATTATCATAGGCAAACATTGGAATTTGATAATTTTTGTCCTTAAAGTTTTGCGTATTTTGCTCAAAAACTTCTATATGCATTGTATCCAAAGGACTTATTTTTTTGATGACCTCTAAGGCTTCCACGCTCAAATTTTGGGCTTTTTTATTATCTTTTTGCCACCAAGCAACTTCCGCTTTTTTGCGGATAGCCAAAGCTAAATAAAAACTTTGTGGATTTTTTTTCTTAAAAATAGTAATGGCTTCTTCCAAATACTTATTTGCCAAGTCATATTGCTTTTGTCGAGCATAAAAATTACCGAATCTACGTAGCATTTCAGCATATTTTTCATCTTCTTTACCCGACTCTGCTTCGGTATCACGCAGAGCAAATTTATATTGAACTTCAGCTTCTTTTATTTTACCAAGGCTCTCCCAACAATCTGCCCATCTCCTACGATATTGGGCTGTATTGTTAGTCTTTAGAGCGAGGCTCTCCGAATAGACAAAAGCCTTCTCAAAATAGGGTATGGCTTCGGCATAGGCTTGTTTATCAAAGAATTTGAGGGCATTTTTACTATCTTCTTTGAATTGCTCCAAACTCTGAGCCTGAGAAGACGAAAAAAATACCATAAAACAAGCAATAAATAAAGGTAATAGTTTTTTCATAAAGAAATTTTTGATATTAGATAGTTTCGTATTTTTGTGTAAGATATAAGCAAAAAATGTGCAAAAAAAATTTATTTTTAATATTCTTTTGGCTGATTTCTCAGGGGGCTTTCAGCCAGAAAAAATTATATATCCTATTCACAGATGAACAAAGCAAAGTTTATTACCAAGAAAACTTTCCTGATTCTACGCTAAGAGAAAATTATTTACTTAGTTTTTCAGAAAATTTACAAAAAAAAGGCTATTGGTATCATCAAATTCTTCAAAAAAAATATACAAAAGACAGCCTCATTATAAATTGGCGACTTGGTGAGCCTGTGCGTTGGAGGGCTTTGCGTAGCAACATAGAGCCCTCTTTTCTAAAAAATATTTACTTGCAGCGTTTTACTAACCATATTTTTGACTGGTATGAAATAGAAAAAATACAAAATAAAATTTTAGAAAACCTTAATAATCAAGGCTATCCTTTTGCTAAATTGTATTTGGATAGTCTTCGTTTTGATGCCGAAGGTATAGAAGCTCGGCTTGCTTTGGAAAAAGGGTTTTTAGTGGTTTGGGATACACTTAGTTGGAATGGAGATGTAAGATTAAGAAAGAAATTTTTACTTAAATATCTACCTATCAAACCTAATGAGCTATATAGCGAAACACAAATACAAAAATCAGAAAGATTGCTCCTTAATTTGGGTTTTCTCAAACTCAGCAAAGCAAGTGAAGTAAGATTTGAAGCCCAAAAAGCCAAGGTTATTTTTCATCTCAAACAAAATCGAAGCAATGAAATAGATGGCATTTTAGGTTTGATGCCCAACGAGTTAGCTCCACAAACACTGCTACTCACGGGGCAATTTCGCTTGCACTTACGTAATTTATTTGGGGCTGCCAAAAGTCTGGCTCTGGAGTTTCAGCAACTCAAACCCAATTACCAACTTTTGAATGCCAATTACAAGCATCCTATTTTTTTAGGTACAAAGTTAGGCGTGGAAGCTGACTTTAAGCTACTCAGAGAAGACACTAATTTCGTAAATATTCAAAGAGTTTTGCGTTTTACTTATCCAAAAGGTTATGCCCAATGGAAAATTTTTGCAGGAATTCAAACTAACCAAACAGGTTATACACCAAAAAATACTATCTCAGAACTTCCACCCAACCAAGAAAGCCGCTATACTTTTTATGGTTTAGGCTACGAATGGAACAAGTTAGATGATATTTTTCTGCCCAAAAATGGCTGGTTTGTAGGAGCTACTATCCAAACAGGCAATAAATCTATCAGCCCTTTGCCTTTTTTGCCTGATAGCCTTTACAGAAATGTAGAGCTTGAAAGTTTGCAAACCACGCTCGAAACCAAAATGCAGTTCTATAAAATGTTGCACGCTAAAAATGCTTTTTTGGTGCAACTTTCGGGAGCTACTTTGCTCAATACCAATATTTTAGAGGGAGAACTTTATCGTTTGGGTGGCTTGACGAGTATTCGTGGTTTTAATCAAAATTTTTTCTATGCGTCTTCTTACTTGGCAAGCACCTTAGAATATCGTTTCTTTTGGGAGGAAGAAGCCTATTTTTCATTATTTTATGACCAAGCTTTTTTAGAAAAAAAAGTATTGGAGAGCTATAACCAAGAAAAACCTTTTGGTTTAGGCTTAGGGCTAAGTTTCAGAACCAAGGGTGGTATTTTCAATCTCAGTATAGCCTCTGGAAAATCTGATAATCAAGATTTTAGCATCAGTAGGGCTAAAATACATTTTGGTTTTGTGAGCAGATTTTAGTGTTTATGGTATAAATTTACCAACTTCTCAGCACAACGCTCACCATCTATTGCCGCCGACATGATGCCACCTGCATAACCCGCTCCCTCACCGCAAGGGAAAAGCCCCTGAATAGTAAGATGTTCATACGTTTCTTTGTGGCGTGGTATACTCACAGGAGAAGATGTTCGGCTTTCTACGCCTATAAGTTGGGCTTCATTGCTCAAATACCCCTTCATTTTTTTGCCAAAAGCTTTTAATCCTTCTTGCAAGCGGTAAGCAATTTGTTTGGGCAGTACATCCCGAAGTTCTACACTATAAATACCTGGTTGATAAGATGTTGGTAAAAGACTCTGTGAGTATTTTTTTTCCACAAAATCAAACATTTTTTGGGCTGGAGCAGTCTGAGTATTACCCGCCAACTCACAGGCTATTTTTTCTATGTCTTTCTGAAAAGCCAAAGCTGCCAAAGCCCCATAACGCTGATAATCCCGCCAATCGTCTTCATCTACAGCTACTACTATCCCCGAATTAGCAAATTTTCCATCACGACGCGATGGAGACATTCCGTTCACTACCACCTCGCCTTGTGCCGTTGCTGAAGGAACAATGAAGCCTCCTGGACACATACAAAAAGAAAAAACTCCTTTCTCCTTGCCCTCATATTTAATTTGCTCTACCAAGCTGTAAGCCGCAGGAGGCAGATAGTCTCCTCTATATTCGCAATGATACTGAATTTTATCGATGAGGGCTTGTGGGTGCTCTATACGTACCCCTAAGGCGAAGGGTTTGGGATAAATAAGAATTTCTTTTTGATGTAGTAACTCAAAAATATCTCTCGCAGAGTGCCCTGTTGCCAAAATAACCCCTAAACCTATATACTCCTGTAGTTCTCCTGCTTT
>JANRLU010000249.1:0-5519 GCA_033762275.1 Thermonemataceae bacterium | reverse complement strand
TATTTAGTTGATAGCTTCAAAGAACGCTGGAAACTAAACAAAAAACCTTTAGCTCAGTAAGTCCAAACCTTATAGATTTTTAAAATCTATAAGGTTTTTTGTAGTGTAATTCAAAAATTTCTTTGTAAATTTTTGAATTGTTGGTATCTTTGCATCAGAGGGAGAGTTGAGCAATGGGGCTCGTTCAGAAGGCTGCGGTCTCTGATAACCTCCCTTATTTTATTTCCCATAAGCGTTTTTTTAGTTTTTCTAAAAAGGCTTACGCTTTATATATTTTCCTTGTAATCTCACAAGTTTTCCCTTTCCAGTGGATTTGGTTCAGTAAATTAGGGCTATATTTACTGCTTATATTCTGTAATAATTAGTGCTCCTTGGTTTCGGCTAGCGACTGGAGCTGTCGTGTTTCCGCCTGCATAAAAATTATCAAACCCACTAAAGTATTTATGAGCAAGAATACTAAAAGTGTAAGTTCCAGGTGTAGCAATATTAACTACTGTTTGAAATGACCATAAGCCAATAGTACCTGTAGTACTAGCAGCATCAGCAATATCTATAGTTTGGAAGGCATTAGGAACATCAACGCCATCTTGCTGAAGTTTAACTTCGCAGCCTGCATTTCCACCAGACGAAATAACTTCTAATGAGCCATAAGTGAAAATTACTAAAGTTACGGGTGTGGTAGTGGTAATCGTTTGTGATAATCCACTTACGGCTATCCAACTCGTGCTATTTATGGTTGTTCTTGTCGCAAAAACTGAATATGTTTTGATAACAGCACTCGGAGATGACCAAACAGGCGGGTTTCCTGCTCCTTTTGAAATCAGTATTTGCCCATCTGTGCCTGCATTATTATTGGGCATCAATGCTCCAGAGAATCTTACATTACCACTTATGTCTAATTTTTCAGTAGGGGTTTTTCCTATACCCACATCACCTCCACTCGTAATACGCATTCTTTCGGTAGAATTGGTGCCAAGTAGAAAAGAGCCGCCCGTTTCGTTGTTTATTGCTGAGAAATTACTACCGTTGACACTGAAAATCAAACCTGTATTCGCAGAACTACTTTTGCCTAATTGTAACAGATTACCATCAGAAGTCCAATAAATATGTAAAGGACTTTGAGGTGTGGTAAAAGCCACATTGCTAATGCCAACTCCTTGAGCGATAGCTTGTTGACCCATTAAAAAACATAATAGAAGCGTAAGGTTTACTTTTTTCATAAAATTGAGATTTGGATTATATTTATGCAAAAGTAGGTGTTTTTTTGCTGCCAACAAAAAGAAATTTATGTTAAGACTTCATCAACTTCATAATAATTTATTTAGCCTGCTTGGCAGGGTATTTGGCTTTTCCTGAAAAAGTGTTCCAGTCTTCTTTGTTTCTTGCTCTGTGTTGGTGTGGGTCAAAGCGTTTGTATTTGAGACCTTCTTCTGTTCTATAGTTTTTCTTGAAAATACGCCTATACCAAGGCATACCTGAAAGTACCTCCACTTCCCCCTCTTTGATGGCTTCTTCTCGGCTGACAGGTCTGCCGTCTCCTCGCTCGCCACCAAAATAATGAAGATGGTCGTGTATTGTTTTACAGCCTTGTACATTACATTTTTTGGCACAAGCACTTAGGGTAAGGACAGAAACAAGTCCAAAAAATAAAAAAATACGCATATAAATAGAATCAAATTAAATAAAAATCTTTAAAAATGAGACCTGAATCCTTATTAAAGCCACTTAAATACTTGTTGTATGAAACTAAGTTTGTCTTTATAGGGGGCATATCTGATAGGAATATCCAACCAAAAAGGCTTTTTCATTACAGATTTGTAATGAGTAAAGGTATCAAAGCTAAATTTTCCATGATAAGTTCCCATTCCGCTATCGCCAACGCCACCAAAAGAAAGATGGGGGTTTGCTAAGTGCATTACTGTATCATTAATGCAACCGCCGCCAAAAGAAATACTCTCTAAAACTTTTTCTTGTTTTTGCTCATTTTTGCCAAAGTAATATAAGGCGAGAGGCTTTTCAAAGTTTTTAATTTGCTCTAAACTATCATCTAAATGCTCAAACTCCAAAATAGGCAAAATGGGACCGAAAATTTCTTCTTGCATCACGGCATCACTCCAATTTACTTTATCCAGAATGGTAGGAGCTATATAAAAACTATGGCTGTCAGTTTCACCACCTTTGACGATAGTGGCATTTGATAAATAATTTTTGAGTCTATCAAAATGCTTTTGATTGATGATACGAGGGTAATCTTCGCTGTTTTGTGGATTATCACCATAAAACTCTGTGATATACTTGCTCATTTTATTGATAAGTAGGCTTCTGATATTCTTATGAGCCAACACATAGTCGGGGGCTACGCAAGTTTGCCCTGCATTAATGAATTTTCCCCATACAATCCGTTTTGCAGAAACCTCAATATCAGCATCTTCGTCTACAATACAAGGACTTTTACCACCCAATTCCAATACCACAGGGCACAAATACTCTGCAGCGGCTTTGGCTACAATTTTACCAACAGCGGTACTTCCTGTGAAGAAAATCTTGTGAAAACGATTTTTTAATAAACTTTGTGTTTCCTCTACACCACCCTCCACTACGGCTACATGAGCTTCGTCAAAAACTTCTCCAATAATTTTTTTAATGATTCTGGCAGTATGAGCTGAAAGCTCAGAAGGTTTGAGAATAACGGTATTGCCTGCGGCGATTGCTCCAATGGCGGGCATTATGGTAAGTTGGAACGGGTAGTTCCATGCCCCAATAACTAATACACTGCCGTAAGGCTCTGGGTACAAATAATTAGAAGAAGGAAAAGTAAGAATAGTTCCTCTAACAGCCTGTGGTTTAGCCCATTGCTTCAGATTTTCCCGCATTATCTTAATTTCATCAAGAACAATGGCGATTTCAGTAACGAAAGTTTCAAAGTTAGACTTCTTGAAATCTCTTTGTAAGGCATCAAAAATACCTTTTTGGTGCCTTTGAATAGCCTTATAAAGCAAACTCAGTTTTTCAGAACGCAACTGAATGTCTTTGCTTAACCCCTTATCAAAAAACTCCTTCTGTTTTTTGAGCAATTCTTTGAAGCTATCCACTTTTGGAACGTTTGTTGCTACAAGTGTTTCCATATAAAAAACTATATTTTTAGCGAAAATATAAAAAAATATTTAAAAAAACTAATCATTTTATTTTTTTGTTCTCAACTTGCGTATGTTTTACTCTAAAATTTAGTTGTATGAAGGTTGTGAGTCCTAAATCTTATGGATTTTTAGTGATATGGCTTATTTTGCTTTGCTTGCAAGGAGCGAAAGCTAATTATATTTTGATTTCAATGGATAATAGCCAAAAAAATCATTTGAAAGCCTATGGAATAGCTTATTGGGTAATTGCCCAAGGGCAGGAAGTAGACTGGCTACTCAACTACAAAGGCGGAAGTTTTGCCACTAAGCAGCAAACAAAGATAGAAAATGAATTGGTTATTCGTGGCGTGAGTTATGTGGTAATTTCTGATGCTCAATATAATCAGGTTTTGGCAGAGATTGCCAGTCCATCAGCCAATATGGACATAGTAAAATTAGAAAAAGCTCCAAAAATAGCTGTCTATTCTCCCAAAACAAAGCAGCCTTGGGATGATGCTGTTACACTTGTACTTACTTATGCCGAAATCCCTTATGATATTATTTATGATGATGAAATAATGGAAAATAAACTGCCAGAATACGATTGGTTACACTTGCACCACGAGGATTTTACAGGGCAACAAGGTAAATTTTATGCCCACGCAAGGTCGCAGGCTTGGTATATACAAGAGAAAAAGGAGTTGGAGGCAACTGCCAAAAAATGGAATTTCCAAAAAGTTTCAGCACTTAAATTGGCAATCGTGAAAAAAATTCGTGAGTTTACTTTTGCTGGAGGTTTTATGTTTGCCATGTGCTCTGCCACAGATACTTTTGATATAGCTATGGCTGCTGATGGCTTGGATATTTGCGAGTCGGTGTATGATGGAGATGGGGCAGACCCTCAGGCACAAAATAAGCTCAATTTCAAAAATACCTTTGCTTTTAAAGATTTCGTATTAGAGCGTAGCCCTTATGTCTATGAGTACTCTAACATTGATAATCAATACGGAGAAAGGGGCTTAAATGAAAAAACAGACTTTTTTCAGCTATTCTCTTTTTCTGCCAAATGGGATCCAATTCCTACAATGCTTACGCAAAATCACGAAAATCTGGTAAAAGGTTTTATGGGACAAACAACAGGTTTTAAAAAGAATCTGGTAAAATCCGAAGTGCTTGTAATGGCTGAAACCAAACAATGTAACGAGGCTCGTTATATTCACGGGACTTTTGGGAGCGGTACTTGGACTTTTTATGGCGGGCATGACCCCGAAGACTACCAGCACTTGGTAGGCGAAGAGCCTACCGACCTTAATTTGCATCCCAATTCTCCTGGTTATCGTCTCATTCTTAATAACATTCTTTTTCCTGCTGCCAAGAAAAAGAAGCAAAAAACTTAATAGTTTTTTAGAAAAAAAGATTTTACAAAAAAACTTTTTTGTAAAATTGCATCTCAATTCTCATAAAAAAATGCTATGAATGATGTATTAGCCCTTGTAAAGCAAGTTTTTCAGGAAATAGAAGCCTACACCATTGAAAATAAAGAACATTTGGAGCAATTTAGGTTAGATTTTATCGCTAAAAAAGGTAAAATTCCCGCTTTGATGGAGGAAATGAAAAATATCGCTCCACAAGATAGAAAAGCTTTTGGAATGGAGGTGAATCAGTTGAAGCAGTTGGCGGAAAATAAATTTAAAGAAAAACAAGAATTTTTTGAAAACACCCCACAAAGTTTGGAGATAGATATAGACCTTACTTTGCCACCTTTGGTAGCTCATTTGGGCAATGCTCACCCGCTTACGATTGTGAAAAATAAAATTGTCCAGGTATTTGAGAGAATGGGTTTTATGCAATCAGAAGGACCCGAAATAGAAGATGATTTTCACAATTTTACGGGGCTTAATTTCCCTGAAAATCACCCTGCACGTGAAATGCAGGATACTTTTTTCTTAGAGAAAAACCCTGATATAGCTTTACGAACACATACCTCTTCGGTGCAAATACGCATAATGAGTACCCAAAAGCCGCCCATGCGTACTTTCTCCATTGGGCGTGTGTTCAGAAATGAAGCGATTTCGGCGAGGGCTCACTGTATTTTTCATCAAATAGAAGGTTTTTTTATTGATGAGAACGTAAGTTTTGCTGACCTCAAACAAACGCTTTACCATTTCGTAAAGGAAATGTTCGGAGCGGAAACAAAAATTCGTTTTCGTCCCTCTTATTTTCCTTTCACAGAGCCAAGTGCCGAGATAGATATTTCCTGCCTGATTTGTAAAGGCAAGGGCTGCAACGTCTGTAAGCATACAGGCTGGGTAGAAATTGGCGGAGCAGGCATGATTGACCCTAACGTTTTTGAGAATTGTGGTATAGACGCCAAAAAATATACGGGCTTCGCTTTCGGAATGG
>JANRLU010000248.1:0-18367 GCA_033762275.1 Thermonemataceae bacterium | reverse complement strand
AACGATGATTATATAACTTATTACAAAAATAATTCTGTTGTGAAACAATTCTATATCAACCATATTCTTAGAGAGAATACTAACTTCTATAACTTTAATTTTCGCTATATTTACCACCAAAAAAAAATCATTATTTTGGAAAGAGCCAGAGATATTGTTTTTACTTTTGATGAAAATAATAACCAATTACAAAGAGCAGATTTTTTAGGTCTAAACAATAACTCTTCCAAAGCTAAAAAAACAATAGAACTTAATGATATAAGAAAAGACAAAGAACAAAATATTTGGATACTAACCTATAGTGGTTTATACGGCTATAATAAGCAACTAAAAGCTATTTATCAAGATGCCGAAGGGAAGCCCTTAGCCTTATTCGCTGATAAGCCTATTTCTGATGTGATACAAGATGAAGAAGGAAATAGTTGGGTGAGTACGCTCTCCGATGGTATATTCATTATCCCCAACAAAAATCTTATTTTCTTTGACCAAAATCTTCCTAAATTAGAAGATAAACATATCTATAAAATCACGAAAGATAATAAAGGTAATTTACTTTTAGGAATGTACAATGGCAAGGTAAAAGTATTAAATAGCCGAAGCCAAAAGATTGTAAAAGAGTTTATTACAAATAATAGGAAAGAAATAGAATGTATTTTTTTTGATAAAAAAAATAATAAGGTCTTGGTTGCCTCAGGTAGTAGCTATGCCTTTGATAATCAAAATAATAGTATTAGTGTTTTGAGTGCAGCAGCAGCAGCCAAAAGTTTTGCTTTAAAAGATAATATACTATTTTCGGCGGGTCCTGAAGGGGCTTGTGCTACGCCTTATCTCTTGGAAAGTAGCCAAATACCAATAATGCAATTTTATCTATCTCGCTATACCAAACTCATAGATTTACCTAATAGAAGCTATTTTTTGCCCTATATTACACGCGGCAGGGTCGTATTTGCTGAAGAGGAGAAAAATAATGTATGGTTAGGCTATGCGAAAGGTTTATATTTATTAAAGAACGACTCTATTCTAAAACCCTATAAATGGAAGGATAGCCTTGATATTTTTGCGAAGGTATTTGCTCAGAAAAAAGATTCTTTATTTGTAGGCACACTTACACAAGGCTTTTTTATTCTAAAGGATGAAAAAATTATTCAACAAGTTGATAAATCCAAGGGCTTACCAAGTAATTTTTGTACAGATTTAGCCATAGAGGGAAATTATCTTTGGATAGCTACCGATAAAGGCTTGGCTAAATACAACCTTCGTACACAAAAATTAGAGGTTTTTAACCGTCAAGATGGTTTTATCAGCGAGCAAATCAATGGTATTGCTATTGTAGATAAAAATATATGGATAGCCAGTCCCAAAGGGCTAATGAAAATGCCCTTAAATATGACTTCACGCAATATAAAACCCCCTAAAATTTATCTAAAAAATATTGATGTATGGGAAAAGAGTCTAAGGTTAAAATCTCTTTATCAATTAGATTATACACAAAATAATTTGAAAATAAATTTTCAGGGCATCGCCTATCGTAGCAAAGGAGCTTTTTATTACAAATACAAAATGATTGGCATAGATACCAGTTGGATATTTACTGCCAGTGAAAATAATTTTGCCCGTTACCCCTCATTACCGCCTGGAAGTTATGAATTTCAGGTGAAAGCTATCAATGAAGATGGCATAGAAAGCGAAGGAACAGCCGTTTTACAGATAGAAATAGCCAGTCCTTTTTGGCGTAAATGGTGGTTTTTATTGATGATTACCTTACTAATCATGGGACTAACTTTTCTTATATTTTGGTTAAGGTTCAGGCAAATAGCCAAAAAAAACCTTATAGAAAAACGCCTGAGAGAATCGCAGTTGGCAGCTATCAAGCTCCAAATGAATCCTCATTTTATTTTCAATGCCCTCAACTCCATTCAAGAGTTTATTTTACTGAATGAGAAAAAGCTTGCTAATGAGTTTTTAGGAAAATTTGCCGACTTAATGCGACTGACTTTGGATATGAGTAGTGAAGAAATGATTAGCCTCAAAGACGAGTTGCAAATGCTTCAACTTTATTTGGAGTTGGAGGCTATTCGTTTTGAGAACTTAGTTTATCATATAGAAACAAATGAAAATTTATCTCTCTCCGTACTTATTCCACCGATGCTTATACAACCTTGTGTGGAAAATGCCCTTAAACACGGTTTATTGCATAAAACAGAACAAAGAAACTTATGGATACGCTTTTACCAACAAGAAAATAATCTTATTTGCGAAGTGGAAGACAACGGTGTAGGCAGACAAAAATCTATGGAAATCAATCTGCAAAAGTATAAAAAACATAAGTCTTTTGCCACCAAAGCTACACTCAAGCGTTTGGATTTGCTCAATGAAGGAAGAAAACAGCCCATCAAATCAGAGATAATTGACTTGTATGACGCTCATCATAAAGCACTTGGCACAAAAGTGATTATTCGGATACCCTTATCTACCCAACAAAAATAAAGTAAGGATAAAACTTGTTGTACTTGTAATAAGCCCAATAATAGGCGAGGCATCTGAAATAGTTTCTATGAAAGTTTTACGAACAGGCTCCACGTAAATAATGTCATTCGGCTGTAATTGCAAATTTACCCGTTTCATACCCTCTACAGTGGATAAATCTATAATCAAAACATTCGGATTTTGTAAATCTCCGCGAATAAGTCTTATATTTTTGGCTCTTGTATCATTAGGCATACCACCTGTTTGGGCTAAAATCTCAATGAGTGTTGTATTTTCATTGAGCAAAGGCACTACTTCGCCTTTAGCTCCCTTAAAAACAATCACTCTTTTATTGAGGAATTGTGTTCTTATGAAAGAACCTTTATAGTAGTTATTAAATTTCTGAGAGAGAATACTATCCGCCTGATGGGCTGTAAGTCCTTCCAACTTTACCTCACCCACCATAGGCAAATATACAAAACCATCTGTTTGTACTGTGAAAGCCGTAAAGTTTACTACATTATTTGGGTTCTGGTTTTGGGATAGCATAAGCTGCTGATTATTAGGATTTTGCTGTTCTAAACCTAATTCGGGGGCATTATAATTATCAAAAGCTCCAATAATCTTCATCGTTTGTCCATCATTGCTAAACAATTTGAAGACCAATCTGTCATAGGGTTGTATAATATAATTGCTTTCAGCATTCATCTTTGCAAAAAGAACTTTATCATAAATCATATCCCCGTTTGCCTTAAACATCAAATTTTGGTTATACACCTTACAAGAAGAAAACAGCAAAAAAGCCGCAAAAAAGTGCAAAAAATATATCTTTTTCATAAAAAACTTGCTTCGGGAGGCAATATAAGTATTTTTTCTGGCAGTCCTAAAAAAAGTATAAAGTTTTAAAAAGCATAGCTTTGCACAAAATTAAAATTTGTTATGGCAAAATATACCTTAAAATGTTTTATTTTTTAAGATAATCTTTTCTAAAAGTAATATTTTTTGTAGATTTGAGTTATTAGAGAAAAAATTATGAAAAAAAGAGTCATTCCCACCGTTTTAACCACTTTTTTGCTATTATTTAGTTTTGTAGCCTTTAAAAAAGACCCTGAAGATAATGCTTTTGAAATAGCCAAAAATATAGAAATATTTACTACACTCTACAAAGAAGTGAATAATTACTATGTAGATGAGTTGAACCCCAACCAAACGATGCGTACAGCCTTAGACGCCATGCTCAAGTCTTTAGACCCCTACACTGTATTTTACTCCGAAGATCAAATAGAAGATTATCGCACGATGACCACAGGCGAATATATTGGCATTGGAGCAAGCGTAGGCGTTCGTAACGGAAAAGTTTTAGTGCTGATGCCAATGCCCAACTCCCCTGCCTTGAAAGGTGGGCTAAAAATTGGTGATGAAATCCTACAAATAAATGAAGTAAAAACAAAAGGCAAAACCCAAAATGAAATCAGCCGATTATTGAAAGGGCAAGCTAATACTGATGTAGAACTCAAAATCAAACGTTACGGAAGCGAGCAGGTGGAAACTATCAAACTCAAAAGGGAAAAAATAAAAATAGATAATCTCCCTATTTCTCAGATGGTTGACAAAGAAATTGGCTACATTCATCTCACCGAATTTACGGCTGGTGCAAGTAAAGAAATTGAAAAAGCCCTAAAAGAATTAAAAAACCAAGGAGCTAAAAGTCTTATTTTAGACCTTAGAGGCAACCCAGGAGGCTTGCTAAATGAAGCCGTAAATATTTGTAATTTATTCATAGAGCAAGATTTGGAGGTTGTTTCTACTAAAGGGAAAATAAAAGATTGGAATAAGACCTATAAATCTTTATTTAAAACTTTTGATAAAGAAATTCCTTTGGTCATACTCATCAACGGACGAAGTGCTTCTGCTTCTGAGATAGTTTCGGGAGTGATACAAGACTATGACAGAGGCGTTTTGATAGGGCAAAGAAGTTTTGGGAAAGGTTTGGTACAAAGTACTCGCCCTCTCTCCTTCAACACACAAGTAAAAATTACGGTAGCTAAGTATTACATTCCAAGTGGAAGATGTATCCAAGCCTTAGATTACAGCCATAAAGATAGCAAAGGGAAAGCTACTAAAATCCCCGACTCCCTACGCAAACCCTTCAAAACAAAGGCAGGCAGGGTATTTTATGATGGAGCAGGTTTAGACCCCGATATTACGCTTCCAACACCCAAGGAAAGCCCTATTCTAAAGGGTTTGTTAGAGGCTAATTTAATTTTTGACTATGCTAATACTTATACCCTCAAAAATCCCAAAATTATCTCCGCAAAAGACTTCCAACTTACAGATGCCGAATACAAAGAGTTTTTAACTTGGATAAAAAACCAAAAATATAACTATAAAACTGAAATGGAGAAGACCTATACTGAATTGGAAGAAGCCGCCAGAGAAGATAAAAAATACGAAGCCATGCAAAATGATTTGAACGCCCTTAAAGCAAAAATCAATAAAAGCAAAGAAAATGACCTTCTTACCTTTCAAAAAGAAATAAAAGAAAGATTAGAGGAAGAAATTGTTGCAAGGTATTATTTGGAACAAGGAGTTTTAGAAAATAAATTGCAGAAAGATAATGAACTTAAAGAAGCTATTCAAATCTTGAAAAACCCTTCTAAATACAAGCAAATTCTAAGCAAGAAATAGGTTAAAAAGGGGTTTCTCAAAATTTTATGGCAGCCCGAGCCTTTATTTATGCACAAAAAATCTAAAAAAAAGTCAAAAAAATACCATTTTTTTTGAAAACTATTTAAATTGCAAGCCAAAATTATATGTAATATCATTTTTCAATTAAACCTTATACATAAATGTCTCAATCTGTTTGGCGAAAAAAACCTATCAGTGCTTTTGAAGCTGATATGAAAAAAAGTGATTTAAAAAGAGTTTTAGGAAAATGGAGTCTGACGGCTATTGGTATCGGAGCTATTATTGGTGGCGGGATTTTTGTACTTACGGGTACAGCCGCCCACTATCACGCAGGTCCCGCTCTGGCTCTTTCTTTTGTAGTAGCAGGTATCGCTTGTATTTTTGCTGCTCTCTCCTATGCCGAATTTGCTTCTATGCTACCCGTAGAGGGTTCGGCTTATGCCTATGCCTATGGCACTATCGGTGAATTATTCGCTTGGCTTATCGGCTGGGGATTGATATTAGAATATGGTATGGGAGCGATGACCGTAGCTGTGAGTTGGTCGGGTTATTTTGGCAAACTACTGAAGCTATTTAATATTACACTACCCGCCTATCTTACCAGCGACCCTGTTTCTTATGCACAAGCAGGACATTCGGGTTTCTCTATGAATTTGCCCGCCTTTCTGATTGTTTGGGTTGTAACCTCCATTTTGGTAAAGGGTATCAAAGAAGCGGCGAGTGCCAACAATATGATTGTTATTTTGAAGGTAGCCGCTATTCTATTTGTTATCTTTGTGGGCGTTTTTTATGTAGTTCCTGAGAATTGGGTGCCTTTCATACCAGAAGAAACCTCTATCATAGGTGAAGATGGTAAGCCACACGCCGCTTACGGTATTTCAGGTATTTTTGGCGGGGCTGCTGCTATCTTCTTTGCTTACATTGGCTTTGATGCAGTCTCTACACAAGCTGGTGAAGCTATCAATCCTAAAAAAGATATGCCTTTTGCTATTATTGCTTCTCTACTCATTTGTACAGTGTTATATATTGCGGTTTCTTTGGTGCTTACAGGAATGATAAACTATAAAGCTATTACAGGAGAAGCTCTGAAAGCTCCTGTAGCCGCCGCCTTTGAAGCAGCAGGTAAGCCTTGGGCAATGTATATTATCACCGCAGCAGCTACGGCAGGTCTTATTTCTGTGATGCTTGTAATGATGCTCGGACAAACCCGTATTTTCTTAGGTATGTCCAAAGATGGCTTATTACCTAATTTTTTCAAGGTAATTCACCCAGAATTTAAAACTCCCTACAAAAGTACCATTTTGGTTGGGCTTTTGGTTTCTACTGTAGCAGCCTTTACACCAATCACTTTACTTGGCGATATGACAAGTTTCGGAACGCTATTTGCTTTTGCTATGATTAGTGCTGCTGTTTGGATTTTGCGTGTAAAAGAGCCTAATTTGGAAAGAAGTTTTAAAGTGCCAGCTTTACCCGTAGTAGCTGTTTTAGGTATAGTTACCAATTTATTCTTGATTATTAACCTTAATTACTTGGCTCAGTTATTAGCTACAAGTTGGCTGTTGATAGGAGTCGTGGTCTATTTTGTCTATGGAAAAAGACATAGTAAGTTAGAAAACGCTTAGAAGAAAAAAGGCAGTAAAAACTGCCTTTTTTTATGTCTTTTTGGATTTTATACAAAAAAAAATAAACTTTGTGGAAAAATCAGCTAAATAATAAAATATGGCGAAAATACTAATTATAGATGATGAAGCAAGCATACGCTATGCCCTCCGTGATATATTGGAGTACGAAAAACATAAAGTAGAAGAAGCAAAAGATGGTGAAGAAGGTTTAGCTATGCTCTCCAAAGATGACTATGACATTGCTCTCTGTGATATAAAAATGCCTAAAATGGACGGAATGGAGGTTTTGAGCAAGGCAAGCGAATTAGGTAAAAATACGCTTTTCATTATGATTTCGGCTCATGGCTCCATAGAAACAGCCGTAGAAGCTACCAAAAAAGGAGCTTACGACTTTATTACCAAACCCCCTGACCTTAACCGCTTACTCATTACTGTTCGTAATGCCTTAGATAAAAATACGCTTGTGAAAGAAACCAAAAAACTAAAAAAGGTGATTCACAAAAAATATGAAATTGTAGGAAATTCCTCTGCTATAGAACAAATTAAAAGTGATATTTTGCGTATCGCCCAAACAGATGCTCGCGTACTAATAATGGGTCCGAATGGTTCTGGTAAAGAATTGGTTTGTAGGCAAATTCACGAGCAAAGTAATCGTTCTGCCATGCCTTTGGTGGAGGTAAACTGTGCGGCAATCCCTAGCGAACTCATAGAAAGTGAGCTTTTCGGGCACGAAAAAGGCTCATTTACAGGGGCTATCAAAGATAAAAAAGGGAAGTTTGAACAAGCTGACGGGGGAACGCTATTTTTAGATGAAATAGGTGATATGAGTCTTTCGGCACAAGCAAAAGTTTTGAGAGCCTTACAAGAGCAAAAAATAACTCGCGTAGGTAGTGATAAAGATATCAAAGTAAACGTTCGTGTAGTGGCTGCTACCAATAAAGATTTAAAAGAAGAAATAAAAAAAGGCAATTTTAGAGAAGATTTATTTCATAGATTAGGGGTAATTATTATTAAAGTACCCTCTCTTGATGAAAGAAAAGAAGACATTCCTTTGTTGGTTGATAAATTCTTGAATGATATTGCTGAAGAATACAGAAATAATCCCAAAAAAATAACAAAAGAAGCCTTACAATTACTCCAACAACGCAGTTGGTCTGGAAATATCCGAGAGCTTAGAAACGTTGTGGAAAGATTAGTGATTATGGGAAGTGCTGATAACATTTCGGAAAAAGACGTACAGAACTATGCTTTACTATAAAAAATTAAGATGAAAACAGGAGAAGGTGGTATTATTGTTACACAGATAGATAATTTATTGAATTGGGCGAGATTATCTTCCTTATTTCCGATGGGCTTTGGTATTGCCTGTTGTGCCATAGAAATGATGGTAGCCTATAGCTCCAGCTATGATTTGGACAGATTCGGGATTATCCCACGCCCCTCCCCACGCCAATCAGATGTAATGATTGTAGCAGGAACAGTTACCTATAAAATGGCAGACCGTATCAAGAGGCTTTATGAACAAATGTCTGAACCCCGTTATGTAATTTCTATGGGAAGTTGCTCCAACTGTGGAGGTCCTTACTGGGAACACGGCTACCATGTCGTAAAAGGTGTAGATAAAATTATTCCTGTGGATATCTATGTACCAGGTTGCCCCCCACGCCCAGAGGCACTCATAGGAGGTTTCTTAGAATTACAGAAAAAAATAGAGAAAGAAACCGTATTAGCTCCTAAAGCTATACAGGCTTTATTAAATAAGAATAGCTAACGAACTAATAATACACTTCCTGATTTCTGCAAAATAGGTGAGCCATCAGCGTACTGACCTCGTAAAGTCCAGATATATAAGTCATTAGGTAAAATTTGCCCCTTGTAGCTGCCGTCCCAACCCTCTGTAGTTGCTTGCAGAACACTCTTACTCCTGTACAATTCCTTGCCATATTGGTCATAAATTGTCCAATCTACCTCACTGATATTTTTTCCCATAATTCTAAAAACATCATGAACGCCATCATTATTAGGAGAAAAAACAGTAGGTAAGAAAAAATCTTTAGCCTCGTCATCTACAATAATTTTCACTGATTTTTCTATGCTACAAGCATTAGGATTACTAATGGTTACTGTATAAGTTATGCCTTGCTCCACTAAAACCACTGGATTAGCGATGTTAGGGTCTGAAAGCCCCTGAATAGGCTGCCAACTATATGTTTCTCCCCCATTAGCTTCAAGCGTAACAAAAGTGCCTTTACCTGCTCGTATCTCTGCAGGAGGCAAGGTACTCTCAGGGGCAGGTTTTACTGTAATAATGATAGTTGCCCTCTCTTTACTTTCACAAGCATTATACCAAGCACTCACATAGTAAGTATCAGATTGGTAAACATTAACCCTCAAAGTATCTGTAACCACTATATTATTGTAGGCATCTCTGATAGGTTCTCCACCAGCAGCAGTTTTATACCAACGATAGCTCACATCTGTTCTGCTATAAGAGGCTTTTAAAAGCACCTCACCCGCCCCACAACGTTCTATATTTTCGGTGATAGGCTTGTCTTCTGAAGTTCGGAAAGCCCAAACATTATTATCATAAATTCCCTCGTAAATACTACCACTACTGCTCACAAAACTCATTGGGTCTATGAGAATATAATAAACCGTATTAGCAATAAAACTTCTGCTGGTAACAAAGGTAACAATATTGGAAGTCCCATTTGTGATTACTTGCGAGGAATTTACGGATATACTCTCGTGTAAGACATTAGTTGTTTTCTCGTATATATATATTTTTCCGTTGATATTGGTATTTGCGGCAACATTGGTAGATAATTGTAATTGAAAAGTATTTTGATTGATAGAAATACAAGCACTATTATTACTTGGAGAAAAATTTTGATTACTCACAAGCCCTGAAGCAATACTAAAACGCCAATCACTACTGCTCAAAAAACCTACAAAGTTCTCATTATCCATATTTTTGAATACGCCTGTAGCGATTTTCACGTACACCGTTTGATTGGCAGATAAAGAAGCCGGAAGTTGTATTACTACCTTATTTTGGTCTATACTCACCGCCACGGAGCTTACAGGAATTGTGAATATCAAGTTATTATTACTTGCATCATACAGTAAAATATTACCTGAACCCTTTTGCATAGAATCATTAAAAAATAGCTGCAAACGCGTATTCTCTGGCACCTGACTCGTATTATGAGCAGGTTTGCGTAGTGTATCTGATGGGGCAGCTAATAGGTTATGTAAAACAAGCAGCCATACAAATAAAGTGAGTAGCTTTTTCATAAAAGCGAATTTACCATAAATCCGTCAAAAAGCAAAAAAGTGTCCACTTCTTCTAAAAAATTATGTTTTTTAGCCCTAAAATAACTCAAAATTAGCTTTTCTTTAGTTTTTGCTGGCAAGCGTGTTGCTGTTCCATTCTCGTTTCAACATTGCGTATTGAAATTCACTTCCCCATTTTCCTTTGAAGAATATGTTCTCAATAAAGTGTCCTTCTAGCCTAAACCCTATACTTTTAAGCAAATTGATAGAGGCAATATTTTCAGCATCTACTATTTCAACAACTCGGTGTATTTCTTTTGTAGCAAACAGAAAATTCAAAATTCCAATAAGAGCTTCTTTTGCATAACCCTTTTTTTGTTCGAGATGTGAAATTGTTATCCCTATTTCAGCTATTCTTGTGTCGTATTGGTCAAGTTTTATGGCACAGTCGCCAATAAGTTGTTTTGTTTCAATATTTTCAATTCCGTACTGCACCCATTCTCCTGCTCTTCCAAAATGCTTTGTAGCGTTTTCTCTGATAAACATTTCAGCTTGCTCCATTGTCATAACATCAAAGCCTTGATATTTTGTAACTTCCGGATTTGAACGGTAAATATGAAAGTCAAGTAAGTCGGACAATTCGAGGTGTCGAATGTTAAGCCTTGTTGTTTGTATGTTTAAGATTTCCATAGTTTAAGAATCTTCTTTTTCATAATTTTTTGAGTTTAATTTATATTTTACTTACATCTTAGTCAACAAAAATTTTTGCCAAGAAAAAGTGATTGTCTTGCTTTTGGAATTTTACCTACATTATTTAAATATGTATTTTTTTAATAATTTCACTCTACTCTAAGCATAACCATTTTTCCTCCGTTTACTTCTTGTTTCCATATCTTGCGGTCTTCCTTGTCTATATAATGAACAGTATTTAAGTTTTCATATAATTCTGTTACTTTCCATACATCTCGAACACCTGACTTCATTGTTTTGTATTTTTCAGAAATAACTTGAGTGATTTTTACATTAAAAATTCCAGTACGACTGTTTGGGTCATAATTGTAAATTGCAATATCATTAGTATAGCCTTCTTTTAATGGCAACCACCTTATAATGTTTTGGTAAGTACTACTTTCAAAATAATTCAACTTATTGTTTATTATTTCTACATAGCTTGTAATTCTTTTGTCGCTTGCATTTCTGTAGATTGCATGAATGGTATCTCCATAAACAACTGTAAGAAAACGTTGGTCATTGTTTGAAGTATGAAATATTGGTTTTAGATTGCTTAAATGATATTCCGTCACATCAACAAAATCGTTTTTAAACATTTTGCTTTTGAATGTCATTGATTGTATAATAATACCTTGATTGATTTCAAGTTTATTCTCAATTTCCCCAATTACAGTTTTTATTGTATCTTTTATACTATAAAATATCATTTTATAGTTGTCATTTTTAATCCATTTACGTTCAAATGTGTTACTATTTTGTGCATTAACGAATGTAACTATTGTTAATGCTAAAATTGTTATGGTGATTTTCATTGTATTTTTTTATTTATGAGACAATGGTTTCATTTTATATTTACTCAGTAATAAGTTCAATGGCTCTACATTGTATTTTTTTCTTTCTGCATCGCTGGATAAAGTTGTGTCAATAGGTGCTAACAGCATTTCTTTTGTTTTGTCATCAAACACAAATTGAGTTCCGAATTTTTGATACCCATAAGTGAACAATAGGTATCGGTCATAATTTAAGGCTATTATTCTTGGAATGTTCTCTTTTTTAATTGTTAAGGTGTCTTTTTCTCTTTCTAGTTGAGAAAGTGCCGATGAAGATAACTTGTAAGCTAATAAAAAATTTTCAGAGCTTAGACTAGTTAATTCTCCATCACAAAACTTCGCAGCGGTATGTTGTAAAATCCAAGCTGCTCTGATTTTGTCTCTACTTGTTATTACTTTATTTTCGGCAAGTAGTTGAAATATTTGCTCTCGGTGTTTTTTATCATATTCTTCAAGATTAACTGTATCAGTTTTTGCGTCAAGCTCACGAATCTCAATATCTTTGAGATAAATTTCCTTAATTAAAGAGTTATCAACTTTTAGTTTATCTTTTCTAATAGTTGAGCAACTTACAATTACAACAAAAAGGAAGAATAAAAATGATTTTATAAATAGTCTATTCATATTTTTTGTTAATCGAAATATTGGTATAGCTTTCCATCCTCTGTCTTTCGCTCCCTATATTAGAGATGTACTTGTAAGTTTCTTTTCGTTATTAGCTAGCTCCCGTAATTTTCTTTAAGTTTTCTCATCAATAGTCTTACACCTTGTTTTGTATCTTGATTAAAAGAATTGGTGAAAATTATATACGCTTTTCCTTTAATTCTGTCAATATGAACAAGTGAATAATATGTTCCTGCTGTGCCTGAATGTGTTGAAAATTCTTTGTTGTTTTCATAAATATTATACCAACCCAAAGAATAGTTGTTTATTCCTTTATGAATGAATTGATAAGTTTTTGCAGATAAGTAATTATTCTCACCTAGTAATCCTTGCAAATTCAATTGAATAAACTTTATGTAATCTTTCAACTTAATATTTATATCCCCTGCTGGTTCAGTAAAATCCAAATGATAATCAACTGTTGATGGAACGGGAGTGAGTTTTCCATTTTCAAAACTATGCCCCCAAGTATCTTTTGTTTTTTGATTTTCGGGCCAGGATAATTTTACAATTAACTTTAAATCTTTATTGAATACTTTCTCAACTAACTGCTCCCAACTTTTGCCTGTTACTTTTTCTACCATTAAGGTGGCCAAGGTATAGCCTGCATTTGAATAAATGAATGGATTTTGTTCATCAAGTTTTACAGGTTCTAAAGTCAATACAAACAGTCCAAATTGTTTTCTCTTTTCCGGTTTCGTTCCTTTGAAGTCGGGTATTTGTGGGTCGTCTTCTCCTCCCTGAAATGGCCATATTCCTGCTTTGTGTGAAAGTAAATCTTGCAGAGTAATATCTGAATAATCAGCCTTACTTTTCTCTTTCCATTCAGGAAATAAATCGAAGAATTTTGTTGTCCATTTCAACTTTCCTTTTTCCACGTATTTAGCAATTATAAAAGCAGTCATTGCTTTGGTGTTAGAGCCAATATGGAATCGGTCATTTAAAGTTGCAGTGTCTGACAGGTCAATGGAATGTCGCCCTAATGCAGCAATTTCTAATGTGGTTTTGGAATCAATTACAGCATAACTAATCTCTGGAATATTGTAAGCACTGCTGATTGAGTCGGCAAATTGAACAGTCTTTTGTCCAAAGCTTATTGTCGTAATGAATAGAAATATTATTGTTGCTATTTTTCTCATTTTTTGGTCTTGTATCATGGTAGCAAACTATTAAACATCACATTATTTTATAAGTCCAAACAAAAATATTTTCAACTTACTCATTTTAATTTTGGGAGTAAAATCTACTTTTTCAGGCACCAATATTTTTGTTTCATCTACTTTTCCATGATCAAAATACTCTTGAAGCAGCATTTCATTTTTCATTACAATCGATAAAATATCAATATGAGAGCTATTTTTCAGAATAATATGCTTAGCATTTGTAAGAAAAGGCATTAGCTCTTTATCTACAATAGATGGGGGTGTTCTATGGTCTAAACTTCCACTGATTATTAAAGTTTCGTTATTTGATTTTTGGCATTTCTGATAGATGGCTGGAATCGGTTTTATTTCCCATTCTTCTGATGTTGCAGCATATAACAAAGATACATTTCCACCTAAAATGGTTTGGCTATTTCGTATTTCCTTTTCGTAATTTTTATCGTTCTCCCAATCGGCACTCACCGTTTTTGCATATACATCTCCCATAATTTTTGGATGGCTTACATCGGAGAGTTTTTGCAACATAAATAAGCCGCTGTAATCATTTTCGTAAACAGCCTTTTTATAGGCATCAAATACCGATACGGCAAATCCTACATTGTAAAGGGCATTGATAGTACCTGCTTTTATTTTATCGGCATCTAACCTAAAAACAGACCATCGTTTAGGCATTTTTTCAAAGGCTTTTTTCATTGTTTCTTTGATAGAGAAATCAGTGCCAGTTTGTGCTTTGTATATCTGATCGTATTTCTCAATCACTTCTTCGGCTTGTTCAGGTCTTGCTAAAAAATATTTTGGCGGTGTTGCCCCAATCATTAAAGTTCGGTTTATAATTTCTGGATACTTATAGCTATACAATAATGCTACACGAGTGCCATAACTCACGGAGAGAATATTTATTTTTTTATACCCCAGTTGCTTTCTTACTGTTTCCATATCCTCAATCACATGCAAAATATTGTAATTGTTGAGGTCAATATTTTCCTCTTTCAGTTCCTTTTTATAGTCTTTAATTTTTTCTTTAATGTTTTGAATAGATTTATCGCTTAGCATTTTATTGTTAAGACCTTTGAAAGCCTTTGTGATTTTTTTTGATTCCAGTTTCACTGAGCCGTCTACTCCGCGATAGCCTACACACACAAAATCGTGATTTTTAAGTGCGTTGGCAGCAGAAGGCAAGTTTATTTTACTTTGCGATACTATATTAGTTCCACCAGGTCCGCCATCAAACCAAAAAATGGGTTCTTGAGGATTTTTATTAGATGATTTAATGATAAGAACTGGTAGTTGAATTCTCTTTGAGCCTATATCTTCATAGTTTTCTGGAACATCCACAAAGCCTTCATAAGCTTCAAATTTTACACTGTCAATAAACACATCATCAATGCGTTTTATGGGCTGGTTGAATGATTGTTGTTGCGAACAAGCTGTATTTGTAATAAGCACTGCAAATACTACGAGAAAATTTAAAAATTTATTCATTGTAAAATGGTTAATATTTGTACGATTTTTTTGTTGCATTGTGATTTTTGATTTATTACTCCTAATTCAAATGATTGTAATTCTCTTCACCCTGCCAACTTGTTCAACCAAGTATATTCTTTTAAATTTCCTGCTTCAATATGTGGCCATTTCCATGCGTATCGAATAATCAAGCCAAGAAGAACAACTTCTGCAACAGCACCAAGCATCATGTGCATCCAGGCTTCCCCAGCCAAATTAAGCAACATATAAGGGATATACACTGAGGCTGCAATGATATTTGCCCACCGATTTACTTTAGCTGGTAGAGCAACAGAAAGGAAAATCATCAGTACCGGAATAGCCACTAAGACAAGCACTACCAAAAGAAATCCTTGTGTAATATCAAATATAAATACCTTTCCTTTCAAAATTTCATTTACCTTACCTGGCATATATAAGTGAAAATAATCAACATAGGTATAGAGGAACATAAAACTAATCCACAGCATGGCAAGCTTTATTTTCACATTGACTTTGATATCTTCCAGTTTATTATGTGTATTCATAATTGGTGTTTTTGATTTTATTATAAAATATTACCTAAAAATTAAATCCAATATTAAGACCTGGTTCTGGAAAGACGAATTTAGACCATTTATCATCCAGTTGCTTAAATCCATCAGGTAATCGGGTGTGATAGGCACGATGAGTCATACATATTGATGGTTGGAAGAAAAATTTGTCTTTAAAGAGTTTGATGTGGTAACCAACACGATATGAATTAAAAATTTGGAAGCCATCATCAATTTTCTTACCATTATCATTTGCGAAAATCTGATAAGTAGGCATCACATCAAGTTGTGTATACAACCCTTTCCAAAAGAAACGTTGGTAAGATAACGTTACACCATACTCACGAACATAGCCCGGAAATTTTTCTTCTGGCTTTTTGTAGGCTTTGTTGAAAAAAGGATGAATACCGTTAGGCCAAGCATATTTCCAAGTTTTAGGGGAGACTCTAATTACATCTTTTCTTGTAATCCGATAACCTAAATCGATCTGAACAAAATTTGGAGGATTCTCAGTATCAAAATTTCCAAGTAGAACAAATAATGAAGTTCCTACAAACCACCTTTTGTAGGTGCTATCTTGCTCAGCATACTGTGCTTTCACCTGTAAACTGCTTACCAACATTAAGATAAGTCCAATCCATAAAATTTTCTTTTGCATGATTTTTTAATTTTGTATTAGACGATACCACAAATTTAGGTTAACAAGCCTGTATAAAACGTTCACTTAAGTTAAGAAATGATCTTAATCTTTACTTTTTTCTGAAATTTGTGCTATTGATCTATTAATTATGAAGTTGATTGCGTTTTCAAATGTGGTGTACAAATCACATATAGTCGTCTAAAATTGTTATTTTCATTTCTCTTTGATTTTACTTCGTGAATTCAACTACCTGTGCACTCACTGTTATAGTTCTTTTGACAAAGAAAGGGGCAAAGCCACTGATGTGTTCTTCTGCCATTACATTGATTATGGCTTTGGACCCATTCAGCAAATTGGCTTTCTTTATCATTGTTGAATACGCATTTTCGTACAATTGCTTTTTTTTCAAACCTCCAATCGCCAATACATAAGATATCTCAGAACTTCCACTTACCTGATCAATTACTTTAAAGTTATTTCCACTTAAATGTACCTCAGTGGTGTTTTGATTGTGGTTATTAACAATGGCGGTGCTGATGCCACATGAGCTAAGAAATATAAAAGGTAATGCCAATGCGAAATAAATGCCTATCTTTTTCATTGTGATAATTTTTATGTTATACATATGTTAAAAATTAAACCCAAAATCAAACCCAGGTTGAATAAAGTAGTTAGGCCACTTTTTTTCTACTGCTTTAAATGATTCTGGAACATTAGTTCTTATAGGCCAATAACTAACTCCAATAGCTGGTTCAAAAAAGAAACGTTTCTTAAAAAACTTAAATTGATAACCCAAATAAAAGTCTAAGTACAAGGTGTACCCATTTCCAATCTTTTTTTTATTTGCATCCATATACTTTTCAAAAGCATTCAACGCATAGACCGATGTATAAACGCCTTTCCACCAAAAATGCTGGTATCCTAAAGTAGGTGCGAGTATGCGGGCATGCCCAGGATAGTTTTCTCCTGGAGCATCAAAAGATGATGACCCAAACGGAATACCTAAAGGCCAAGCATAAATAGACCTTTTGAATCTAAAAGAAACAACATCTTTAGGAGTTATCCTATATCCAACATTTAGTTGGACATATTCAGGAGGGTTCGTCTTATCAAAGTTTCCCAACATATAAAATGAACTTCCAACAAACCACCGTTTGTAAGTATTATCTTGTTCGGTATTTTGAGCCTTAACTTGCAGAGTATTTATCAACACTAAGACAAGTCCAATCCATAAACTTTTCTTTTGCATATCTTTTTTATTATTGTTAAACGATATTGCAAAGTTACGTCAGCAAGTTGATTTAAAACGTTCACTTAAGTTAAGAAACAAAACTATCCTTTATCTTTCACTATGATTCTTGCTTTTAATCTGCTTAACGATTGAGGTTTGATACCTAAATAGCTTGCTAATTGGTGTTGTGGCACACGCTGAATAAGGTCTGGTCTTTTATGTAATAAGTTCAAATAACGCTGTTCTGGTGAAGAAGTCTTAAACTCGTCAAAATCAATTTTATTTTTAGCCAAGAGTTCCGCTGAGAACATTCTGCACATTGTGTCAAATTTAGGGAATTTACTGTTTACTTCTTCTTCCATATCTATATTTGAAACTAAAAGTATAGTGTCTTCAATACAACCTATATAGTATTGTGAAGGGGTGTTACTTATTACACAATGGGGTGTTAAAGCATCCATTTCTGTATAGAATGCAGTAGTTTTTTCTTCACCATCTAAAATATAATATGTTCGAATACAGCCTTTTAGTACAAAGTAACTTTCTTTAGAGTTTTGTCCTTCTTTAAGTAAAACAGTTCCTTTTTTCACTGAGCGAAATAAGTCTAACGAAAGTAATACGTTTTTTTCTTCATCTGTCAGAGAAATATATTTTGATATAAATTCAAGTAATAAATTTTCCATTGTTGTTTTAATATGTTGTTACTACTTTGAAAATGCTGACATGTGAGGTCTCTCAGCACAAAGTCGGGAAGAATGAAATTATAGTAGGTTAATAAGGGTCTGTAACTTGCCTTAGCACTTATCAAAATACTCATCAAAATATTTGCGTCAATTACGAAGTCTGTCATTATTACGCAAAATATTTATGTTTCTCTTGTTGCCAAGCCAAATTTCTTGATACTTGCCATTCTTTGTCATTTTCAAGGTCAATGCTTTCCAAGTCTTTCAAAATGTCTTGTGCGGCAAGTTTGAGAACAACTTTTTGCGTAAATTCTTGCAAATACGTTTCTATCTGCTT
>JANRLU010000247.1:0-9748 GCA_033762275.1 Thermonemataceae bacterium | reverse complement strand
GGAGCCCTATTTTTATCAAAAAAGCTGAGGGGGCTTATATTTATGATGAAGATGATAACCGTTACATAGAGCTTATTAACTCTTGGGGTCCGATGATTCTTGGGCACGCTCACCCAAAAATTCAGCAAGCTATTATCGAAGCAACTGCATCTTCTTTTTCTTTTGGAGCTCCCACCCAAAGAGAAATTTTGATGGCAGAACTTATTACACAAATGATACCTTCCATAGAAAAGGTGAGAATGGTAAACTCTGGTACAGAGGCTTGTATGAGTGCTATCCGAGTAGCAAGAGGTTATACAGGCAGAAATAAAATTGTTAAATTTGAGGGTTGTTATCACGGGCACGGCGATAGTTTTCTAATAGCTGCGGGTAGCGGAGCTTATACGATGGGCTCGCCTGATAGTTTGGGCGTTACGCAAGGCGTAGCTAATGATACGCTTACAGCCCCCTACAACAATTTGGAGGCGGTGAAAACGCTTGTAGAAGCAAATCCTAATCAAATTGCCTGCATTATTTTGGAGCCTGTTGTAGGAAATATGGGTTGTGTGTTACCTCAAAAAGATTTTTTATTGGGGCTAAGAGAACTTTGTACCAAAGAGGGTATCGTTTTAATTTTTGATGAAGTAATGACAGGCTTTCGTTTGGCAAAAGGAGGAGCTCAAGAGCTCTTCGGTATTCAGCCAGATATGACCACTTTGGGTAAAATTATCGGTGGAGGTTTGCCTGTGGGAGCTTATGGAGGTAAGAAGGAAATTATGGATAGTGTTTCGCCTGTAGGGAAGGTTTATCAAGCAGGTACGCTTTCTGGAAACCCTTTGGCAATGGCGGCAGGTTGGGCTATGCTTACCGAACTGAACGAAAATCCTCATATTTATCAAAAATTAGAGCAAATAACCCAAACCCTTACCAATGCTATTCAAGGTATCATAGAAAAATTAGACTTGCCTTGTAGCATCAATCAAATTGGCTCTATGTATAGTTTGTTTTTTACTAAAGAGAAAGTTGTAGATTTTGAAACCGCTAAAACTTCTGATACAGAGCTTTTTGCCAAATATTTCCATAAAATGCTCGAACGTGGTGTGTATTTGGCTCCCTCACAATTTGAAAGTCTGTTTCTTTCTGTGGCTCTCTCTGAAGATGATTTAGCTTATCTTATCAAAGCCAACGAAGAGGTTCTTACAGAAATCAAACAAGAAATACGCTGATACCATCAAAAAAATGAAAAATACGGCTATACAGTTAGAAAATTTGGGAAAAATAGATTACCAAACTGCTTGGGATTACCAAACAAGACTTTTTGAAGATATTATCCAGAAAAAAATCGCAAATAGAGAAAATTCTGATAACGAGTCTATTACAAAAAACTTCTTTTTGTTTTGTGAGCATCCACACGTTTATACACTTGGCAAAAGTGGCTCTATGAACAACCTTTTGCTTGATGAGAATACCTTAAAAGAAAAAAATATTGATTTCTATAAAATCAATAGGGGAGGTGATATTACCTATCACGGAGAAGGGCAAATCGTGGGGTATCCCATCATAGATTTAGCCAATTTTTCTGAGGATATTCATTGGTATATGCGTTCTTTAGAAGAGGTAATTATCAAGACTTTAGCAGATTTTGACATAGAAGCAGGTAGAATAGAGGGACTTACGGGGGTTTGGCTGGGCAGCGAAGCCGATAACCCTCGCAAAATCTGTGCAATGGGCGTAAAAACAAGTCGCTGGGTTACAATGCACGGCTTTGCTCTGAATGTAAACACAGATTTAAAATTCTTTGAGTATATCGTACCTTGTGGCATCAAAGATAAGGCGGTAACCTCTATGCAGAAAGAGCTTTCACAAGCAATTCCTCTACCCGAAGTACAGAAATCTATCATAAAGCATTTTGAAAATATTTTTGGAGCAAAATTTTTAATTTGAAATTTGGATACTATTTTTTTTATAGCTACATTTGCAAGCTCAAAAAAGGGGAATTAGCTCAGCTGGCTAGAGCGCTACAATGGCATTGTAGAGGTCATCGGTTCGACTCCGTTATTCTCCACACAAACACTTTTGGAATTCCAAAAGTGTTTTTTGTTTGTATAGCGAAAAATTATACTGAAATAAGGTTTGGGTATGTACTCAGAATGATTTGGTTTTGTAGTTGCGAACTGATAATCCTCCAAGAATTTCAAATTCTTGGAGGACTATCAGGGAAAAACCACTTCTATTTTACTATATTTGTGTATAAAAAATTGATTTTCAAGCATAAAACCTTATAGGTTTTTGCAAATTTAGTTTGAGTATAGTGATAAAGACTAAAAAACTTATCAATAATGGAAACGGAAAAATACGTAGAAGCCTTTTACAATGCTTTTGAAGAAGAAGCCAAACCAGAAAAAGCCTTGCCTATGAAGGCTTATATGCGTAATCAGTTTGAGTTTTTTGGCTTAGCTGCCCCACAAAGAAAAATCATTACTAAAAGTTTGTTAGAAAAATTAGGTTATCCTCCTGATTTACAAGCTCTTAAAGAGGTCGTAACTTATGCATTCGCCATAGACCAAAGAGAAATGCAGTATCTGGCAATGGAGATTACGGAAAAAATGTACAAGATATGGGATAAATCTATCATTCAAATAATAGAACTGATGCTTACCAAAAAGCCTTGGTGGGATACCGTAGATTTTGTTGCTTCGCATTTGGTAGGAAAATATTTTAAAATATTCCCTGAAGAAACGAAACCAACAACCGAAAAATGGAGAGAATCGAGGCATTTATGGTTGCAAAGAACAGCCATTATATTTCAGCTAAACTATAAAAAAGAAACAGATTTTACTTTACTTTCAGAACATATCTTATACCACCTACACACAGAGGAGTTTTTTATACAAAAAGCTATAGGTTGGGCTTTGAGACAATACGCAAGAATAGAACCACAAATAGTAAAGGATTTCGTAGAAAAATATTCTTTGCCAAAACTTAGCAAACGAGAAGCCCTGAAACATTTAATCCAAAAAGAATCTTGAGTTTCTTTGTTTTTTTCAAGAAAAACTTAATTTTGCCCTTCGTTATGTATTTCGCTAATTTTTAGAAAAATGTCTGAAAAGAATAAAAAAATTACACCTGAAGAAGCTAATCTGCAAAAAATAGTCGCTCACGCCAAAGAATACGGCTTTGTATTCCCAAGTTCTGAAATCTATGATGGCTTACAAGCCGTATACGATTATGGACAAAACGGTGTAGAGCTTAAAAACAACCTCAAACAAGTGTGGTGGAAAGCAATGACTATGCTCAACGAAAATGTTGTTGGAATAGATGCAGCTATTTTTATGCACCCAACTATTTGGAAAGCCTCAGGACACGTGGATAGCTTCAATGACCCGATGGTGGATAATAAAGATTCTAAAAAAAGATACAGAGTTGACCATCTCGTGGAAGCAAAAGCTTATACCTATGAAGAGCAGGGCTACCCAGATAAAGCCGCCAATTTGGTAGCTAAGATGAATCAAATGCTTGAAAAAGAAGACTTTGAAGGATTGAGAGAGTTGTTGATAGATGAAAAAATTACTTGTCCTATTTCTGGTACATCTAATTGGACAGAAGTACGTCAATTCAATTTGATGTTTGCTACTTTAGTGGGTTCAGTTGCCGATGAGGCGAGTGCTATTTACTTGCGTCCTGAAACTGCACAAGGTATTTTTGTTAATTTTCTCAACGTCCAGCAAACAGGTAGAATGAAAATACCTTTCGGAATCGCTCAAATTGGAAAGGCTTTCAGAAATGAGATTGTAGCAAGGCAATTTATCTTCCGTATGCGTGAGTTTGAGCAAATGGAGATGCAGTTCTTTTGTCGCCCTGGTACAGAAATGGAATGGTATAATTTTTGGAAAGAAAAACGGCATAAATTTTTATTAGCAATCGGGCTACCTGCCGAAAAACTTCGCTTCCACGACCACGAGAAATTGGCTCATTATGCTAAAGCAGCCTTGGATATTGAATACGAATTTCCTTTTGGTTTCAAAGAACTGGAGGGTATTCATTCTCGTTCCGATTTTGATTTGAAGCAACATCAAGATTATTCCAAGAAAAAACAACAATATTTTGATGAAGAAGTAGAAGACAAAGAAAAACAAAGATACATTCCTTATGTGGTGGAAACCTCTATTGGTGCAGACCGTCTGTTCTTGGCAATACTTTCCAATGCCTATACCGAAGAGATAAAAATAAACGCCAAAGGTGAAGAAACCAAACGGATTTTACTCAAACTTCACCCTGCCATTGCCCCAACCAAAGTAGCAGTTTTTCCTTTAGTGCGTAAAGATGGTCTGCCTGAAAAAGCACGAGAAGTTTTTGAGCAATTACGTTATGATTTTAGCACAATTTATGAAGAGAGGGGAGCTATCGGCAAAAATTATACACGTATGGACTTGGTGGGAACACCTTTTTGTGTAACCATAGACCACCAAAGCCTTGAAGATGAAACTGTTACGCTACGTTATAGAGATACAGCCGAGCAGATTCGTATGCCTATCACTGAGCTAAACGCTAAAATAGCTTATGAAGTTTCTTTAAATAGAATTTGGGAAAAACTAAAATAATCTTTAATTTGAAGTAATCTTTGTATTTAAGCCTTTTAAAATCAACGTATAGTGAGACAAATTTTTCGTAAAAAGAGCATTGAGCAAATTCTTAATGATGTAAATGCGGGTTACAGCGAGTCCGAGCACGGAGCGGGGCTGAATAAAACCTTAGGAATGTGGGATTTAACTTCTTTAGGGATAGCAGCCATCGTAGGAGCAGGCATTTTCGCTACTATTGGCAAAGCTGCCTACAATGGCGGTCCAGGCGTATCTTTGTTATTTATATTTGTGGCGATAGCCTGTATTTTTTCGGCTCTCTGTTATGCTCAATTTGCTTCTATAATTCCCGTGAGTGGAAGTGCTTATACATACTCTTACGCCACTTTTGGTGAGTTGATAGCTTGGATTATCGGCTGGGCTCTGATTTTAGAGTATTCTGTAGGAAATATTGTAGTAGCTATTTCTTGGTCGGGCTATTTTACGGGCTTCTTGCAGGGTTTTGGTATCAATTTCCCGCAGTATTTATCTACCAATTATGTGGAAGCTAAGGCTGCTTTTGCAGAAGCCTCACAGATTTTGGCAAGCGGAGGAACTGTAAAAACTTTACCTGCCAACTTGCAAGAAGGGTATTTTGCTTGGCAACAAGCCCCAGAAATCGCAGGGCTGAAAGTAATTGCAGATTTACCCGCCTTTTTGAGTGTCGTGTTCGTTTCATTTTTAGCCTATATCGGTATCAAAGAGTCCAAAAATGCCAGTAATTTGATGGTAGCTGTAAAACTTTTGGTGGTGATAGTGGTAATTTTAGTAGGAGCTTTTTATGTAAATACTTCTAATTGGTCTCCTTTTGCCCCCAATGGTTTGGGAGGAATTTTACAAGGAATATCCGCTATTTTCTTCTCTTACATCGGTTTTGACGCAATTTCTACTACTGCCGAAGAATGTAAAAATCCACAAAAAGATTTGCCTAAAGCAATGATTTTATCCGTGCTTATCTCTACGGTGCTCTATGTCTTAGTTACTTTAGTGCTTACAGGGGTAATGAATTACAAACAACTCAATTCTGATGACCCTTTGGCAGCTATGTTTAGCTTTTTGAAAATGGATTATCTTTCAGGGATTGTAGCCGTGAGTGCTATTTTTGCAATGACAAGCGTTTTGCTCGTATTTCAGTTGGGGCAGCCACGCATCTGGATGACGATGAGCCGAGATGGACTTTTACCCAAGAAATTTGCTCGTATACACCCTAAATTTCATACCCCAGATTACGCTACCATAGTAGCGGGACTTATTGTAGCTTTGCCTACTCCTTTTATTACCATAGATTTTGTGGTGGATTTGACAAGTATCGGTACTTTGTTTGCGTTTTTATTGGTTACAGGCGGTATTTTGGTTTTGGAGAATACCGAAAAAGGTAAAGCTCAAATTGCTAATTCTCGTTTCAAAGTACCTTATTACAATGCCAAATGGATTTTACCTATTGTTTTGGTAGTGATGATGATATTGGCTTTCAAGCTAAGCCCTGAAGCAACAAAAGATTTTTTTACTTTTACTAATACCAGAGTCGTAGCAGATATGAAAAGCGAACTGAGCCAGAAGGAAGAAAAAATTAAACTACAAAAAGATAAAGAAAATATTCAGTTGGAAATCAATACCTTGAAAGATAACATTGAAAAAGCTACCTCAAAAACGGCGTTTTCTTTATTTTTGGAGCGTTTGCCCGTTTGGATTTTTCTCGTGGTAGCTGTTGTAATGGTAGTTCTTTCTTTCCAAAAGAATTTATCGCTTATTCCTGTCTTGGGATTGCTCGTAAATCTGTACCTAATGTCCGAAATTGGGGTTACCAACTGGATAGGCTTCTTAGTTTGGTTAGTTTTTGGCTTATTTATTTACTTCAATTACGGCTATAAAAAGAGCAAAC
The DNA here is from genome assembly GCA_033762275.1 of Thermonemataceae bacterium. Classification (GTDB taxonomy): domain Bacteria; phylum Bacteroidota; class Bacteroidia; order Cytophagales; family Thermonemataceae; genus Raineya. The sequence continues at coordinate 3,268 of JANRLU010000247.1, read as the reverse complement.
TTGCTAAAGCAAACAATTAGCTATGAACTTCACAGAGTCAAACTCTAAGTATGATGATTTAGAGAAAAAAAGTGTTCTGGAACTACTTCAAGGCATCAATGCAGAAGATAAAACGGTGCCTTTGGCAGTAGAAAAAGCCATTCCGCAGATAGAAAAATTGGTAGGAGCCTTAGTAACCCGTATGCAAATGGGAGGAAGGCTTTTTTATATCGGAGCGGGCACAAGCGGGAGATTAGGGATTGTAGATGCTTCTGAATGTCCGCCTACATTTGGCGTACCCGAAGATTGGGTTATTGGTATCATCGCAGGAGGTGATACAGCGATTCGTAGAGCCGTAGAATTTGCCGAAGATGATAGAGAACAGGCTTGGAAAGATTTGGAAGCCTATAAAATCACGAACTTAGATACATTGCTTGGTATTGCTGCCTCAGGAAGAACGCCTTATGTAGTGGGTGGCTTAAAAACAGCCCAAGAAAAAGGCATTCTGACGGCTTGTATTACTTGTAATCTTGGTACAGAAGTGGCTCATTTCGCTGATATTCCTATTGAAGTTCCTGTAGGGGCAGAATTTGTAACAGGAAGTACAAGAATGAAGGCAGGAACTGCCCAAAAGTTGGTACTCAATATGATTTCAACGGCTACAATGATACAACTTGGTAGAGTAAAAGGCAATAAAATGGTGGATATGCAATTAGCCAACCAAAAATTGTGGGAGAGAGGTACAAAAATGATTATGCAAGCCTTAGCTTGCGATGCTGAAAAAGCTCTAATGTTGCTAAAAAAGTACGGCAATGTACGTCAGGCGATAGAGAATAGCGAAAAATTTTAGTGTAATCTTCTGCTTTGCTTAAATTTCCTTCCATTATCGCGGTTATCACCAAATCTGCGGGCAATTCCCAACTGAAAGGAAAAGCCATCATAGCTAAATAAGTCTTTCGATCTTACTATGCCATTCATCGTAAAGCCTAAACGCTGCTCTTTGGGAGAAAGAATATAGGCTTTCTCGTTAATATTTTGTTGTTTTACGCTAAAATCACTGGTTTTATTGAGAATAAACAAATAGGCTATATCCAAACGCAAAGCCCACTTAGGAGAAATTGCTTGTGAAATACTTAGGCGAGGTTTTAGCCCAGTTGCCCGGTTGCGTAAACGAAAATCTATAACATTTTCCCTTTCGTATACCTCATCTACAAAGGCTATACTTCGGTAAGGGCTGGGGTCAAAAGAGCCTATAAATATCTGATTATTAAGCGAAACCACATCAAGGGCAGGGCGAATAGTGAGCAAACGCTCATTTTCGTAATAAGTGAGTTCAAAATTCCAGCCACCGCCAACTTCAAAACCAATGATAAAAGGATTAGCAAAAAGTAAGTCTAATCTTAGCTCACCAAAAAGCCCTTTGCTGAGTCCTGCTTCTAAGGCGAAAGTAGTGTTCAAAACAACGGTTTGCCCACCCGCAAATTTACTTGCCACAATACTAGGTTGCCCCGCAAAAAGTGTATCATCAGGAGAATGATTATAATTGAGAGCAAAAAGCGTGGGTGTTAGTGATAATAATTTTACTCCCACCGAGCCCTGAGCAGCCCAATAAGGTCTTTTAGCTTGATAAGAACGCTGCGGAAACCACTTTTTTTTCGGTAATTGGGCTTTTGCAGAAAAAATGAGTAAAAATAAACACAAAACCACCAATAAGTTTTTCATATTTTGATAAATTATAAGCCTTCAAAAGGTTTTAACTTTACAAAGCTAAAAAATATCACTAAAATTATGTTAGCTCACACACAAAATCTTTTTAAAAAACAATCTTTTTAGCCAAAATTTTGTTGTTTAGTATAAAAAGTTTTTTCATCTAAAATAAAAAGAATTTTTGTTTATGTTACCAAGCACCAAAAACATCAACGAAGTTATCAGAGAACGTCGTTCGGTATTTCCACCTCAGTTTGATACTGACCGCAAAGTAGATGATGCAATTATCTGGCAAATGCTTGAAAATGCTAATTGGGCTCCCACGCATCAAAAAACAGAACCTTGGCGTTTTGTGGTTTTTACAGGCGAGGGGCTGCAAAAATTGGCAGATTTTATGTCGGAATTGTATAAAACTGCAACACCTGAAGAAAAATTTAAAGAAACAATGTATGGAAAATTACAAACTAATCCTTTAAAATCTTCTCATGTAATAGCTATCGGAATGAAAAGAAATGAGAAAGTAGCCGAAATTGAGGAGATTGAGGCAGTGGCTTGTGCAGTGCAAAATATGCATCTTACGGCTCAAGCCTATGGTATTGGTGCGTATTGGGGGAGTGGAGGGATTACTTATTACCCTGAAGCAAAATCTTTTTTTGGTTTGGAGCCAGCTGATAAACTCTTGGGTTTTTTCTATGTGGGGCATATTGCCAAGCCTTCCGCAGATTGCCTGCGGAATCCTATCCAAGAAAAAGTGAAGTGGATAAATTAAACTTCATACAAGGCTGCTGCAAAATAACAGCCTTGTATGAGTATTACTGATTTTTTGTATATTGCCAACCCAAATCGCCTTATTCTAAATCGTTGAGTTTTTAATGGATTTTCTACCTATACCTATCAGCCAATACACCGAACAACATACTTCGCCAGAACCCGCTTATTTGCAAGAGCTTAACAGAGAAACCCAACTAAAGATACTAAAACCTCGTATGCTTTCGGGGCATTTACAAGGGCGTTGGCTGGCAATGATTTCGCAGATGATACGCCCCGAAAGAGTCTTGGAAATAGGCACTTATACGGGCTATTCGGCTTTATGTTTGGCAGAAGGTTTGCAAGAAAACGGCAAAATTTTCACGATTGATGTCAATGAAGAGTTAGAGTTATTTGTAAAAAAATACATAGCAAAAGCTAAAATGGAGGAAAAAATACATTTGAGTATAGGCAATGCGATGGAAATTATTCCAAAACTTAAAGAAAAATGGGATTTAGTTTTTATTGATGCTGATAAAGCCAACTACCAAAAATATTATGATGTAGTTTTTGAACAAGTGAAAAAAGGAGGCTGGATAATAGCTGATAACGTGCTTTGGAGTGGTAAAATTGTAGAAACCATCAAGGCAAATGATAAGGAAACAAAAGCCTTGTTAGCTTTCAATCATTTCGTGCAAAATGATGAGCGAGTGGAAAACCTCTTGTTGCCTATACGTGATGGTTTGATGATAGTTAGAAAGAAATAAATACGTATGAATCAGCGAATTGCTTTCGGTATATCTCTCATTTTTCATCCTCTCTTATTACCCACTTG
>JANRLU010000246.1:0-19944 GCA_033762275.1 Thermonemataceae bacterium | reverse complement strand
TTTGAGCTTTTTCTATAATAAAGACGAAAAAAAATACAATAAAAAATAACTACACAAAGGAGCTACAACGGCTCCTTTTATTGCCTTATGAATATCAAAAAATCCATATTACTTCGGATACGTTTAGCTTTTTTGGTGATGGCTTTGGTAGCTTTTGCAGCTATCCTTAGAATGTGGAATTTGCAAAACTCTAAACGTTGGCAAGAAAAATTTACCCAAAGAGACATCCGTTTCAGAAAAATACCCGCCCAAAGAGGTAATATCTATGCTGCTGATGGAAGCCTCTTGGCTACCTCTTTACCTTACTACAAACTTGCCATAGACCCTACTTCTCCAAGTGATAATGACCTCAAAAACAACCTTGATACACTCTCTAAACTACTCTCTGTTTATTTCAATGAAAATAAACCTGCTTTCTACAAAAGAGAAATTTTAGCCGCCAGAAAAGCGAAGAAAAAGTTTCTTTATCTGAGTAATCGCAGAGTAGATTACCAAACTAAATTGATGATGAGCGACTGGCCACTTTTCAATATTGCTCAAAAAAAGAAAGGTAAAAAAAAGCAAATAGCCATATTTGAGCCAGAGTTCCAACGCTTCAAACCTTTTGGCATTTTGGCAGCTCGTACCTTAGGCTATGTAAGCGAGCAAGTGGGGGTTGGTTTAGAGTATACCTTCAATAAGGCTTTAGGAGGAAAAGACGGACAAGCTCTTTTTCAAAGAATTGCAGGTGGCAGGTGGGTACCCTACAACAACGTATCTTATATAGACCCCACTGATGGTTATGACATTCATACCACATTGGATATAAATATACAAGATGTAGCACAAGAAGCTCTGTATGAAGCAGTAATGAAAAATAAAGCTGATTTTGGCTGTGTAATTGTAATGGATGTAAATACCGGCGAAATCAAAGCTATGGCTAATTTGGGGCGAAACGAAGATAGTACTTACACCGAAAACTACAACTATGCCATTGGGGATAAAGGCAGCACTGACCCCGGCTCCGTCTTCAAACTTGCCTCTATGATGGCTCTTCTGGAAGATAAAGCTGTAAAAATAACTGATAACATAGACACCGAAGACGGAAGCAAGGATTTTTATGGCGTGAGGCTCAATGACGTAAAATCTGGAGGTTTTGGGACAATCACCGTACAAAGAATGTTTGAAGTATCCTCAAGCATTGGTATCGCCAAATTGGTGAATGACCGCTTCAAGCATAACCCAATGAAATTCATAGAGTACCTTCAAAAATTTGGTTTAAACACGCCTTTAGATTTTCAGATGGCTGGTGAAGCCAAGCCCTATATCAAAACTCCACAAGACCCTACTTGGAGTGTTACTTCCTTGCCTTGGATGGCAATAGGTTACGAAACACGCATCTCTCCTCTGCAAATGCTTGCTTTCTATAACGCAGTCGCCAATAACGGTAAAATGGTGCAACCCATCATTGTGAAAGCTATCAAAAAAGCGGATGAAGATATTCAACGATTTGAAACCATTATCCTTAAAGAAAAAATTTGCTCGGATACAACCGCACAAATACTAAAAATGCTCTTAGAAGGTGTTGTAGAACGCGGTACAGCCCGTTCTGTCAGAAATAACCTCTATAAAATAGCAGGTAAAACAAGTACTTCTCAAAAATTCAGAAATGGTAAGTATGTAAAAGCCTACCACACTTCTTTTGCAGGTTTTTTTCCCTCCGAAAAACCGAAATATAGCTGTATAGTGGTAATTGATAACCCCAGAGGGCAAAATCAGTATGGCGGCGATGTGGCTGCTCCTGTATTCAGAAGGGTAGCCGATAAGCTCTTCCATCAAGATGCTGAACTTCAGAGAGCCTTAAATTTAGGAGGCTTGCCAAGCAATAATTTTGTAGTTACTCATACACCCGCCTACGCTCCTATGCTCAAAAAAAGCTATGAGGCTTGGGGGATAAGCGTGCAAAGCCAAGAAATAGATACAGAATTTGCCGAAGCTACGCTCAACGCAGATGCAAATTCCGTAAGTTTACAGAAAAAAGACATCAAAAAAGGCTATATGCCTAATTTAAAAGGTTTTAGCCTCAGAGATGCTTTATTTATATTAGAAAACAGAGGTGTGAAAGTACGAGTAGAAGGGCAAGGAAAAGTATATTATCAGTCCGTAAAAGCAGGCAGAGGAATTGCCATTGGTGATAAAGTCTTGCTAAAACTGAAATAAAAGCATATTTTTGTCGTTCTTTACCAAATTTATTTATCATTTTTTATGAACATAGATAAAAAAACACTCCAAGATATTGCTCATCTGGCTCGCTTAGAGTTTCAAGAAGAATCCGCTACACAAATGATGCAGGAACTGAGTAAAATTTTGAGCTGGATGGAAAAACTCAACGAAATAAATACTGAAAATGTGAGCCCACTTATTCATATTTCTCAAGAAATCAATGTATTACGGGAAGATATAGCCCAAAACTCCTTAGAACACGAAAAGGCTTTACTCAATGCACCCAAAAGAGATGCTAATTATTTCAGAGTTCCTAAAGTAATAGAATAGATGAAAGCACTACAGGATAAAGTCGTAGTCATTACAGGAGGGTCGTCTGGAATAGGCAAAGCTTGTGCCGAAGTGTTTGGTAAGGCTGGGGCTAAAATCGCTATCACAGGGCGAGATGAGTTGAAACTACGCCAAACACAAGAAAGCCTCAGAGAGGCTCAAATAGACTGCCTTGCTATCATTGCTAATGCCGATAACCAAGAAGACAACGTGAAAATGATCGCAGATATCATCAAAAATTTTGGTAGAATTGATATACTCATCAACAATGCAGGGATTTCTATGCGAGCTTTGCTGGAGGATTGCGAAGTTTCTGTGATTAGAAAAGTAATGGAAACCAATTTTTTTGGCACTGTATACGCCACCAAATATGCTCTTCCTTATATTATCGCTTCCAAAGGCTCTATTGTAGGCATTTCTTCCATTGCTGGCTATAGAGGCTTACCTGCCCGTTCGGGCTATTCGGCTTCAAAGTTTGCGATGAACGGCTTTTTGGAGGCTCTACGCACCGAAGTACTCCCCAAAGGCGTACACGTACTCATTGCAGCCCCTGGATTTACCGCTTCCAATATAAGAAATGTAGCTCTCGCTAAAGATGGCAACATACAAGGAGAGTCCCCAAGAGATGAAGAAAAAATGATGACTGCCGAAGAAGTAGCTCAACACATTCTAAAAGCTGTACTCAAACGTAAATCAGAACTTATCCTCACCAAACAAGGCAAACTCACTGTTTTTTTAAGTAAATGGTTGCCTAAAAAATTAATGGACAAGCTCGTCTTCAATAATTTGGCAAAGGAAAATGATTCTCCCTTACAAAATCAATAAATTTTGTTCTCAGCCCTTTGATAGGCACTAATTTTGCTATTTTCATTTTTTTTTCCCTTCTTTGAAAATTAAACTAATTGCTTAAACCAATGAAATTAACTTTTTGGGGAGCCGCCCGACAAATAACAGGCAGTATGTATTTGTTGGAATTGGATGATGATTACAGAATTTTGGTAGATTGCGGCTTAGATATGGAAAAAGAACGATTGAAAAAAAGGGAAAACGACACTACCACAAATAGATTAGGAGCTATTTTCCCCTTTGAGGCTTCCATGATAAATGTAGTTATACTCACACACGCTCATATAGACCACTCTGGGAACTTGCCTAATCTTATCAGAGAAGGGTTTGAAGGGCAGATTATTTGTACAGCCGCCACACAAAGCCTTACAAAGTTACTCTTGCACGATTCGGCAATGTTGCATCAAAGACGCTTGAAAAAAATAAAAGATAAGTCTTTCAATATCAAAGCTCATACAAGTAAAAATAAGGAAAATATGGCTGAATGGTATTTGCCCAAACACGTGGAGGATACCGAAGAACATTTTTTTGCCTTGCAATTCAACAGACGTTTTCAAATAAAAAAAGGACTTTGGCTTACACTTATTCCCACAGGGCATTTGCTCGGAGCTGCCAATGTTTTTTTGGAAGTAGAAGAAAATAAAAAAATAAAAAAAATTCTTTTCTCTGGAGATTTAGGAAGAAAAAATTATCCCCTGCTACCAGACCCCCAACAGCCTCCACAAGCCGACTACCTGCTTTGCGAAACAACTTATGGCAATAGAAAACATAAAACACAAGGAAGCCCCGAAGAAGAAGTTTTTCAGATAATACAAGAAGCTTGTGTAAAAATACCTGGACGGCTAATCATACCCGCTTTTAGCGTAGGAAGAACGCAGGCTTTGCTTTACACCCTCCACAAATTGAGCGTGCAAGGCAAGCTCCCCCCTATTAAAATATTCTCAGATAGCCCCCTCGCTCATCAAAGTACACGCATCTACGAACACTACGTAGGCATACTAAATGAAGAAGCTCAAGATTTTTTCAAAACACACAAAAATCTGTTTGATTTTGAAAACCTTATCTATGTTGAAGACCTTAAAACCAGCAAATTGGTAGCCAACCACGCTGAACCTTGTATTATTATTTCTTCCTCTGGAATGATACAAGGCGGACGAATTGAGCATCACGTCAAAACCAATATTCAAAACCCTTATGCTACTATTCTGATGATTGGTTTTGCTGCTGAAGGGACACTCGGACATCAACTTTTACAGGGTGAGAAGACTTTGGAAATCGGCGAAAAAAAATTACCTATTTTGGCTAATATCCGCTATATTGATATTTTCAGTGGGCACGGCGACCAAGACGACCTCCTCAATTTTGTAAAACAACAAAACACAAATCTTCTAAAACAGATTTTTCTCATACACGGAGAAGAGATTGCTATGCAAGACTTTAAAAATCTATTAGCTGAGCACCGATACGAGCAGGTTTGTATTCCTCAAAAATCTGAAACCTTTGAGTTGTAAAGGTTTAGCTTCTCTGAATACTCTCACTAAGCAGTTGATATATTTTTTGTATAAATTCCTTATTTTCAAGAATTTGCAAATGTTTTTCTATGGTTTGGGTGTCTCTACGAATAGCAGGACCAGTTTGTACTTGCTTGGGGTGTTCGGCTGCGAAAGCCTTTTCAATGGTTTCCAGAAGAAGAGGCTGCAAAATACTAAAGGGCAGCTCTATCGGCTGAAGCAAATCTCTGGATAAAGCCAATAAATGGTTAGTAAAATTTGAAGCAAAAACTGCTGATAAGTGTAGAATTCTTCTATCCTGCGAGTTTACTTCATACACCACTTTTGTCATTTTTGTAGCCAAATTTTTTATTCTTAGAAGCGTGTTTTCGCTATCAGCCTCCACACAAACAGGCAGCACAGAGAAATCAATAGCTCTTTTTTTAGAAAAAGTTTGTAAAGGATAAAAAACTCCGTAATTATTGCCCGCAAAAACATCTATACTTACACTCCCAGAAGTATGTAACATAATTGTTTGAGGTTTTCTCTTAATTTGGGCAACTACATCATCAATAGCATTATCACTCACCGCTATTAAAATGAAATCTAAGTCTTCTTGACTAAAATCTGTATTTTTACTGACCTTTGTATGAGGTAGGATTTCTGCTAATTTCCCAACTTGTTCTGCGTTACGACCATAAAGATATCTAATTGATATGCCATTTTTCTCAAGAGCTAAAGCTAAGTGCCAAGCCACATTTCCAGAACCTATAATTGCAATTTGCATTTTGTTATTTTTAATTTTTTTTCTACATTGCCCTTACAATAAATAACCCAAACTCTTATGCCTACTGATAAACAAGCCAAGTTTAATGTTTTGTATTTAGATGACGAAGATGCTAATTTAAGAATTTTTAAGATAAATTTTAAAAGATATTACAATGTTTTTACAGCTCTCACTATCCAAGAAGCTCTCTCTGTTTTAGCTCATAATGATATTCACCTACTAATTTCTGACCAGAAAATGCCAGAAATGACAGGTACAGAGTTTCTAAAAAAAATCCTTCCTCTCTATCCAAATACCATTAGAATTATACTCACGGGCTTTTCTGATATTCAAGATATTATTCAGGCAGTTAATGAAAGTAAAATTCACCAATATATCACCAAACCTTACGAAAATGGCGAGCTAAAAAATGTCATTGATAAAGCCTTAGAGAGTTATCAACTGCAAAACGAAAAAGAAGGTTTATTGGCAGAACTCAAAAAATTAAATGAAGAGTTAGAGGCTAAAGTAGAAGAAAGAACCAAACAATTACTTATCATCAATGAAGAACTTCTACACAGCATAGACCAAGTTACGGAACAAACTAAAAAAGTAGAAGACAGTAATCTAAGAATGCGAGATAGCATACAATATGCAAAAAAAATCCAACAAAGCGTAATTCCTACAGAAGAGGAGTTAAGAACATATTTTAAAGACGCTTGGGTATGGCTACAAGCCAAAGATGTAGTAGGAGGAGATTTTTATGCCTTTTTTGACAAAGGAGATAAATACATTTTAGCAGTTGCCGATTGCACAGGGCATGGCGTACCTGGAGCCCTGATGAGTATGCTTGGCGATTCTTTACTTCGCTCCGTAATTGACCACATAGAGGAGCATAGCCCCGAAAAAATCCTGAACTTCATTAGAGATGGCATCAATAAAACCCTCAAACAAGAAAATGGAGAAAATAAAGACGGAATGGAAATTGCCATTGTAACTATCTATCCACAAGAAAGGCGTCTGGACTTTGCCTCTTCTCGCAGAGATATGATTTACTTCCAGAATGGCGAAATGTTTGAACTAAAAGCTGAAAAGAATGCTATTGGGGGTATGTACGATGTTTCACATAGTTTTTCCAAACAAAGTATTTCTTTGAGCGATGAAACAACTTTCTATCTTTTCTCTGATGGTTTTCAAGATCAATTTGGCGGGCAACTCAATAGAAGAATCAGTAATAAAAAATTTAAAGAGCTATTACAAGAAATACAGATCTTGCCTATGCAAGAACAAAAAGAGTACTTACAAAACTTTTTTGATAATTGGCTTTACAAAGGCGTTTATGACAATACCCAGTTAGATGACGTGATGATTTTAGGCTTAAAATTTTAAAAAAATAAAGCAGTTTGAAAAAAAATATTATCTTTGGAAATTATACATAAGAAAGACTAAACAATATACATTATGGAAAAATTTAAGAACTTATACATTGTTGGCTTGGTAGTTTTGGCTGTGCTTATCCTAACGGGGCAGGCTTATATTCAGTTCAATATCAATGGGAATGCCGATGATTCTAAAATTGTCAATTTAGCAGGTAGGCAAAGAGCCCTCTCCGAAAACCTCGCTAAAGACGCTCTTTTAATGAGCAAAGCTAAGTCTGCTGAAGAATTCGGGGAGTCTAAAAAAGACTTAGAAAATAAATTAAAACTTTGGCTTTTGCACCACAAAGCCTTACAAATAGGCGATGCCCAAGTGATAAACAACCCACCCAAATCTCCTGAAATCTCTAAGGCTTTCAGTGAGATACAACCCTCTTTAGATGCTCTCCGCGAAAATACAGAAACAATGCTAAAAATGGAATACGGAGCAAACGAGCAAACGATGCAGAGTACTATAGAGGAAATAGTAAAACACCAAGCGGATTTCTTTACAAAAATGAATAGCTTGGTAGAAATTTACGAAAAAAACTTTAGCGACAAACAAAAAACGCTCTCCATCACGGCACTGCTCATAGGTGTAGTTATTTTTATATTGATTATTGCGTTTTTATTTGCTATGCTAATCCCCGCTCTGAAACGTCTGGAAGAATCTAATGAAAATATCACGAAAGCCAACAAACAATTAGAGCAATCACGAACAGCTCTTCAAGCAAGTGCCGAAGAGCAACTCAAAGCTAACGAGGAACTCCTTATGAAGCAAAAAGAAGTTGAAACAAAAAACGCTGCTCTGCAAAAATCAGAACAGGAAACAAGAGAGCTTTTGGAGGAACAAAGCAAAACGAACCAAAAATTAGCTCTTGCCCAAAAAGAACTCCAAAAAACACTCATAGCTCAAAATAAAATCAACCAAGAACTCTTAGAAACCCAAGAGCAATTAGCCAAGAGGTCGCAAGAAATAGAGCAATCCGAAAGAGAAATGCGTATGCTCGCAGAAACCCAATTGGAAGCCAACGAAAAACTCTTGATAGCCCAAAGACAAGTACAGGAAAATACTGCCCTCCAAAAAGGTATCTTGGAAGCAGCAGCCCTATCTATTATTTCTACAGATACAGTAGGAACAATTACCTCTATCAACCCAACAGGCTTAGCTTGGCTACAATACACTGAAGATGAATTGGTAAATAAACAAAGTCCTGCCGTGTTCCACGAAATCAGCGAAGTGATAGAGCGTTCCAAAGTTTTAAGCCTACAATACCAAGAAAATATAGAACCAGGGTTTGGCGTATTCATCTATGAAGCTCAAAAAGGTATTGTAAAGCCTGTAGAATTTACTTACGTTCGTAAAGATGGAACAAAATTCCCAATCGCTCTTACTGCTTCGACTATACGAAATACACAAGGACAAATAACAGGCTATCTGGGGATTGCAGAGGATATTACCCTCAGAAAGAAAGCTGAAGAAGAAGTACGCAAATCCGAGCAAGAAATGCGTATGCTCGCAGAAGCCCAGTTAGAAGCCAACGAAAAACTCTTGATGGCTCAAATGAAAGAAAAGCAACGTCAGGAAAAACTTGAAAAATTCAATGAAGTTCTTACCAAACTTTCTACCACTCCTTTAGAAAAATATGGCTCTTTAGATGAAGCCTTAAAGGCTATTACAGAAAGTACCGCAAGAGCTTTAGGTATAGATAGAGTAAGTATTTGGAATTACACCCAAGATAAAATTTATTGCCAAGATTTATTTGAGGTCTCTAAAAATACCCACTCACAAGGAACAGAATTATTTGCCAAAGATTTCCCCAAATATTTTGAAGCTGTAGCGGAAGGTATCACTATCAATGCTGCCAATGCTCATACACACCCCAATACCGCTGAGTTTTCGGAAGTCTATTTGAAGCCCCTACAAATCAACTCTATGCTTGATGTTCCTATACGTTTGGGAGGCGAACTCGCAGGCGTAGTTTGTAATGAGTATGTTGGTAATGATTACAAAAATTGGACATTAGACGAAGAAAACTTTAATCGTTCTATCGCAGAAATTGTAGCTTCTATGATTGAAGCCGACAAACGCCTACAGACACAAAAAGAATTTGAACAACTGTTTGAGGCTTCCCGCGATGGCTTGCTCTTATTAGATGAAAAAGGCTTTTTCAAAGCAAACTCCTCAGCAATAGAAGTATACGGCTGTGATAGCATTGATGATTTGGTAGGAAAAACGCCTATTGATTACTCCCCAAGTACCCAAAATAATGGCAGACCTTCAGGTGAAGAAGCCATGCAATATATACAAAAAGCCATGCAAGAGGGTAGTGCCTTATTTGAATGGACGCATAACAAAAAAAATGGTACCATATTCCCTGCAGAAGTACTTTTAAGTAGAGTTGTTTTTGAAGGTAGAAATGTTTTACAAGCCACTGTACGCGATATCAGCAGACGTAAAAAAGCCGAAGAAGAAGTACGCAAATCCGAGCAAGAAATGCGTATGCTCGCAGAAGCCCAGTTAGAAGCCAACGAAAAACTCTTGATGGCCCAAAAGCAAATACAAGAAAACACTGCCCTCCAAAGAAGTATCTTGGAAGCAGCAGCCCTATCTATTATCTCCACAGATACAGTAGGAACGATTACCTCTATCAACCCAACAGGCTTAGCTTGGCTACAATACACCGAAGAGGAATTGGTAAATAAACAAAGTCCTGCCGTGTTCCACGAAATCAGCGAAGTGATAGAGCGTTCAAGGGTTTTAAGCCTACAATACCAAGAAAATGTAGAACCAGGGTTTGGCGTATTTACCTATGAAGCCCAAAAAGGCATTGTAAAGCCTGTAGAATTTACTTATGTTCGTAAAGATGGAACAAAATTCCCAATCGCTCTTACCGTTTCGGCTATACGAAATACACAAGGACAAATAACAGGCTATCTGGGGATTGCAGAGGACATTACCCTCAGAAAAGAAGCTGAAAAAGAGTTACAAGAATCCCTCGAAAATCAGAAAATTATCAATGCAAGTTTAGCTTTAGCCCAAAAAGAATTGGCTCGTCGTGCAGAAGAAATGGAGCGTTCCGAAAGAGAAATGCGTACGCTCGCAGAAGCCCAATTAGAAGCCAATGAAAAACTAATGATGACAGAGCGGGAACTCAAAAAAGCATCTGAACAAATAAATCTTGCTATAGCTGGCACTAATGATGGTATCTGGGACTGGGACATTGTAAAAAATGCAGTTTATTTCTCACCTCGTTGGAAAGAAATGATTGGTTATGAAGACCATGAGATAGAAAATTCTTTTGATACCTTCGTTAATTTGCAACACCCTGATGATGTGGGTTTAATCAACGAGAAGTTAGGCGAATATCTATCAGGAAAAACAGATATTTATTCCGTAGAATTTAGAATGAAAACCAAAAGTGGCGAATATAAATGGATACAAGCCCGTGGCCTAGCCCTCAGAAATGAAAAAGGAGAACCCTATCGTATGGCAGGTTCGCATTCAGACATAAATGAGCGTAGACAAGCTGAAGAGAACTTAAAAGAGGCTCTACAAAAAGCTAAAAGAGCCGAAGAAGATATGCGTATGCTCGCAGAAGCCCAATTAGAAGCCAACGAAAGACTAATGATGGCTGAAAGAGAAGCAAAAGAGGCTCTACAAAAAGCTAAAAAAGCAGAAGAAGATATGCGTCTGCTTGCAGAAGCCCAGTTAGAAGCCAACGAAAAACTAATGCTTGCTGAGAAAAACCTAAAAGAAACTTTAGAATTGGAGCAAAAACAAAAAGCTGAATTAGATAGACTCGTTGCTCAGCTCAAAGAAACACAAAGTCAACTTGTTCAGAATGAAAAAATGGCTTCCTTAGGTCAGCTTACTGCGGGTATTGCCCACGAAATCAATAACCCTATCAACTTTGTCTATAATGGTATAGATACTTTGAAGATTTCCTTAGATGATTTGATGGAAATTATGGAGAAATATAGTAAATTGGATGATACGCCCGAGCATAGAGAAGAACTCATTGAGGAAATCAAAGAACTAAAAGAAGAACTTGATTATGAGGAGCTCTTGCAAGACATAGAAAACCTCGTGAGTGATGTTAAAAAAGGGGCGGTCCGTACAATGGAAATTGTGAAAGGATTGCGTGTATTCAGTCGTCTGGATGAAGAAGAACGTAAAATGGCAAGTATCAAAGAAGGTTTGGAATCTACACTTATTCTTCTTAACAACAAAATCAAGAATAGAGTAGACCTAAAAACCTACTACGACGAATCAATGCCTGATATTCTTTGTTATCCTGGGCAGCTCAATCAAGTGTTTATGAATATCATCAGCAATGCCATACAAGCTATCCCTGAAGAACGTAAAGATGGACGCATAGAAATCTACACAGAAAATATGCAAGAACACGTTGTGATACGTATCAAAGATAATGGAGCAGGTATGAGCGAACAAGTAAAAAGGCGTATTTTTGAGCCTTTCTTTACTACCAAAGCTGTGGGAGTAGGTACAGGTTTGGGGCTTTCCATTACTTTTGGTATCATAGAGAAGCATGGTGGGCAAATTTATGTGAATAGTGAAGAAGGAAAAGGAACAGAGTTTGTCATACAATTACCCAAACTGACCGCTTAAATTAAGTATCAGCACCTTGTAAGGCTTCTGAAGAGTAAGCTTTACAAGGTGCTAATTTTTTATCCCCAATTTAGTCGTATTGTGCCCCCTATTCCTTTGTTTATTAGGTATTTACACCTGACTAATTTTAAAAACTACACAAATATCTCTATACATTTAGAGAAAAGCCGTACAATCATTACGGGCTATAATGGCGTGGGTAAAACGAATCTTTTAGATGCAATTTATTATCTTTCATTCACGCGAAGTGCTTTCCAACAAGATAAACAACTTATTAAACACGGAGAAAATTTTTTCAGAATAGAAGCCAATTTTTCAAAAGAAGGTCAGCATTTGTTAGCAGAAGCTACTTTAACTGATACAAAACATTTCAGCATCAACAAATACCACTATAATACGCTTGCAGAGTATTTGGGGAGTTTTTTTGTTATTTTACTTGCCCCCAACGATACCGACCTTATCAGAGGGCTTAGTGAGGAGCGTAGAAGTTTTTTTGATAGTATTTTTTGCCAAATAGATAAAGATTATCTCAAAAATCTGTCCGCCTACAAGAAACTTATCAAGCAGCGTAATGCAACCCTCAAGCTATTCAAACAGAAAAATAACATCAATTATACCCTGATAGAAGTCTATGATGAGCAAATTTTTCCTTTAATAGAAAGAATATGGCAAAAAAGATTATATTTTATGAGAATTTTACAAGATTTACTCATCAAATACTATAAGGAAATTGTACAGAAGGAGGAAATTATTGGGCTTCGTTACCAGAGTTTCTGCTCGGAAAATGATGACATAGGTAAAATCTTTAAAGATAATTTCCTTAAAGATTGTTTTTTGGAGAGAACTACCCAAGGTGTCCATAAAGATGATTACGAATTTTTACTCAATACCTATCCCATCAAAAAGTTTGGCTCGCAAGGGCAACAAAAAACCTTCGTGATAGCTCTAAAATTAGCTATTTTTGAGCTTATTTGCCTCCATACGAATACAAAACCAATTTTGCTTTTAGATGATATTTTGGATAAATTGGACGAGCAAAGAAGTGTTCAGTTGCTGAGCTTGGTACAGAAAGAACCCTTTGGGCAAGTTATCCTCACGGAAGCCAATAGCCAAAGAGCCGAACAAATCAATCAAAACCAAGAATGGCAAGTGATTAAATTGTGAAAATTCTAAGAAAAATCATTTTTTTTCTTACTTTTGGACAAGCACAAAACGGCTTCAAAAGAGTTTTTACAGAAATTTAAGTTTTTACTCCAAATCCTACGAAAATGTCAAAAGTTATTTTAATCGCCGAAGATAGTTCTGTTATCCAAAGTATGGCAAAAAAAGTACTTGAAACTTTGGGCTACAAAGTACTTACCGCTAAAAATGGTGAAAAAGTTTTGGAAACACTCTCAAAAGAGCATATAGACCTGATACTAATGGACTTAAATATGCCCGTGATGAATGGGGAAGATTGTGTAGCTGCTATTCGTAAAGAAGCAGATGAGCAAAAAGCCCAAACACCTATCATTGCCATTACAGGCAATGCCGCTAATTATAGCTTAGAGGAGTTCAAAGCGAAGGGTTTTGATAATTATTTACCCAAACCCATCAATTTTGATTTACTCATAGAGGTCGTAAAAAAAACGCTAAATTGAGCTAAAATACTTGTTTTGAAAAAAATATTGACGTTTTTTCTTAAAGCAAAACATTCTTTTGTATATTTGTGTTAAATATTCGTTAAATTTTATTTAAACTATAAAATCCAAATTCTATGAAGAAATTCTTACTGTTTTTTCTACTGACTTTGGCTCATTTCAGTCTGATGGCTCAGAAATCTGCCAACTTGGAAAAAGCTCTCCTCTTCTTAAACCAACAACAAGGTAAAAACTTCCCAATACAAGATTGGAAAGTTACAGATGAAGTTTACGACCCCAGAACCAAAACAACGCATTTGTATTTGCGTCAAATTTTTGAGGGCGTTGAAATTTACAACAGTTCCGTGAATTTTACCATCCGCAACAATAAAGTTTTATACGCTACAGGTAAAGTTTATGAGAATATCCAAAAAAATACAAACAGCTCTTTCAGATTACAAGCCACAGAAGCTATTAAGGAAGTAGGCAAACACCTTAATCTCGTACCTACACAACTAAACATTTTACCAGCCAACCAACAAAATAGAGCTGGATTTGTATTGTATAGCAAAGCTAATATTTCTTATGAGTTAATTCCTACCAAGCAAGTTTATTTTCTTGATGAACAAAACAATACATTACAAGCTGCTTGGAACTTATCTATTGCACCAATAGGCTCCGAAGATTGGTGGGATATAGTAATTGATGCAAATTCTGCAAAAATCCTACAACAATATAATTGGACTGTCAAATGTACCTTTGACCATAGCCAAACCCAAGTACCTCAAAAGCACAACCATTCTGTAGCTTGCACAGATACCAAACAACATACTCTTCACCAACAAAGAAATGATGGAGCGGTGTACAATGTTTTCGAGTTTCCCATAGAAAGCCCTATACATGGCAACAGAACCCTTGCCACAAACCCTGCTGACGCAACTGCCTCCCCTTACGGCTGGCACGACACCAACGGAGCGGCAGGAGCAGAGTATACCATCACAAGAGGAAACAACGTATACGCCTATGATGACAGAGCCAATACGAACTCCGCAGGTTTCAGTCCTGATGGTGGAGTTTTGCTTAATTTTGATTTCCCTTACAGCACCTCTACAAGCCCTACAGATTATCTTTCCTTTGCCGTAACCAATACTTTTTATGCCAGTAATATGATGCATGATATTTTTTATTATGTTGGCTTTGATGAAGTATCTGGTAATTTTCAGGTAAATAACTATGGCAGAGGCGGAAGCGGAAACGATGAGGTTCGTGCCGAAGCCCAAGATGGTAGCGGCACTAATAATGCGAATTTCTCTACGCCTCCAGATGGCTCAAGCCCTCGTATGCAGATGTATGTTTGGGACGGCTCCAGAAAATACCTAACAATCAACTCACCTGCAGGAATTGCTGGTACTTACCTTACAGGTACAGCCCAATTCGGACCAACTATCACCTCTACTGCTACCACAGGCGACTTAGTTCTGGTAAATGATGGTTCTGCCGCTCCTACTGAGGCTTGTGTAGCAATGACAGCAGGAAGCCTCACAGGAAAAATTGCAGTCTTAGATAGAGGAAATTGCTCTTTCGTAGAAAAAGTAAAAAATGCCCAAAATGCTGGTGCTATTGCTGTAATTGTGGTTAACAATGTAAGTGGTGGTGTAATGACTATGGGCGGAACAGATGCTACCATTACCATTCCCTCAGTGCTTGTCAGCTTAGAAGACGGTAATACTATCAAAACTTCTATGCAAAGCAATACCGTATCAGGTTCTTTAGTAGCCACTCCCGTTGTAAATACTGATAGCGACTTGGATAATGGTGTCATTGCTCACGAGTTTGGGCATGGTATCTCTAACCGCCTCACAGGTGGTCCTTCCAACACAAGTTGTTTAACAGGTGATGAGCAAATGGGTGAAGGTTGGAGCGACTATTTTGCTCTCATCATTTCTATGAAAGCTGGTGATTATGCTACGCAACCCAGAGGCATAGGAACATACGTAATGGGACAGCCCACTAATGGACTTGGTATCAGACCTGCACAATATACAACTGACAGAGCTATCAATAACTATACTTATGCAGATTTACCCAGCACAAACCTCAGTATTCCTCACGGAGTAGGCTTTGTATGGTGTACAATGTTGTGGGATATGACTTGGAAATTTGTGGACAGATATGGTTTTGATGCAAATTTAAAAACGGGAACAGGTGGTAACAGAAGAGCTTTGGAAATGGTAATGGAAGGTCTCAAATTACAACCCTGCAAACCTGGTTTTGAAGATGGTAGAGACGCTATTCTTAGAGCCAACAGAGAGCTATATGGCAGTGCTGATGCCGATATCATTTGGGCTGCTTTTGCTGATAGAGGTTTAGGATACTATGCTGACCAAGGCGGCTCAGGTAGTAGAGCAGATGGAGAAGCTGATTTTACCATTCCGCCCGCTTGCCCTGCCGATGCTGGTAATTTGTCTAAACCCTCTTCTGCTCCAAGTAATATGCAAATAGAAGAAGGTGGCGACCTTAACCCTTTCCGCAAAACTTATAGTGGAGAAAAGAAAAAAGACCCCGCCGACCCTAATAATAGCTACACTTTTGGCGAAAATTATGGCTATGCTTTCTTGATAAGCCGTAATGATACTATTATCGCTCATAGCACAACTGGTGATTTTGATTATACAACGCTCCCAGCTGCCAAATATCTTGTCTGGGGCTTCTCTCTGAAAACCATTCCTGATGATGTTGCAACGTATTTATCTACAAAAACAACTATCACGAATGTAAAAGATGATATTAGCAATGGCGTTATCTGTGCCAACCTCACCAATAGTTATGTAAATGGTGCTGAAGCAAGCGTAACAATTTTAGCCAAAAATAATGAACCATTGGCTATAGATGAAGAACTTAAAGCAAAAATACAAGTATACCCTAACCCAAGCTCCACTGATTTTACGCTAAGTATGCTTGAGCAAAGTGGTAAAAACTTTGAGATGACTATTCTCAACGTTCAAGGAAAAACACTCTACAAAAGAAACTTTGATGTAAATAGTAATAATTTCAAAGAAAAAGTAAGTGTAAAATCTTGGTCTAAAGGAATTTATATCTTGAAACTACAAACAACCAATAGCGTAGTTTATGAAAAAATAGTAGTAGAATAAGACCTACAAATTTGTAATAAAATCAAAGGAAAGCGAGCTTCAGACTCGCTTTCCTTTTTTTATCTTAAAACTTTATCCAATGCCAAAGTAAGCCTTGTTTTGAGTTGTACTCTAAGGTTGGAGCAGGCAAACGAATTGTTCCTAATGCCCAAAATAGCTTTTTCAGAAGTTTATTTTTAGTTTTTATTCCCTCTAAATGAAAGTCAAGACCAAGATAGTATTGCTGGTAGCTTTGAAAACCATTTTTTTTATTTTCAGCTTCGCGAGCATAAATCATCTCATTAGCTCCGATACCCACACTCAAATTAAGCCAAGTAGGATATTTTTTTTTTCGTAACAAATGAGCCATATCCACTGAAAGCCAATAAGTTTGCCCGTTATAGTCTTTGAGGATTTGTTCTTGTAGATTTTTACCCAAAACATTGGGACGAAAAGCTGCATACGGACTTTGTTGGAAGGAAAATTTTAGATGCAGATGAGGCTTGCCCCAAATTTGATGCTGCCCCCACCAAAGCAAAGCCCCAGAAAAATTAGCCGCCAAGTCGCCCCAAGAAGCCCCGTACGCCTCCGAATAACCATCTAAAATTTCTATAGTTGTCATCATTACTTGGCTACTTACTGCCCCCCAAAAAGCTGCTCTATTTCTTTGTAACCCCGTCCAAGTAAATACTTCTGTACTTATTCTGCTAAAATGATATGCCGAATAACTATGTCCAAATTTATCCATCTTTCGCCATTGAGCATTATCATCAAAAAAATGAAAATTTGTACGAGGGTTATTTTTGTACCAAACCTCATTCAATCCTATCAACGTTCCACCATATAACACAACAGAGCCACCCACTACACCAACTAACCTTTTTTTATTTATTTTCGGCAAGCTATCAGTTTGAGTATAGCCTATTTGGGCAAAAAAAAGCAGAAACGACCAACAAATAATAAATTTTAGTGTAAAGTTTGGGAGCTTCATATTTTTTGTACTAATTTGTTTTTCAATATTAGCTAAAATAGACTAAATTCATACCATAGCTTTATTAATTTTATGCAACTTTTATTACGCAACGGTATTATCGTAAACGAGGGAAAAATTTACCATGCAGATATTTTTATCAAAGATGGTTTCATTGAGAAAATAGGTGCTGATTTGAATCCAGATGCTCATACCAAAATTTTAGATTTGGAAGGCAAAATTGTTTTGCCTGGTGTAATTGATGACCAAGTCCATTTCAGAGAGCCAGGGCTTACCCACAAAGCCAATATCTATACCGAAGCCAAAGCCGCTGTAGCAGGAGGAACTACCAGTTTTATGGAAATGCCCAATACCGTACCTAATACACTTTCTCAAGAACTTTTAGCTGAAAAATATACTATTGCTGCCAATAGCTCTTTGGCGAATTACTCCTTTTATATGGGTGTTTCTAATGATAATTTAGAAGAAGTCTTAAAAACAAACCCCAATAATATCTGTGGAATAAAAATTTTTATGGGTAGCTCCACAGGAAATATGCTTGTGGATAATCCTACTGTTTTAGAAAAAGTTTTTGCCCAAAGCCCTACGCTCATCGCTACACATTGCGAAGATGAAACAAGCATTTTAGCAAATGTAGAACAATATAAAATGCTCTACGGGGAAAATGTACCCGCCAAAGCTCACCCCGAAATTAGAAATGCAGAAGCTTGTTGGAAATCTTCGGCTTATGCAGTAAGTTTAGCAAAAAAACATCATACACGCCTTCACGTTTTGCATATTTCCACAGCTGATGAAATTAGCCTTTTTGATAATACAATTCCTCTGGCAGAAAAAAAAATAACGGCTGAGGTCTGCGTTCACCATTTGTGGTTCAGTAAAGATGATTATGAAAAATTAGGTTTTTTGATAAAATGTAACCCTGCCATCAAAGAAAAAAGACACCAAGAAGCTCTTTTTGAGGCTCTTATGAATGATTATTTTGACGTAATTGCTACTGACCATGCCCCACATACCACAGAAGAAAAGGCTCAAAATTATTGGAAAGCTCCTTCTGGCTTGCCCTTAGTGCAACACTCTTTACAAATGATGCTGGCTTTCTACCAACAAGGACGTATTTCTTTGGAGAAAATCGCTCAAAAAATGGCTCATAACGTAGCTATTTGCTTTCAGATAGAAAAAAGAGGTTTTATACGTGAAGGTTATTGGGCTGATTTGGCTATTGTAGATTTGGCAAAGTCCTTTACAGTAAGTAAAAATAATATTTTATATAAATGTGCTTGGTCGCCTTTGGAGCAGGAAACTTTCGGAGCAAGCATCTATGCCACTATTGTTTCAGGGCATTTGGCATACTTGGAAGGCGTGTTTGATGAAAGCAAGAAAGGACAAAGGTTACTATTTGAAAGATATTAAGAACTTATAAGTGTTTTTTATGAATAAATTAGTACTCATTCTACTCTCTCTTACCTTAGGAGTTGCGTGTAATAGAAAAGCTCTGACAACCAAAGCCACTCCACAAAATTGCTATGTATCTGGAAGTGCTTACTTTTATGACTCTCTGATGTTTGCTAATAATAAGCAAAAAAGTTATGATACTACACAAATAGATAAACTTTTGGACAGCCGTTTTTCCAAACGCTCTATCAATATAGCCAAAGATATGGGCATAGAGGATTTCCTTTGTGAGTTCGTAAGACAAGAAAGCGTAGCTGACTCCAATGCTCCAAATATTCTTAGCTTGAAATTAGACATTCAACAAAGAATATCTTTAGCCAATTTAGAAGTTATCAGTATGCAAGACGAATTGGAATGTGAAATAAATAGAATGCAAGAAGCTCAAAAACAGCTATCAGCTTGGATGAACAATAAAAACAACAAACTCACCATATATTCCCTGATAGTAGGTAGTGTAGCAACCTTTATTACTTTTATCGCCCCAAATAACGAGGCTATTTCAGAACAAGAACAAAGTATTGGCATCATAGGAGCTGTCGCTACCACTTACTTTAGTTTTAATGCCCTTATTTTACACAAAAAAATCAAGTTAAATCATCAAAGAAATCACCTGAAAGATATTTACAAAATGCCTTTACATAGCCAGATATATGCTCCCTTTTTATGGAGTTTTCTCACAAAAAAGTTTATTCAAGACCAAAAAATGACCTCTGGAATAGAGCTATTACAAAAATCGTGGCTTGCCTTAGAATACCCGACAGCCTATGGGGATAAACAATATCAAAAAAAGCTTGATTTATTTATCAGCGAGGGTGGAAACTACAATGAAGATGACTTAGCTGCAAGAATAGAAATGTATAAATCTATCAAACAGGAAATAGGACTTATCAACTATGACCTAAAACGCTTAGAACAAGAAATGATTATAGGTAAAAAGTAAATGAAAAGATATATGAAAAAGGTAGAAAATGAAAAGATAGAAAAATTATTCAAAAAAGTGAATAAATATAACTGGGATGATGGCTTTGAGTGGTTATATGAAGTAATCCAACTTGATTATTGCGATAGA
>JANRLU010000245.1:0-1817 GCA_033762275.1 Thermonemataceae bacterium | reverse complement strand
GATTTACAACTGATAAGTAGGAAGATAAAGCAAAGAAGTGTAATTAGTTTTGTCATTGTTTTGGTTTTTAGTTTATGAACAAAGGTAAGGGTTTTCTATTTATTTGGTACATTTTTAAGCAGAATCGTATGATGCCTTTTGTATTTTTCTACTAATATTTCACGCCTAAGGGCGTTTTTATTGCTTGTTCTGCTTTTTTGTTAGCCTTTGAAGCACCAGCGGTGCGGTATCTTTGTAGCCAAATCGTTAGATGATGCGTAGAAACTCCGTAGGCGTGAAATCGAGAACTATTTATCAGCTCGTAGCTCTTGGATTTGTTTAAGTGTCAAGCCTGTGTATCGGGCTATTTTTTCATCATTTTCGTTTTCTGCCAACATATTTTTCGCAATTTCAAGATTGCGATTCAGTTCGGCTTTGATTCTTTCATCTTCTCTGACTCTATCCTCAGCTTCTGCTTTCAGCGAAAGGGCTTCACTTGCCTTGTAGTGCAAATAATCCAAGTAGCGATTGTAGCCGTATTGTTGCTCCTTATTCAGCCGCATAATATCCAATACTTCTTTGGCTTCGGTTAAGCCTTTAGCCTTAAACTCGTCTTTGACTTCGCTATTTTTCAAGAAATAAATCCACTCATCTAAGGTGTCTTTCGCTTTATCATTAAATTTTCCGCCGTCGTTGGACGGCACAAATGGAGAAAACTTATGGTGAAAGTATGGAAATTATTGTTCTTTTGATTTTCTTTTATGTAAAAAATAAAAATCATTTCCATAGCCTTCTGTTTTTATGGTAGCCTCTAACTGCTCATCAACAAAAACAACTGCTGTCAGACTTTCTATTTTCATAAAATCAAAGAAATAGCCCTCCGGACACCACTCATTGATTTGTAACAGCATTTCTTCAATATCCAATCTATCACTTACTATTTGCGAAAGTTGGCATATTTCTCCTTGAAATGCAATATCCGAAACCTCAAAGGCGGAATGATATTCACTTTGAATAAAACGCATTTCAAATTTTTGTTCAGAAATTTTATTCAAAAATCCAATACATTGAGACATATCAAACTGACTATCAAATTTTGAATCTACGCCCAATGTCCAGGTGCGGCGATTTTCCGGAATTATCCTCAAAAGTGTTTCAAGTGTCATATTTTTCATTTTTTCTTATTTTGAGCAAATCATGTTATACCATTTTTATCTAGGCTCTTACCTAGCCTTGGACTGATAATAAACAATCTTTATATTTTCGTTTATCAGGCATTAGTAATAACGTAAAAGTTTCTTGTAAGCCTCTTTTACCTCTCTTTTTAAGGAAAATTTGGTGTGTTCATAGAATTCGACGGCGGAAAATGCGTAAAAACCCACCAGTTGGCAGGTGATATAGATTCCACTCCTACGGAGTTCTCCTCCGATGTTTTTGTCTTTTTCTACTAATATTTCACACCTACGGCGTTTTTATTGCTTGGCTGTCATTCTCTTTTAGGTTTTACTTCTTTTGTTTTTTCGTAGCTATGTAGGTATTCGGTTTCTTCACAAAAAACCTTACAAAATCGATGGCTTAAAATACTTGAAGCCCAATCTTTATCAATACCCCATACCAAAAGGCGAAAAGCTAACAGCCTAAACAATTACACTTGTTCTTGCTTATTTTTGTATATTTGACTACTCAACCCCCTGACTCAATGGCAAAGAAAAACAAAGAAAAGCAATATAGCGAAGCTGAATTGATAGATATGTTTGGCTTGGAGCGCAGAGTAGGGAATATACAGCACCCGCTTCTGCAAGAGTGGCTACAGGCAGATACCACGCTGGATGTGGCAG
>JANRLU010000244.1:0-8304 GCA_033762275.1 Thermonemataceae bacterium | reverse complement strand
CCATACCTCGCATAATTTAGCTCAAAAATACTTATCAAATGGTTTTGGTGGTGTACTTACTTTTAATCTGAAAGGAACAAAAGAAAATGCGGTGGAGTTTGTGGATAGTTTGGAGTTGGTAAGTCATTTGGCTAATGTTGGTGATGCTAAAACACTTATTATTCACCCTGCCTCTACAACACACCAACAACTTTCTGAGGCAGAGCAAATAGCAGCAGGCGTAAGTCCTACTTTACTGAGGGTCTCAGTGGGGATAGAACATATTGAGGACATCAAAGCAGATTTTGAGCAGGCTTTTTCAAAAATTATTTCATAAAAAATGCAAAAATTTCATTACAAACAAAAATTTGAATTGGAGGCTGGAGGCTATCTTCCAGAATTGGAGGTAGCTTTCCATACTTTTGGTAAATTAAATGAAGAAAAAAATAACGTAATTTGGATTTGCCATGCTTTTACAGCCAATAGCAATCCTGTAGAGTGGTGGGAGGGTTTGGTAGGAGAAGGAAAACTATACGACACCAATCGTTATTTCGTTGTTTGTGCTAATATGATAGGTTCTTGTTATGGTTCAACGTACCCTTTATCTGTAAATCCAGAAACAGAAATGCCTTATTATCACTCTTTTCCTATGGTTACGATTCGTGATGTAGTCCGTTCTTTAGATTTACTTCGCATTCATTTGGGTATAGAACAAATTTTCTTACTTACAGGAGGTTCTCTGGGAGGGCAGCAGGCTTTAGAGTGGGCTTTAATGCTTGGAGAGAAACTCCTTAACTTGGTTTTGTTGGCAACCAATATTCGGCATTCAGCTTGGGCGATAGCCTTCAACGAAGCTCAAAGAATGGCGATTAGCAGCGATAATACTTGGCAGGAAAATTCTCCGAATGCTGGAAAAGAAGGAATGAGGGCTGCCAGAGCGATAGCTTTGCTCTCTTACAGAAATTATGAAACCTATCAGCAGACCCAAAAGGAAGCAGCAGAAACCCTTGCTTTGGATAACTTTAGGGCAAGTTCTTATCAACAATACCAAGGAGATAAGCTCAAAAAAAGATTTGATGCTTTTGCTTATTGGGGGCTTAGCAAAACGATGGATAGTCATAATATTTGCCGAAATAGAGGAACAGTAGCAGAGGTATTGGCAGGTATAAAAGCTAAAACTTTAGTAATTGGCATAAAGTCGGATATACTATTTCCTATAGAAGAGCAAAAAATTATTGCAGAAAATATAAAAAATAGTCATTTGTGTTTGATAGAGTCTTTATACGGACATGATGGCTTTCTTATTGAAAATCACAAAATTAGTGAATGTATCACCTCTTATATAAATATTTGAATATGGAAAAGAAACTAAAAATTGGAATGTTTGGCTTTGGCTGTGTAGGGCAAGGGCTATACGATATTTTTACAAAAACAGATTTTCAGGCAGAAATACAACTTATCTGTGTGAAAGATAAATCAAAAAAACGCTCTATTGATGCCTCGTATTTTACTTATGAAAAAGATGATATTTTGGATAATCCCGAAATAAATTTAGTAGTAGAGATGATAGATGATGCAGAAGCAGCCTATGAAATCGTAAAAAAGGCACTACTGAAGGGCAAAAATGTAGTAACTGCCAATAAAAAAATGGTTGCTCTACATATTGAGGAACTCGTAGAAATTCAGCAACAAACAGGCACTTCCTTGCTTTACGAAGCTGCTGCCTGCGGAAGCATCCCCATTATCAGAACCTTAGCCGAGTATTACGATAACGAATGGTTGTATTCGGTAAGTGGTATTTTTAATGGTACTTCCAACTACATTCTTACCAAAGTAATTCAAGAAAATTTGGATTACCCAACAGCCCTCAAACAAGCTCAAGAATTGGGTTTTGCCGAAACAGACCCTACCGCTGATGTAGGAGCTTTTGACCCTCTGTATAAACTTTGCTTGGTAGTAGCTCAGGCTTATGGCAAATTTATTCCTCCACAAGAAATTTTTAATTACGGAATATCCTCACTCGCTCCGCAAGATATTCAGTATGCCAAAGAAAAAGGGCTAAAAATAAAACTAATAGCTGCCGTAAGCAAGGTAGAGGACAGAGAAATAACGCTTTCGGTGATGCCATATTTTGTTGATGCCAAACATTATTTGTATAATGTTGAGAATGAGTATAACGGTGTAGTAGTAGAAGCAGCCTTTTCAGATAAGCAGATTTTTATAGGAAAAGGAGCAGGCGGGCATCCAACGGGTTCGGCTGTACTTTCTGATATTTCGGCTTGCCGATATGATTACCGCTATGAGTACAGAAAGGCTCATCAACAAGAAGCTATCAGTTACACACGCCATTATCCGATAGAGGTTTATTTGCGTTACCAAGATGAGAGGGATATAGCAGATATTGATTTTTATGAAATAAGTGAGCAACATATCGCCAAAGAATTCAAGTACGTGATAGCAGTTATTTCTTTGGAACAACTTTTTGAGCTGAAAACAGACCTGCCTCAAAGAAATATTTTTATAGCCAATACGGGAAGGAGAGTAGCAAGAGAAGTTTTGTTAGGTACTTTAGAGAATAAGATAGCTGTAAGTGATTTTATTTAATGAATTGATTTATTTTGGGTTGTTTCTTTCCAACAACCCAAAATAAGCTATATCTGTTCGTTGGCTTGCTTTACTAAGTCTTCTACATTAAAATCATTCATGTCGTCTATTTCATCATCAGCATCATCATCTTTGGCGTATTCTGCGTGGATATCTATGCCTGTAGTGTACTCCACAATTTCCCAATTTCCCTGAAAATCTTCTGTCAGTGCTGTCAGTGATTCTACCCAATCGCCAGAGTTCATATAGCTGATACCATCTATTTCTTTGATAGCTGGCTGGTGAATATGCCCACAAATAATACCATCACACTCTTTGAGACGGGCAAAGTTAGCTAATTCTTTCTCAAAGTCGTCAATATAAGAAACAGCACTTTTTACTTTTGCCTTTATTTTCTGTGAGAGCGAGTAATAAGGCAAGCCTCTGTTAGCTCGGTATTGATTATAGCGTTTGTTAAGCCAAAGTAAAAAAGTATAACCTATATCGCCTAATTTCGCTAAAAACTTGAGTTTGGTCGTTACGCTATCAAAAATATCGCCATGTGTGATGTAATATTTTTTGCCAAAACTTTCATATACGTAATCCCTTTCTATGGATAACTTACCGATACGCAAGGGGAGAACTTGGTCGAGGAAGTCATCGTGATTGCCTCGCAAATAGATTACCTTAGTTTTGTGGCGGTCAATCATCTTGAGAATCATTTTGAAGAAACGGGTATGTTTTCTCTTCCATTTCCCAGAACGTTTCAGTTGCCAACCATCAATAATATCTCCGTTGAGGATAATAGTTTCGCAGGTATTTTGCTTCAAAAAACGTAATAATTGTTTGGTTTTAGAGCCTGATGTGCCTAAATGTACATCAGAAATAACGATGGTTTTGTAGTGCTTTTTCAAGGTGCTTGTTGATATACAAGTTTACTAACTTTACAAAAGTAGCTAATTTCTATTGTTTGAGTATGAAAAAAGTATTAAGCTAAATTGAAAAAAATAAAAAATGCATAATATATATTTAATATAGGTAAAAGTGAAGAGTATCTCTTTACTTTAAAATTTTTATTAGAAAATTTCGGGTTACTTTTTGAGCTAAAAAGTATTAAAAAGAAATCTGGGAAATTTTGAATATTGAGTAGCAATGCCTAAATTTCTGCCTGAATATACCACTAATTTTTTAATGAATCACGCTTTGCATTATTCGGAAGCAGATATTGTGGCTGGTCTACGAAAGGGCGATAATAAGATATTGGAGTTTGTCTATAAACAAAACTATCCAGCTATATTACACTTTGTTATTCAAAATAACGGTACAGACCAAGATGCCAAAGACTTGTATCAGGAAGCCATTTTGGTACTCTATGAGAAGCTAAAGCAAGAGAATTTCTTGCTTACTTGCCAACTCAAAACCTTTGTGTATTCGGTTTGCAGGCGGCTATGGCTGAAAAAACTCAGAGAAAAGGGGCGTTATTACGGCAAAATAGAAGATTTTGAAAGTTTTATCCCCTTTGAAGAAGACGAACTACACATAGAAGAAAACGAACATAAATACGGAGCTATGGCAAAAGCTTTGGAAATGCTGGGTGAGCCTTGTAGTACCTTACTCAAAGATTTTTACATAGATAGTATGTCTATGCAAGATATTTCTGAAAAAATGGGTTATACCAACGCTGATAACGCCAAAAACCAAAAGTATAAATGTTTGATGCGTTTGAAAAAAATATTCTTTGAAAAATACAAATAACAATGAATTTGCAAGAAAAATACGAATGGATAGAGGCTTACTTAGCTGGAAAGTTGGAGGGAGAAAGCCTCGCAAGTTTTGAGGAAAAATTGCAAAAAGAAACTCTTTTTGCTGAGGAAGTAGAGCAACATCGCTTCTTTTTGGAAACCCTACGCCAACACGAAGAAAGGGAGATGCTCAAAGCTCAGATGAATATATTTCATAAGGACTTGGAAAAACACAAGGCTTGGGTGTTTTACAAACATCCCGTCATTCAGAATTTTTGGAAAAAACATATTCCTACAATGGCAGTCGCCGCTTCAGTGGCGATTCTTACGGCTGCAACAATCCTTTGGAATGAAAGAAATATCAATCATCTTGAAAACCAACAGATTAGCTATTTTCGCTCTTTACGCAACGATTTAGATGCCGTAAAAAAACGTCAAAAATCTTTAGAAGAGGCTCAACAAGAAACGCCTTTGGTAGCCTATACAGCTACAGCTTTCGCCATTACAGAAAATGGCTATTTGCTGACTAATTACCATGCCGTAAAAAATGCAGCAGAAATGTATGTAGAAGCCAAACAAGACTCTACACAAAGATATAAAGTGAAAATATTTCATAAAGATGAGATGAAAGATTTAGCTATCTTGAAAATAGAAGATACTGCTTTTCAGGGCTTCAAGACTTTGCCTTATGCTTTTCGTTATGATTCGGCAGATTTAGGGGAAGAAGTTTTTACCCTGGCTTATCCGCGTGAGGAGCTTGTATACGGAAAAGGTGAAATAGCCTCAAAAACAGGCTTTGAGGGCGATAGTTTAGAGTATCAGGTATCTATTCCCGTGAACCCTGGTAATAGTGGCGGACCTCTTTTAGATGAAAAAGGGTTTTTAGTGGGCATTATCAATGGTAAACATACCCAACAAGAGGGAGCAGCTTTTGCCATCAAAGCTAAATATATTAAAAATTTAGTGGATTCCTTGGAAGTAAATAAAGAAGATAAAAAAGAAGTTATTTTACCTCAAAAAAATATCATTCAGTATTTGAAAAGACCCCAACAAATCAAGGCTTTACAGAACTATATTTTTGAATTGGAGGTTTATGAAAGAAAAGATAAATAAAAAATATTATGAAGAAATCAATTTTCTTATCTCTATTTCTCCTTGTTTTTATAGCTTTAGAGGCATCTGCTCAGAAAAATGCTAAATTGGAAACCATAGAAATCAAAACTTCAGCGGTTTGTAATATGTGTAAGAGCAGCCTGGAAACAGATTTAAAGTATGAGAAAGGCGTGAAGACGGTAAAACTTGATGTTTTGACTAAAGTTTTGACAGTAAGCTATAACCCTAAAAAAACTAATCCAGATAAAATTAGAAAGGCTGTAACAAAAGTAGGTTACGATGCGGATTCATTACCTGCTGACCCCAAAGCCTACGAGCAACTGGAAGATTGTTGTAAAAAGGAGAACCCCACACATTAACCTTAAATTTACCAGAAACATATTTTGCACGCTAAAACATAAATGTCTTGGAGTGCTTTTTATTTTCTCTCAAAGTAATGAAAAAGAGCAAGAGAAATATAATAAAAAAACCTCTTTGTGTTGATTAAAGAGGTTTTTTGTTGCCCGAGCTGTTTTTTTTTGTGCATTTCCATTAAATAAAGGCACTTTTGAGCCTATTTTTACCCTATTTCCGTATAGAAATTTTAAAAAAAAATCATTCTCAATTTGAAATTATCCGTTTTTTTTAATTTTCGTAACGGATAACGTTTTAATTTTGTAAAAAATAAATACTCCATTTATGGAAAAAAATACAAAAATTGGGAAAACTTGTTTGACTTGCGGAAAAAATATAAATTTTTTGCGTACAGATGCTAAATTTTGTTCTGATAAATGCAGGCAAAAACACCATAGCAAACAAAAAGAAGAGATATTAGGGCAAGAAACGCAAAAATATGAGCTTTTAGAAGTTGGAAACGCTGTTTTTGAGGATTTAAAAAACAAAATAGAAGTATTAGAGGCTTTTGCTAATATTGCCTATGCTTACAAAATCAGGGAACACGACCACACCGAAGCAACAAACAAAGCTATAAAGGCTTTGGAAGATTTAAGTAATACCTTCAGGGAAACTGAACATCTTTTAGTTGAATTATTGGTGGACTTGACAATATCAGAAGACGAAATTTCAAAAACTTGTAATATTTTAGGTATCAATTTAGACAGCGATAAAGAACCACCAGAAGACAATTTTATTGTTTAATTTTAATTTTTATTTCCTATGACAACCCAACAATTTTTAGTAAAAGCAAAAGGTTACAAACAACTTTATGCAGACTTAGAGAGGGCAAGAAAAGACTATGAGAAACTGAAAAACAAACTTCTCAAAGACAAAGCACCCTTTAAAATTGAGATTTTTGCAGTAGCAGAAAACGGAGATATGCGACTCATTGAGAGTGTAGCAATTACAGAAAGTTCGCCACTTTTAGAAGATTAGCATTATGAGTATGAGAATGATTTTAAAAAAAACAGGCAAAAAACCTGCAAAGTATTTGTATGGTGAGCCAGAAAAGATAGCCCCTATAGAAACAACAGAAAAACCAATAAAAGCAAAGCAACCCAAAGAAAAGGGCGTTTTTGTTCTTTCCGCTTCCGACCTTATCCAATCTTTGAAAAAAGAAAAGGTCAAGCCCGAAATTTTGCAGCTTGCTATAAAAGTTATTGAGCAATGGAAAGAAAATCAGGCTTTAAACCCTGATGATATTATCAAGTACAAAAATTATGCAGTATCTTTAAAGCCAATAGAGTAAATTTGTGTTTTTCAAACCTATAAGAAAGCCCCCAATTTTGAGGGCTTTACTTTTTGCCCTATATCTACTTTTTATTTTTTTGCTTCAGCATCTGTTCTTTTCGCCATCTCTCCAGATCCTCCCTATTCTTTAAAGTATTGATTTTTCCTTTTTTTAAGGCTTCTTCAAGTCTTTTTTCAAAGTCATTCATAGCAGTAATTTTTTTATGGTAAATATTCTTCTGCGTATTTTTTTATTCTTTTTATGATTTCTTCCCATTCATCTGTTAGGATATCCGCCTCACTAAACCAATTATTTTTAAGCCTTTCGTTTTCTTCTTTAAACTTTCTATAATTAGGACTTTTTGAGTATCTCTCTTCAAATTCATTTTCGTAAAAATGATAATCTTTATCATCAAAAAAAGTGCTTACATCATCAAAACCAAACTTAATAAATATTTCTTTTATTCCTTTATAGTATTTTACTCTAAGTTTTTTTTGTTCTTTTTCATAATCTTCTGTAATTTTTTTTATTCTTGCTTTTGCTTTTACTTGTTGAAAATACAAAACTCTATCTTTTAGCATAGCGTTTATAGTTTTTAGATACTTCAATTCCTTTTCCAGCTCCTTTATTTTTCGGTCTTGTTCCTCTTTACTCTCGTTCTGTTCTTCTCCAAACAATAAATACACCGAAACCCCCAGAGCTGAGGCAATTTTAAAAATTCTACTTGCTGTAAACTCTATCTCTCCTTTTTCCAGCTTGCTAATGGTATCTTGTGATGCTTCTATCTGTTCGGCAAGTTCTGTTTGCGTGATACCCTTTGACCTTCTGAGAGTAGCCAAGTTGGTACCTATTTTTTCGTCAATAGGGTTTTTATGTTTTTGTTTATTGTACTTTAAATTACTCATTCTACAAAGAAAGAGTTTTTTTACGAAAAAAAATATTACTTAAAAAATTGTTTTTAGTAATTTATTATTTATTTTTACGAAATAAAATAATAAAAATATGGCTTTAAAAACTAAATCTACATTCACTTTTGAAATGCCTATAAACATAAAAAACGAACTTATAGGCATTTCAGCACGCAGAAAGCAATCTAACAAGGCTAATTCTTCAATGAAAGACATTTTGTTGGAATTTATATCCAAAGGGATAGAAAGCGAAAAAATAGAAAACAGGTAGCGTTCCACCAGAACGGAAAAACGAGGCTTAGAGCCTTTATTT
>JANRLU010000243.1:0-31735 GCA_033762275.1 Thermonemataceae bacterium | reverse complement strand
CAGGGTTTTATGGGAGAAGGAATGGTTATTGCCGTTTTTGATTCTGGTTTTAAAGATGCTGATAAACAAAGCTATTTTCATCATTTATTTCAAAATAAAAAAATCTTAGATACTTATGACTTTGTAAGAGGCGAAAAGTCTGTTTTTGAAGATGACGAACATGGTAGAATGACACTTTCTTGTATTGCTGCCTACGAAATCAATAAGTTGGTTGGCACAGCCCCAAAAGCCGATTTTTATCTGTTCCGTACAGAAGATGCTTCTTCGGAGTTTCCTATCGAGGAATACAACTGGTTAAAGGCTGCCGAAGTGGCTGATAGCTTGGGAGTAGATATTGTTAGCTCTTCTTTAGGCTATACAGATTTTGATGATAACAATAGTAGTTACCAAACCTATCAAATGGATGGTAAAACAGCCGTTTCTTCTCGTGCCGCCCAAATATTAGCCCAAAAAGGAGTAGTGGTGGTAAGTAGTGCGGGCAATGAAGGAGGGAGTAGTTGGAATATTATCTCTGCCCCTGCTGATGCAGCAGATATTTTGAGTATCGGTTCTGTGAATAGCCGTGAAGCTATTTCCTATTTTAGTTCGCGAGGATATACCGCTGATGGACGTGTAAAGCCTGATGTTTTAGCCATGGGCTCAAGTACAGCCGTAGGTGATAACTATAATAAAGTTACTTTTGCTAATGGAACGTCTTTTTCTTGCCCCACAGCAGCAGGTGTGATAGCAGGTTTTTGGCAAGCCAACCCTCAACTAAGTTCCAAACAAGTGCTGAACTACATAAGGCGTTCGGGCAAACAATATGATACCCCTGATGCTCAGTATGGTTATGGGGTGCTAAGTTTTTCCAAAGCCCATTATTTGGCACAAAAAGAAACCACTTCTTATGGCATAATGACCAATAAGGATTCTACCCAAATTTTATGTTATCCTAATCCTTATCCTAAAAATAACAAAGATACTTTGCCCACCATTGCTTGGGGAGCGTCTTACCAAGGAAAAACCATAGAAATAAGCATCTTCGATAGCTCTGCCAAACTGGTTTTTGAAGAAAAATTAGCTAACATCGAAAAAGAAAGTATTATCAATATATTTGCTACACTCCCCAAAGGAGAATATCTGATTAGTATCAAACCTAATTATAGCCAACAAAAATCGTGGCGTTGGATTATAGATTAATATCGTTCGCAAGTCTATGAAAGAGTTAAGCCCAGAAGCCTTAGAAGCCGAAAGAAACGAAATTTTGAAGCGGTACAGAAAATTGTTACGCTTATCTAAACCATTCTTAAAAGATGGTGATGCCAAACTTATCAAAAAAGCTTTTGCTCTCTCAGCAGAAGCTCACAAAGATATGCGTAGAAAGTCTGGCGAACCCTACATTTATCACCCCATCGCTGTAGCTCAGATTTGTGTGGAAGAAATTGGTTTGGGAACTACCTCCATTATAGCCGCTCTACTACACGATGTAGTAGAAGATACAGACATTGAGCTATCTTACATAGAGAAAGAATTTGGAGCAAAAGTAGCAAAAATTGTGAGCGGACTTACCAAAATAGCAGGTATGACAGACCAGCAAACGGTTTCTATGCAAGCAGAAAATTTTAAAAAAGTTTTGCTCACCCTCGCCGATGACGTTCGTGTTATTTTGATTAAACTCGCTGATAGGTTACATAATATGCGTACGCTCGCCGAAATGCCACGCAACAAACAACTAAAAATTTCTTCTGAAACAAGTTATATCTATGCTCCTCTGGCTCACCGCTTAGGGCTGTACGCCATCAAATCTGAATTAGAAGATTTATACCTTAAATATACTGAAAAAGAAATTTATGAGGAAATCGCTCAAAAACTAAGAGCTACCAAAGCTGCTCGCGAGAAATTTATCAAGGACTTTGTAGCTCCCATTCAGTCAGCTTTAGAGTTAGAAAATTTGCATTTTGTAGTGAAAGGACGCCCCAAGTCTATTCATTCCATCTACAATAAAATGAAAAAACAACAAATCCCTTTTGAAAAAATCTATGATTTGTTCGCTATTCGTATTATTTTAGATGATGTACGTCTGGAAGATGAAAAAGCTGCTTGCTGGAAGGTATATTCTATCATTACCGACTACTACCGCCCAAGCCCCGAAAGACTTCGCGATTGGATTAGCACCCCAAGAGCCAACGGCTACGAATCTTTACACTCTACCGTAATGAGTGGCTCTGGTCAGTGGGTAGAGGTACAAATTCGTACCCGTAGAATGGACGATATTGCCGAAAAAGGCTATGCAGCTCACTGGAAGTACAAAGAAACCAATAATCAAAAGAATAATGCCTACGAAAGTGGCTTAGAATCTTGGATAAATAAAGTAAGAGATATGCTCGAAAGTCAAGATTTAGGAGCTATTGAGTTCTTGGAGGATTTCAGGAGTAACCTTTTTACTGACGAAGTATATGTATTTACCCCGAAAGGTGATTTAAAAGTCTTACCCTTAGGAGCAACCGCCTTAGATTTTGCCTTTGATATACATTCAGAAGTAGGGCAAAAATGTATTGGTGCGAAAATCAATAATAAACTCGTGCCTATCAGTTACAAACTCCAAAATGGCGACCAAGTGGATATTCTTACTTCTGCCAAGCAAAGCCCCAGCGAAGATTGGCTAAGAATAGTAACAACCTCCAAAGCAAAGTCAAAAATTAAGGAATCTTTGAGAGATGAAAAAAGACAGTTTATACGAAGAGGTAAAGAAATTATAGATAAGAAAATGACCCAGTACGGTATAGAAGTAAATGATAACGTCTATAACGATTTGAGAGCTTTATTCAATGATAAAACGGTTGCTGATATGTTTTATCGTTTTGGTAAAGAATATATACAACCCACTGAGCTGAAAC
The DNA here is from genome assembly GCA_033762275.1 of Thermonemataceae bacterium. Classification (GTDB taxonomy): domain Bacteria; phylum Bacteroidota; class Bacteroidia; order Cytophagales; family Thermonemataceae; genus Raineya. The sequence continues at coordinate 28,859 of JANRLU010000243.1, read as the reverse complement.
ATTACAAAGAAGTATTACAGAAAAGACGAAATAGCTCAAGAGAAAATATTAAAGATGTAAAAACTTTTGAGAAGTTTGTCCAAAAAATACATACCCCAGATACCAAAGATGTTTTACTTATTGGTGAGGATATGGATAAAATAGACTACCAATTGGCTGTTTGTTGCAATCCTATCCCTGGAGATGATGTTTTTGGCTTTGTAACTATCAACGATGGTATTAAGATTCATCGTACTAACTGTCCCAATGCCAAGGAGTTAATGTCTCATTATGGGCATCGTATTCTGAAAGCACAATGGGCTTCTCAAGCCGAAAAAGCCTACACAGTAGGGCTACGCATCGTAGGCACTGATAGAGTAGGCATTATCAATGATGTTACTCGTGTGATTTCTAATGAGTTAAAAGTAAATATGCGTTCTTTAGCTTTTGATACAATGGAAAATGTTTTTGAGGGAAACTGCACAGTATTGGTATACGATACCAAACATCTGAATTTCCTCATAGAAAAACTCCAACAGATACAAGGCGTGGAGCAAGTAGCCCGCTACGAGTCCTAATTTTGAGGTGTATATAAAAAGGTCTGAAGCTGATAATTAGTTGGTTATCAGTTTCAGACCTCATAGATTTAAGTGGGATTTGTTTATTGAACTCTCTTCCAGGTTTGGGTACGGTAAAATGGTCCGAGATAGCCTCTCACTTTCAAGGTATTGCTACCATCTAACCACATTTTACATCCGTAAATTTTACCCTTCTTAGGGTCTAAAATTTCTCCTCCACTCCATTCTCCATTTTTTTCTTTCATACCAATTACAATCACCATATCTTGAATGGGCTTTCCCTTACGATAATCTGAGCACTTGTCGCACACAGCATCTTTACGCGACTCCTGTAAAATTTTTACTACTTGCCCTGCATACTTACCACTCTGGGTTTTATACATTTTTACGTGAGATTTTTTCTCTCCCGTTTCATCGTCTGTTGTTTCCCACACACCTTCTATACTCTGGGAGAAACCCTGAAAGCTAAAAGCTAACAAAAATAGTAGCCACAATATACTGTTTTTTTTCATAATAATTGGGGTTAAATAATGAACAAATAAGCGATTTTATTTAGTTTGTTTTGCTAAGATACGAAAAAACATTTTTGATACATAATTTTTAAAAAATAAAAGTAATACTTTTAAAAGTCCAAAAATTTATTTATCTGAATTTCAATAAGTTGTACAAATAGCGGATTGATAATCTTTCCATCTACCAAATTTTTCTCTATCTGCATCAATTTTACTTTTTGGGCTAAAACTTGGGCATTCAAATACGAAAATATATCGTTGAGATGGCTAAGAGCTAAGGCTCCTCCTTGTATCCCAGAAGAAACCCCTACTAAGGCTATCTTTTTATCCTCAAACCCCTTAGGGTAAGGCATTCCATCTATAAAAGTTTTCAATACACCAGCAAACGAGCCGTTATACTCAGGTACAATCACAAATAGTTTACTGTGGGCTTGTACTCTTGATTTCACAGCGTTAAAGCCCTCATTTTTTCCGTTGTGCTTATACAAAGCCGAAAAAGCAAAATCTTCTGGCAAACTTTTTAAGTAAATTATTTCTGCTTCAATCCCTTTGGTGCTGAGTATTTCTGCGTAAATCTTTGCGATAGTTTCTGATACAGCATTTTCTCTGTTTGTTCCTATAAGTATTCCTACACTCATTGTAATAATTTTGATAGTAAAACCATATTTTGTAAAAATAGTTTTCTTTTTCTAAAAAAAAATAAGAAATATAGCTATTTTTAGAGACTTTTTACCCAAAACTACATGTATGGAAAATACTTCTTTTTTAGATTTCTGGAAAAATTATGATACCAAAGCTGATATAAAAAAAGCTTTCTCCAATAATTTTCCTCTCAAACCTCTAAGTTCCTTCCCAAAAGAAAACAAAGTACTTTTACGAGAAGAAGCCCTGCATCATAATTTTATTGGTGGTTTGTTGGTTACTGATAAGTTTTTATTTACAAGCTCCGAAGATAATAGCTTCAAAATGCTTTCTATCAACAACTTAGAACTTATCAGAGAATTCAGAGACCACCAAGCCCCCGTCAATTTTTTGGCTCTCTCCCCTGATGGGGCTTACTTGGCTGCCGCCACAGATGACTACAAAATCTATGTCTATGAAACTGCCAAATGGACACTCCATAAAACTTTGAAAGGGCATAAGGGCTATGTAAGTAAAATAGAGTTTACCAATGATAGTCTTGTTTCTATTTCAAAAGATGGTACCGTAAAAATTTGGGATTACATTCATGGAAAACTCCTATTTGAACTTTTAGGGCACGAGGAATGGGTGTATGCTTTAGCGGTAAGCCCTCAAAAAGATAGAATTATCACAGGAGCTCTCAATAGTAGCCTCAAACTTTGGGATGCTCGTACAGGTACTCTTCTTCAAGATTTGATTGATGGAACGTATTTGAGTTATGTGATGGGAATGACCATAGGCGGAAATAACCACAGCGGAAAAGGCAACAAACAAAGCCCTAATGCTGCCTTATGGTTGCCCAATGGTAAAGTAGCGACGCTCAGCAATGATATAGTAATGTGGGATGATAGCACTTGGCAAGTTTTATGGCATAAAAGTGCTAGCGTACAAAAAATAAAAAGAGCCGCCTACATCGCCGAATATAATATGCTTATCACTGCTTCAGAAGTAATACAAGGCTGGAATGCAGACACCGGAGAACTACTTTTTGAAGAAGTTTCACCAGAAGGAACACCTTGTTTTAGCTGTGCTATTGACAACAATAAAATACTTTATACAGGTGATGAAAAAGGAATGTTGAGAATTTGGGATATAGAAGCCCTGCTCAGAAAAGGTATCCATATCCAACATACCTCCTCCGTACACCGTACTTATTGGCACAAAAACTCCCAAACTATTTACTCTGAAAGCTATTACTCGGCTATTGCTTGGGATAAATATGGAAAAGCAAAGAAAAACTTCTCCGACTTCAAAGAGTCTGATAAAAAAATAACGGGAGAAATCCCCCAACACCCCTATCAGATTTTCTTATCTGCTCGTGGTGAAATCAAAATCTTTAATAGCCTTAATTTGGAAGAAGAAAACTCTTTTTCCTTAGATAATGATTTGGTCGGTATAGAGAAAATATGCTCCATTGGAAATGATAAAATTCTTTCTTTTGGTATATCCTACAAACCTCGCCTTATCAACTTAATAACCAAAGAAATACAAAGATTGGACACCGCTTGTAGCTTTTATACAAAAGCAGACCTTTCTGAAAAATATGTTTTATTCAGTTCTTACCCAGGACAAACCTTAGATGAGCAATATCCTGAGCAAAATCCTACCCCCCTGATAGAATGTGGATTCAGTAAAGATGCCAAAGAAAGAGAACGCTACAAAAACTCAAGCCCTGTATTTTTGTTCAATACCGAAACGGCACAAGTAGAGAAAGAATATTGGCTACCACAAAAAGCCGAAGAAAAAGTGTATCCTTATAGCGTACAAGTAATTGATAAACAAACATTTGGGGCGAGTTATAGCAAAAAATTTGTAATTTGGGACATCAACGGAGAAATTAAACATACCTTTTATACCAATGATTATTGGTATTTGGTAGCAGCTTACGAACAAAGTATTTATTTAATTGATGAAAATCAGCTTCTTTTAACGTATTCGTTACATACTTTTGAAAAAATAAAAGAAACGCATCTACCCTTTATTCATAAAAAAGCACGCCTTGTTTTTGATAAAATAAGAAACATACTTGCCATTGCCGATGGCAAAAAACTGATACTATTTGATATTACTACATCTTCAGTAATTTTTGAAGAAAATATAAACTTAGAAATCAGTCATTTAAATATTGCTGATGATTTATTGATAATAGGAACAAATAATGGTATGATTTATACTTTTGAGTGGAGTGTAAAATAAATTTTAATACTTGTATAATATTACCTCCCCACTTTGGGCTATTTTTTTCCAACTTTTAGGCTTTTGATGCACAAAATCAGGGAAAGGATAGCCTATTTGTTCAAAATAACGAATACTATGCATATTCAGTAGAAAATAAATATTTTCTGTATATATTTTTGAAAGATGATAATCTTTTAAATCTTTGTAAGTAATATTTTCAGGTTTTTTAAAATCATAATACCACAAATACCCAGAAAATAATTTATCATCAGTAAATATAATACTTGTTTTAGGAAGGTTACTAAGGTATTTTTTAACTATAAATTTTTCATCTTTATAGCCCGTTTCAGTAGGTTTGAGCATCGTATAAATAGGATGAAGTAAAAGTATACCCAAAAACAAAAGCAAAATATAGCTTTTTGAAGAGGAACGCCATAGATGAAACCCAAGTAATACGGCAAGCATCAAGTATGGCAAAGTATTCTTTATACCTAAAAACTTGAACGCATATACGCCCGCTAAAGCCCAGCATATCAGTAAAAATATTTTATCTTTTTGTTGGTTTTGTCCTATTATCCAAGCTGTAAGCAAGGCAGCAAAAGGCAATAAAAATAAAATATGACGCGGAAACAGACCTATTGGATTGTAATACTGAACACTTGTACTCAAAAACCAAAAAAATGCAAATGCTCCCCATAATAAAAGTCTAATATTTTGCAAATGTAAAGGAAGTTGTTTGCTAAAAGTAACAACAAAAATACCAGCCAAAACTATCCATATATGCGTATTTACGAACATTATTATTGGTTCATACGTGATTCTATGAAGTGTAAAAATAAAAGGCTTATCAAAATAGCTAAAACTAACGGTATAGTGGTTATCTTGAATAAGTGAAAATCTAAATAAAAAATTATCTGTAAATAGATAATATATGGCACAATAAATAATTGTAAAAAATAATGTTAAGAAAAAGGTATAAAGCCAAAATTTCACAAAATTCTTTTTCCGTAAATCTGTAAAAAAGACAAAAATATAAAAAGGAAGAAAATAAATGATAAGCTCTTTAGTAAGAAAAGCCCAAAAATTAAGACCAACAAAATAAAAAGCTGGTAAAAGACCATCCTTTCGCTTCAATAAAAACCAAACTGCTCCCAAAGCCAAACTTGTAAGCAAAACATCAGGATACAATTTGTTGGAGAAAAACAAGATATAAAAATCCAAACCTCCAAAAGCAAGAGCTAAATTTTTGGTGTAATTATCTGTAAAAAAAATGTTTGTAAACTTGAAAAGTAAAAAAATACTCCACAAACTCGCTAATATAGGGAGTAATATGTTGGTAAAATCTGAAATGCCAAAAACTGCATACAATAAAGCTAAAGGTAAAATAATACCAAATCTATGAGCAAAAATATCTTGTGTAGAAAACTTAAACTCGCCTTCCAAAACCTGATTAGCATAATAGGCATAAGAATAATCGTCATAAAAGTAGTAACCATCAAAACTAAGCCAAGCAAAAACGATAAGAAATAGCGATAATAGCAAAAAAAGATAAATAGGCTTGGGGTCTATAAGTAATTTCATTATTTTTTTGTATTACTTACAAAATCTTTCAAATAAAATGGCTCAAAATAAATGAGTTCTTCAAAATCTTTATCCAAAAACTTTTGATAAGCAAGTTGCCCCATAGATTTTGCTGAACAACTAACACCTGCAAAGAAAATTGCATTTTCTGAAGAAATTATACCTTTACATTTTTCTGCTCCATTACCAAAAAATACAATTTTATGCTGATTTAAGAAATCCTCAAAAGCGTTTTTTTCTATTATTTTGGCTTCAGTTGGCACTATTATTTTCCCGTTTTCATCAGCGAGTAAGCAGTAAACTTCCATTCTCCGAGCATCTATCATAGGACAAAATAGCATTTTTTGTGTCTGAATGGATCTAACTTGCTCCGTCATTGCTTCCAAAGTATTGATAGCTATGAGGGGTTTATCCAAAGCAAAACACAAACCTTTTGCCGTAGCAACCCCTATCCGCAAACCTGTATAAGAGCCAGGACCTTTAGAAACAGCTATTGCGTCTATATGTTGCAAAGTGTATTTACTTCTCTGTATAATTTGCTCTATAAGAATTATAAGTTGCTCTGAATGAGCATTTTCTGTATGTAACTCTGCTAAAGCCACTAAGTTCCCTGCTTGATGCAAAGCAACCGAACAAGCAGGCGTTGCTGTTTCTATACTCAAAATAAGGCTCATTTTGGTTAGACCTTAGTTTTGTTGTAACAACTTGATTTCGTTGATGTTATCTACATAAAGAACATAACGGTTGCTACTCATACCAATACCTAAAGAACCTGCCGAAATTTTTACTAAAAGTTCCTCGCCACCTTTTACCCTCAATGTTGTGATTTTAGACCAATATTCTCCTCGGCTGAGGTTGAGTTTCATCTCTTCGTAATGTACACTCGAGTAAAATAAATCGCCTATGTTTAAACCTTCCAATTCATTGGGGGCGTAATTAAGATATTGGGCAGCTAATTCATTCACCGTATTGATGGAGAGCTTTCTGTTGAGGTAGAAAATAAGGTTATTGGCATTGAGCAAAGCGTCTTTTTCCATTGATATAATTTGAGAACGCTCCATTTCTTCTTGGGTAGATTGCAGTTCTTCCATATTTTGCATCATTTCTTCTTCCTGAGCCTTCATTTGCTCTGTAAGCAAGCGAGACTCCTCCAAGAGTTTGTTGGTTTGCTCAGCGTTACGAGCCGAAGCAATCGTAGCAGCAATGGATTCGGCTACTTTTTTCATAAAATCCTGCTTGTAATCTTCTATATCTTGAAGGGAGGCAATTTCTACTACACCAAAAACCTCCTCATTCACTTGTAAAGGTACAATTAGAATGCTTGTGGGATTGGCTTTCCCAAGCCCTGAAGTAATTGTAATATAGTTATCTGGTATTTCTGTAAGATAAATTTCTCTTCTTTCTTGCCAAGCCTGCCCTGTAAGCCCATCACCCAAAAAAACTTTTTGCTCTAAATATTTTTTACTATTCCAAGCATAAGCAGCTTCCAATTTTAGATAGGGTTCGCTTTGTTCGTCATCTCTGGTTACGACAAAAAAGCCACCTTGGTTAGCTCCTAATTTATTGATAAGTGAGGATAAAATAACATCAGCCAATAATTGGATATCATCATTATTTTTACGCAGTAAGTCCGCAAACTCTGCCAAGCCCCCAGTAATCCAATTACTGATATAGTCTTTTTGCTCCACCTCCATCAAGTTGTTACGCATACCTACCAAAGCATTTCCTAATACGTCATTTTCAGATAAGGGTCTAAACTCTGCATTGTATCGCCCACGACCAATGTTTTCGGCAAATTCAGAGGTTGAGCGTAAGCCCCTTATGAGGTTATCCACAGAGGCTGCTATTTCACCAATCTCATCTTTTCTAAATCGTGTTTTTTTATCCTCAGGCAGTTCCCCCTTAGCCAATTTAGAAATGACTTTATTGATATAAGTAATGGGTTTTACAATGTTATTGGTAAGGGTAATAGCAATAATTACCCCTAAAACTACTACCAATAAAATAAGTCCGTATATCTGATTTTCTAAACTTTGAAAAGATTGTATAAGTCCCAACTGAGCCTTATCTTTCTCTTGGCGTTTGTAGGCTTCTATTTTTTCTAATTTATTTCTAAGACCACGAGCCATAGGGTTGATATAATTCTCCACTACGTTATTGATTTCCAGAAGTTTATTAGCTCTATCATCTTCTGTAACAACCTCTTCCATAATCTGCTTCTTCTGTATTACCACAAAACCCTCAAAATCTCTAAAAACAGTATCTACATTAGCTACTTGGCTGCTATCCTTCCATTCTTTCATCAAACCCTGTAATTCATCTTTAAGCTTTGGATATTCAATATCCTGAATTTCTTTTAGCTTTTCTTTATCTTCTGCCAAAATAGGCGAGTAAGCCCAAGTAATTGTAAGCCTTTGCGACCTATCTACCAAAAGTTTGAAGTTTTTGATAGCATCAAAAGAAGGGTCAATATTGACCTGCACCCTTTTTGTACTATTTAAGTTATTATTGATAATGAATATATTATAGACGCCATAGAAGGCAAAAATGATAATCAATGATAAGAAACCTAAAAGAATTTTTGAACGAATAGTAAGACCACGCTTCATATTATCAGGGTTTGTTTGGGCTAAATTAACTATTTGGGACGAAAAAACAAAAACTTACACAAATATTTGTTCTTGGTTGAAATATTCTATGACTTGCATTTTGAGTAACTTTTCTTGCTCTGATAAATCCAGATAAGGCAAATCTGCACTTCGCTCCCAGTGTGGCCAGCCTTCTTGGTCTGTAAATAATAAGCGGTAATAACCTATCTGACTTAGCACCCTACAAATCGCAATATGCATTAGGTCTTGCTTTTCTTCTTTGGTAAAATTTTTGTAGCCCTGCCCCAATTCTTGTACACCAATTAAGAAAAGAACCCCGTTAAGGTCTTTGGGGCGTTTTTCTAAGGCTTTTTCTATTTTATTGAGCAACTGCCCCCACCTAAATTCTAAGGCTAAATCTTCTGAACTTAATTTTGTTTGCATAAAAATAATAAAATACAAGCAAAATTAAAGTTTTTAGCCTAAAAAGTCAATGAATAAACTAAAAGTTTCTAAAAAATAAAGTAGGTTTTCAAAAAACCTACTTTCATAAAAAATAACTACCTCTTTATGATTGAGACTTCTTATTTTTAAGAGCAAGAAGTGCGAAAACTATTCCAGGAAGAATAGGTATCCAAAAAGTATCTTTCAGTTCTGTAAGGTGGCTATTAGTAGAGCCAACTTGATACATTGCAATGGAAACTGCAAAAGCCACAACAGCCAAAATAGGAGCTAATTTTTTCATAAGCATTTTTTTGATTTCCTACAATTCTATGCATTTCCTATGGAAAACACAAAAAATAAAACGTTTTATTTGATAAAAACACATAATATTTTTAGTTTAACGCTATAACAAACGTAGCATTGATTCTGTATGTCAAATAAAAATCTGAAAAATAAAGAACTCCTAAAAGACTACTTAGAAATTTTCAAATCTAATACATTTAAAGTGATTTATCTTATATTAGGTTTTACTATTCTACTCACCTTTACCACCAAAGCAGATTTTTTGATAAAAACTGACAAAGCAGGTTACATAGATGCCCTCAACTTGTTGGCAAGCCTATTGGCTACGATTGTGGCTACCGTATATTCTATTACCATTGTAGCCCTGCAACTTGCATCTACACAATTCTCTCCGAGAATTTTACGCTATTTTTTATCGCATAGCTTATATAATCAAATCACTTTAGGAGCTTTTTTGGGTTGGGTATTGTATTGTTTGCTTCTTAAATTTTGGCTGATTGATGCCATTCCTCCCGAACAATCTTTCATACCTAACTCTATGAAACCTATCCTTAATTTAGCTATTTACGGAGGTATCGGGCTTATTGGTATTGTACTCCCTCATTTTATCATCAGCATTGCCGAAAGTATCAATGCAGCCTCTATTACGAGAAAAATAGCCCTAAACACCTTTGACACTATTTATCAAATGAAAGATAGTTGGAAAAAACAAGAAGAAGTAAAAATTCTGCCAGAACAAGCAAAAAATCGTATCTTAGCCCAAGAAATGGGCTACTTGCGGGCAATAAAAACCAAAAAACTCAAAAAACTTACGGAAATTTACCCAGAAATTGCTTTTATAGAACAAGCCAATGACATTGGCAGTTTTATCCATAAAAATATAGAAATAGCTTATATAGCATACAATGTCCCCTCCAAAAGGCAAACAGAAATAGAACAGCAAATTTACCAACAATTTAGTATCGGAAAGTTCAGAAATCCTCAACAAGATATTCATTTTGGTTTGAGACAATTAGTTGATATTGCTCTTAAAGCCATTTCTCCTGCTATCAATGACCCTACTACGGCAGTAAATTGTTTAGATTATCTGGCAGAAATCATATCAGTAGCGATGGAAGCCAATATTCCTGCTACGCGTTTTACCAAAATCCAAGATACACCTATTTACCTTCGAGAGGTTTGTTTAGAAAAAGTTGTAAATCAGGCTTTTGACCAAATTTATCACTACGGTAAAAGCGACTTTGCCGTGATGATACGCCTTACTGATGTTTTGCAAAAAAATATCCAATTGGCTCGGCGAACAGAATATGTAGATATTTTTAGGTATGAACTCTCAGAAATTGCTTTAGACTTTTTATATCAGTACCAACTCGGCAACTTGAAACATTTACATAGCCAAGAGCAATTATTACGAATTTTTGGCAATATCGTAGAAGGTCTGGATAGCATAAAAATACAGTACAAGCATCTGGAAGATGATTCCTACACAAACGAAGCATCTTTTTTAAGTTTAGAAAAGAAATATAAAGAACAAATAGAGTTGCTACAAGCTGCAAAACAAACGCTAATTTAGGTGATGATAGTTTTGTAGATTAAGAGATATTGTTTTGGTTAGACTTCACAAGTCATACAAATTTAGCATTTTATACTTTTGATGAGTCTGTTTTTGCACTTTCCCAAGCAATTATAGCTGTTTTACGTATTTCACCCCACATATACCCACCTAAATTGCCTGAAGCCTGAATGACCCGATGACAAGGAATCAAATAAGCAATAGGATTACTACCAATCGCAGTACCTACTGCCCTAAAAGCAGCAGGGTTTTCTATCTTTTCCGCTATATCCCCATAGGTAGTGAGCCTACCCATTGGGATTTTCAGCAGTGCTTCCCAAACTTTTAATTGAAAATTTGTCCCCTTCAAGTGTAATTTTATGGGTGAGATTTCGCTCTTATTGTTTCCAAAAATTAGCAAAGCATTTGTTTGTATAGTATCTATTTGATGAGAAAATGTTGCATTCGGGAATTTTTGTTGCAAATCCTCCAAAGCCTTATTTTTATCATCATCAAAAGCCATATAACATAAGCCTTTGTGTGTAGAAGCCAATATTAAGTTTCCAAAAGGACTTTCGGCAAAACTGAAATTCACTAAAAGATTTTTTCCGCCATTCTTGTATTCAGCAGGTGTCATTCCCTCAATACCAACAAAAAGGTCGTGGAGTCTTCCTGTTCCAGAAAGCCCTATCTCAAAAGCAGTATCAAAAAGGGTTGCTTGTTGTTGCTTGAGCATTTTTTTTGCATATTCAATACTAACATACTGCAAAAACTTTTTGGGTGTCGTTCCTGCCCATTCGGCAAATAAACGCTGAAAATGAAAAGGGCTTACATGTATTTGCTTGGCAATCTCATCTAAAGTAGGTTGCTTCTTAAAATTCGTTTTTATATACGCTATTGCCTTTGCAATTCTGGTATAGTTAAGTTCTTGCTGATTTGTCATAGCTTTTTTTACTACAAATTTCTGTACCCTCACTCAGACCTAAAACCCGAAACTTGCTTTATTTAGTTCAAACAGCCCAACGAGCCTTCGCACTAAGCTCCTGACTTGCAAAATCTTGGGCTAAATATTTGTAATGAGCTACCATAGCTATCATAGCAGCATTATCAGTACAATACTGAAAATCAGGAATATATACATTCCATTTTTGTTTGATTCCCTCTTCTGTAAGTCTTTGGCGTAAAGTACTATTGGCAGCAACTCCGCCAGCTATGGCTATTTCTTTGATACTGAAGTGTTTAGCTGCCTTTTTTAACTTATGCAAAAGAGCTTCCACCAAGGTATGCTGAACACTTGCACAAATATCAGCTAAATTTTGCTCTACAAAAAGTGGATTTTTTTGCGTATTTTTCTGTAAAAAGTACAAAATAGCCGTTTTGATGCCACTAAAAGAAAAATTGAAATCGGGCATCTCTGTTTTTGGAAAAGAAAACGCTAAAGGATTACCATTTTGAGCAAATTTATCAATCAAAGGTCCTCCTGGGTAAGCTAAACCTAAGAGTTTGGCAGTTTTATCAAAGGCTTCTCCTACGGCGTCATCTTGGGTTTGTCCTATTATCTGCATTGATAAGTAGTCTTTTACCAAAATGATTTGTGTATGTCCTCCACTCACCGTAAGGCATAAAAAAGGAAATTTAGGGCGAGGTTCATCAATGAAATGAGCCAAAACATGGGCTTGCAGATGGTTTACTTCTATCATTGGAATGGCTAAAGCCATTGCCAAAGACTTAGCAAAAGAAACCCCCACCAATAAAGCTCCTAAAAGTCCAGGACCTCGTGTAAAAGCTATTGCATCTAATTGATTTTTAGCTATCTTTGCAGCATCAAGAGCAGCAAGCACCACAGGAATAATATTCTTTTGGTGTTCGCGAGAGGCTAATTCAGGAACGACACCACCATAAATTTCGTGAATTTTTTGATTAGCAATAATATTGGAGAGAATTTTGCTATCTTGCATAACAGCCGCTGAGGTTTCATCGCAAGAAGATTCTATAGCTAAAATAGTAGGCATTTTTTAATTTCAATTAAACCAATAAAATACTTGGAGGATACAAAGCCTTTACATACCGATTTTGAGGAAAATAAGCAGGATAACCTTGCCACAACTTTCACTACTGAACAAGTAGAGAAAGCCAAAGGTAAGCGTATTTTCAGAAAAATACAAAAAATTATTTGGGCTTTTATTCGTTGGGCTTTATTCAAACCGCTTTTATTATTGGGGTTTATATTTCTAATGCTTAATGTACCTATGGTACAAACCTTTATCGCCCAAAAGTTTGCTAACTATCTCTCAGAAAAACTACACTTTCCAATCTCCATTCAAAAGGTTCGGCTCAATTTACTCAACCAAGACATCACCTTGAAAGGCGTACAAGTAATAGACCGACAAGGAGAAGAAATGCTATATTTGGAAGAACTTAGCTCTGATTTCGACTTATGGAATGCTGTAGAGGGCAAAAATATTTTCATAGATAAAATAACACTCAAACACGGACATATCGCAGCCAAGTTCAATGCAAAAGCTAACAAACTTAACTTAGAAGAATTCATCTCTGCAATAGATAGCCTTACGGCTCCCAAACAAAAAAAGCCTCGCAAACCAAATGAAAGAGCTGCTATTTTTACCATAGAGGAAGCCCTCTTAGATGAAGTTACTTTTTCGTATAACGACCCCCGACAAGATTCTATCAAAAACGGATTTGATTACGCTCATTTCAAATTGGAAGGAATTGATGGGTATTTCAAAAATGTGCTTTTTGTAGCTGATACCGTAGCTTTTGAGGCTCAAAACTTACAAATGACAGATAAACTATCAGGATTAAATATTCATAACTTTAATGTAAAATTTTTACACGACAAACACTCCTTACAATTCAAAAACATATATGCAGAAATTAATAATTCTGTTTTGCAAGATAGCTTGGTACTGAGTTTTGATAATGTAGCCGATTTAGGACATTTTGAGGAAAAAGTACGCATTGATGCTCGTTTGGATAGCACTTTGTTGCATACCAAAGATTTAGCTCTATTTGCTCCTATTTTAGCTAAATATGACGACACTTGGCGGATTTCTGGTAATTTTAATGGCACACTTCAAAATTTTGTATTCAATGATTTTACCATAGGCTTTGGCACTAAAACAAACCTTAAAGGCTCTTTTAGTGCTGAAGGCTTACCGAAAATTGAAGCAATGTTAGCCTTTTTGCAGTTAGAGCAAAATTCGGTACTACATACCCCCGACTTAGAGCAGTATGTTCCTGATAAAAATACAATGACTTACCTACAAAAATTTGGAGATGTACATATTATTGGGCGTTTTGACGGCTTTTCCAATGATTTTAAAGCCAATGCCAAACTTGAAACAGCACTCGGCAATGCACAATTAGATACTTATTTTATTCAGAAAGAAGGAAATCTGCCCACTTATGAAGGAACACTCGCCTTACAAAACTTTCAAGCAGGAAAACTCATAGATAATGAAAGCATAAAAGCCATTAGTATGAAAGGAGACCTCAAAGGTAAAGGCTTTACTATCAAAGATTTAGATTTAGACTTCAAAGGAAATGTAGAAAAAATTGGCGTTTTGGCTTATGAATATAATCAAATAGAGATAGATGGAAAGTTTAAAAATAAGTTTTTTGATGGAAAAATAAATAGCCACGATATAAGTGCTAATCTGAATGCTGATGCACACATTGATTTTAGCAAAAAAGTGCCAGAAATTACGCTAAATAGCGATATTTTATGGATAGATTTTAATAAATTAGGCTTTCTCAAAGACAATATAACTTTTAAAGGCTTCATACATACCCAAAGTAAAGGTTTTGACTTCCAAAATTTTCAGGGGAATCTTCTATTAAGAAACGCTACACTTGGTTTTCAAGAAAAAAATCTAAATATAGATTCTTTGTGGTTCAACTCTGAGAAAAACGAATACGGTTATCATTTCTTGGATTTCTACTCGCCCTATGTGAGTTCTTCGGTGATAGGAAAATTTACCCTCCAGCAGTTAGGCGAAACTTCTGCAATGTTTTTTGAGGAATTATTTTTGGGTATCAAAAACCAAAAATCCATACAAAACGACTATTACCAACAGAAAAGGAAGAAAAAAATACCTACTATTGATTTAGAATATACGCTTGATATACACAACATTCAGCCTATTTTAGATTTGTTGGATAGTAGCACCCATATATCACCAAATTTAGCCTTTAAAGGCATTTTTAAGGCTGGTCAGTCTTCACATTTTACGCTGAAAAGTCTTAAAGTAATACCTGAAATCAAGTCTGGAGATTATTATTTCAAAAGAAATAGCTTTCAATTTGAAGCCTACAAAAATGAACTAAGTGATAATATTACCGCAGAACTAAATATTTTTTCTAATGAACAGGCTTTTGGCGGTTTCCAGTCAGAGCAACTAAGCCTCAATGCCATTTGGTTAGATGGTATTATTGATTTTAGAACAAAGATTCAACAGAAAGAAAGCTCTAATAAAGCTGATATTCAAGGGCATATCACACTTGATAACAACAAAACTATCATAGAATTTGATGAATCTAACATTTCCTTGCTCGAAACACTCTGGCGATTTGAACCCTCACGTAAAATAACTATTTTTACCCAAGAAAATGGCAAAATTTTGTTTGATAACTTTATGCTCAGCAATGAGCAGCAAGAACTTATCTGCAATGGAATGATAGCCGAAAATATGACCGACGAAGCCTTACGAATAGATATCAATCACTTTAATTTGGCTACTCTTAATGTTTTACTTGGAAAAAATTTCAAACTTAAAGGAAATTTAGATGCTCATATTGCCCTTGAAGACGTGTATGAACAAATAAAAGTAAATGCAAATTTCAACACAGACTCCCTAAAAGTAAACGACTTTTTGATAGGAAATATACAAGGGCACTCTGTTTGGGATAATGAAAAGCAACTTGCAGACCTCTCTATGAGCATTTATCAGCTTAAAGATTACATTTTCTTTTTGGAAGGAACTTACGAACCCAAAGCCGATAACTTAGATTTGATAGCTAAACTTCGAAAAGCTCCTATCAATATTTTAGAGCCTTTTGCCAATAGTTTGGTTTCCAAATTAGATGGCTTTGTATCAGGAGATTTAAACATTAAAGGCAAATTAGCCGAACCCGAACTCACAGGTTTACTCCGCTTTGAAGCCGCAAAATTTATGGTTAATTATTTAGAAACAACCTATGAAACAAGCAGTTCCATTGTTATTACAAAAAATGAATTCTTATTTAATAAATTCAGAGTTTTAGACGAAGAAAGAAATTTAGCCCTGCTTAATGGAAGTATTTTTCACGAATATTTTAAGTATTTCGTTATGAATTTAACCTTTGATTTTGAGAAATTTACCTTGCTCAATATCAAGGAAAAAGAAAAAGTACTTTACTATGGAAAAGGAGTAGCCTCAGGGCAGATGAGCATCAAAGGAGAACCTGATGACCTCCAAATGAGCATCAATGCAAAAACTGAAAAAGGTACAAAAATATTTTTGCCCTTAGATGGATACAGCGAAGTTGGAGATGCCAATTACTATCAATTCACTGATTTTGAAAAAGATATGCCTCAAGATTCTACCCAAAAACTAAATGTAGCCATACAAAGTATGAAAATTATGGGTTTGGAAATGGATATACGCCTTGATGTAACCGAAGATGCCTACTTTGAAATACAACTTGATAGGCAAACAGGCGATATAATGAAAGGATACGGAAAAGGGCTTATTCAAATGGATATAGATAAAAGAGGTAATTTTGGAATATGGGGAGACTATAGCATAGAAAATGGTAGTTACAATTTCACCATGAAAAATCTTATTAGTAAAAAATTTAATATCAGAAAAGGTAGTAAAATTTACTTTGAAGGTGA
This sequence comes from Thermonemataceae bacterium, assembly GCA_033762275.1. Classification (GTDB taxonomy): domain Bacteria; phylum Bacteroidota; class Bacteroidia; order Cytophagales; family Thermonemataceae; genus Raineya. Next base: position 12,567 of record JANRLU010000243.1, on the reverse strand, counting down.
TGTTTTTCAGGCGTATATGGACGTGAAGGCGACCTATGATGCGAACGCTTCTTTTACGGCTTTTCTGCCTACCTCAGAAATCAACCCAGAAACCTCCCGAAAGTTCCCTGTGAGCGTAGTTGCTCATTTGGTAGGCGATTTACTTGCTCCAAAGGTAAGTTTTGATATAGATTTTAAAGACATAGAAAAGAAGATAACCAACCCATCTCTGCAAGCCGCCATGTTTAAGGTCAAATCTGATATACAAAGCAACGAACTTGAGCTAAATAGGCAAGTAGGAAGTTTGGTGATTTTTGGTAATTTTACTTCCAATGCAGAAGGCGGCAGTATGGGTTCGGCTTCGGGGCGTACGCTGGGCGAATTTTTATCTAACCAACTAAGTAGTTTTGCTTCCAAACTTGATGAGAACATAGAAATCAACTTAGATGCCAGCGAAATAGGAGCTAATAATTCCTTAGTGGGCTTGCGTATGTCTTATAGCCTAATGGATGGCAGGCTAAAGGTAATTAGTGATAATCGTTTGGACAGCCGCAACCAAAGTTCAAACTTTACAAATGAATGGATTGTGGAATATGCCCTCACAGAAGACGGACAATATAAGCTTAAAATGTATGGCAGAAGCTCTTTTGGAAATAATACAACGATTACTAATAATACCAATGCCACAGGTGTAAGCCTTACAAGTTCCTACAATTTTAATTCTTTGAAAGATATTTTCAAGAAGAAAAAGAAAAAACAGAAAGAAGAAATGAAGTTACCTTCTTACTTCTTAAAAAAGGAAAATGAGAAAGAAAATCAGCCAAATAATACTAAAGAACTTCCTCAGTAAATACGGTTTGCTGCTTCTATTTTTTTTGTTAAAACTAATAACAAGCCTTGCTTTTGTATGGGTTCATCAGAATTTTTATTCAAAATATACGCCTGATTACCTGCTTATCTATGAAGATGCTTTACATTTAGCAAATTTGTTTGGTGATAATTTTTCTTATTTTTGGCAAATAATCATTGATAAACCCGTAAACAGCCAAGAATGGCATTTAGCTACACAGCCAAGAGCTTTTTTCGCGGCAAAAATATTTAGTTTTCCTGCCTTATTTGCTTTTAAAAATTTTTGGTTGCTTACTTTCTACACAAGTATTTTGACTGCTTGGTCTTTGTGGAGTTTAGCAAAAGAACTTCGCCGCCTTTTCCCAAGCACTCAAAGGGCGAGTTATATAGCCTTTCTCTTTCTTCCTTCTCTTTTATTTTGGTCTTCGGCAACAAGCAAGGAGGCTATTTTATGGACTATTTTACCTTGGGCTTTCATTCATTTTTGGCGTATCTTTGAAGAAACAAAACCCATAAGAAAATCATTTTACTTCATATCTTTATCATTTTGGATTTTTCTTCTCTGGCAAATTAAGTATTATTATGCTTTCGCTTTGATACTTTACATAGTAAGCCATACGCTTCTATATTTCTATGAGCAGCATAAAAGAAGAAAACAGCTTATTTTTTCATTAGTTAGTGGTTTATTTGTTTTATTTATGGCAAGCAATTTTCATCCTAACCTACATTTGGATTTTCTTCCCAAAGCTCTTTACGAAAATCACCAACTTATTTTACAGGCGTCAAGCCCTGAGAGTATTATTTATTTTAATCTCCAACCAACTTGGGTAAGTATGCTTACCAACACTCCCCAAGGCTTATGGGCAGGTTTATTTGCCCCAATGCCTTGGGAAGCTCATAATTTTTTTACTTTTCTGGCAAGTGTGGAGAATTGTATTCTTTTTGCTTACTTGTTGTTTGCTATTGGGTCATTGAAAAAATATACCATTCCTTTCTCTACATCTTTTTTTTACGCTATAAGTCTTTATATACTACTCTTAGCCATATTTTTGGGTTTATCTTCCCCAAATATGGGAGCCATCAGCAGGTATAAAATAGGATTTTTTCCTTTTTTATGGTATATCTTGTTATCTTTCCAAACGAAAAAAATTGAAGCTAAAAAAACATTTTTATAATTACAAACTCCAATAATTTAATGAGGAAATCTTATGTCTAAAAATACCTTTAATATCCACTAAAAGAGCTTTTTCCTTGCTCATTTTCAGCAAATCAGCCTCTTGAAGATTTATATATTCTTTATGATTTACAGCTACAATGATGGCATCATACGAACCTGTGGCTTCGGAAGCAAGTGATAAATGATATTCCTCCTCAAATTCTTGAGCATCAGCGTAAGGGTCAATAGCATCTACACGAAGGCTAAAAGATTGGAGTTCTCGTATCACATCAACTACCTTAGAATTACGAATATCACTCACATTTTCTTTGAATGTTACGCCCATCACCAACACACGAGCATCTGCCGGGTTTTTTCCCTGCTTGATAAGTTTTTGAACAGTATTTTTGGCAATATACGCCCCCATACTATCATTGATACTTCTGCCACTCAAAATAACAGCAGGATTATACCCTAATTCTTTGGCTTTATAGGTTAAATAATAAGGGTCTACACCTATGCAATGCCCACCTACCAAACCAGGCACAAATTTAAGAAAATTCCATTTAGTGCCTGCCGCCTCTAAAACCTCATAAGTATTTATATTCATTTTTTCAAAAATGATAGAAAGCTCGTTCATTAGGGCTATATTTAGGTCTCTTTGTGTGTTTTCAATGATTTTGGCAGCCTCCGCCACCTTGATAGAGCTTGCTCTATGCACACCTACCTCTACCACTAACTCGTATACCTTTGCGATTTGCTCCAGACTTTCGGCATCACAACCTGAAACCACCTTGGTAATATTGCTCAAGGTATGGTTTTTATCTCCCGGATTGATTCGCTCAGGCGAATAGCCAACCTTAAACTCCTCAGAAAATTTCAAAGATGATTCCTTTTCCAAAATAGGAATACAATCTTCTTCTGTACAACCCGGATACACTGTTGATTCAAAAACCACGAAATCATTTTTTTTAAGCACTTTTCCCACAGTAGCCGAAGCAGAAAGCAGTGGTGTCAAATTGGGTTGGGTATGCTCGTCAATCGGAGTTGGTACTGCTACTATAAAAAAAGTAGCTTCTTTCAAATCTTCTAATTTATGTGTAAAAGTAATATCACAATCCTCAAAATCAGCACTTTCCAACTCGTTGCTCGGGTCTTGATGATTTTGCATCATTTTGATACGGCTCTCGTTAATATCAAAACCTATTACTTTAATTTTTTTTGCAAAAGCCAAAGCAATGGGCAAGCCTACGTAGCCCAGCCCTATTACGGCTAAAGACGTTTTCTTATCTACTAAAGATTGATAAATGTTTGTCATAAGATTACAAGCTATGATTTATAAGTTTATTTGCTCTTTCTTTGAGTTGCTTTTTAAGTTTGATAATGGCTTGCACTTCGTTACTAATTCTTTCTACTTCGGTTTTGTCTTTGTGGATAGGTAACTGCAAATCCATAATTCTATTGCCCAAAGTTGAAAGTGTTGCTTGCACAAAAGTAAGCATCTCTACTTGTTTTTGTACCATGTTTGAATTGAGCAAATAAAACAAATAAAATGGATTTAACTCCTCTGTTTGCAAAACTCTAATTTTTCGCAAATGACTTTGAATAATACATTTTGTATCGTTTTCAGTTAAAATAGCACTTCTACCAATCAAAAATGTACCATCATTGACAAACAAAATATCATTTTCTCTTACGTCTTGCTGTTTTTTATACTGCCGATAAATTTCTTCAGCTACCGATTTTACAGGATTAGCCTTGATTTCCCAATTTACAATATCAGTGGTTCGCACAAAAGGTATATCGCCCGTTCCGTAATATTTTGAGCCAATTTCATTGCCCCTTTTGATTTGTAGAACGCCTTTTTCTACCAAATCCCCCACTTTTACCAAATCGTACAAAGCATCTTTTTTGATTTGCGAAAGGGCTTGTTTTACTTCGGGTTTGTAAGTTTCGGGAATGTAAATGTGATTTTCAGTTTCTATAGTAGGCACTGTAAAACCTAAAACACTTTCTTCTTCTAAATTTCCATTTAAAAATTTTGTGAAGTTTTGAGCAATTTCGGGAGTTTCATCATCAAGAATTTTATCGCCTTGTTTGTCAAAAATATACGAACCATCTTTATTGAATTTAAAAGTCGGTTTTCCATTTTTATCGTGTCCTATATTTTTGGCAATCGCCATAAAAACTTGACTACGATTATTCGGCTTTTTCTCTAAAAAAACTACGCTTGTTTTGGTGTGCGTACTTGGTTGGAAAGTTTCTTGCGAAAGTGAAACAATACCCATAATAGAGCAATATTTTTTCACATACTCCCAAACATAACGGTCTGACGGATTGCCAAAAACGCCTTCGGGCAATACAATTCCTGCCCTACCACCATCTTTCAAAAGCTGTATAATTCGTTCAATGAACAAAATTTGAGGTGGTTGTTTTTCTCTTAACTCTTTGGTTATCAGATATTTACTATTGTTTTGGTCTATTCCGTTTGGCGTGGGATTTTCTTGCCAAAAATACCCTAATTCGTACTGTTTTAATAAATTTTCACCAATCACAGGAATTTTTGCACCAAAAGGCGGGTTTGCCAAAATCAAATCAAAAGTGCCTAATTGAATATGATTTTGCGTTTCAGGTTTCCACAAAGTAGGAACTTCAAGGCTATTTTCACAAAAAATATGATATTCACTTTCGCCCAAAATAGTCAAATAGATTTTGGCTAATTTGGACAAAAACAAATCTTTATCAATTCCTGAAATGTAATAATTTGATGCTTTGTTTTTGATTAAATGTTGCAAGATATGGGCAATAAAACCTCCAGAGCCACAAGCAGGGTCAATGATTTTCTCGCCTGATTGAGGTTGTAAAACGTCAATCATCATTTGCACAATATTTCGGGGCGTAAAAAATTGCCCTTCTCCACCACGAAACGAAGTACCTATCAATTCTTCAAAAGCATCAGCAATAATATCTCTGTCTGCGTTCAAAATAGAATGTTCTTCCATTTTAGACACAATAAAAGACAAATCACCTGCCTGAATTTCCAACTCTTCTTCTGCTTCAAAAATATCTGCATATTGATTTTTTACATTTTCAAAAAGCGTAAAAATACGTTTTTGAAAGTCTTGTAAATTTTCGTTTGGTCGGTTTGCAAAATTGACTAATTGTTCATTTTCTGTATATTTTTCATCATATATTTTGCAAAAAAGCAAACGCATAATGTTTTGAGCAATTTTTTCATCTCTCGTAATGCCCGTTACGTTTCCCGCAAAATAATCCCTAATTTCCCTAAAAATAAGTTTTAAGTTATTGATAGGCGAAAGATTTTGCTTGTAAATCAGTCTTTTAGGCTTATTGATTTCGGCTGCTATAAATAAATCCATTGGTTTAAACTCGGTTGTGGGCTTTAACAATAAATTCCATAAAATCAAGTGTTTCATCAAGTGAGTGGTCTGTCATAGCGACATTGCACCAACGATGCCCATAACGAACATTTTTAGCATTGTGCCTTATTTCTTTGTCAATGAGTGGATTAACGTGCATTACCTGTACGCTTGCATCTTCTCCTTCGCCTTTTTTGGAGGGTCGCCATTCAGGTTGCCAAGTGGTGTGTCTTTCTCGTTCTGCAAAGTTGGCAGGTTGTGAAGAGATTGGGCAAAGACAAACAGGGCAACTTACAAATTCCGCTTTTTGTGTAGGAAAAAGTTTGGTAGGTAATTTGACATTTTTTTGAATAGTTTGGCTTTGTAAAACAAGTAAAATTTCTTTGTAAATTTGTTGAAAATCAACACCGTAAAAATCAACTGCAACCGCAATACCCAAAACCGCATAACTTTCTACGCTGTCTTGCCAATCGCAACACTCTAAGGCGGGAATTACGCAAGAGTTTTGTGTCCAAAGTGTATCATTCCAATTTTTTAGTATTTCAACGTGGGGCTGCCAATGTTTGGGTAAAGCAACATACCTTTCTGGTAATTCGTGAACTTTATCGGCAGGATATGCCTTTAAATTTCCATTTTCTTTGATGTAAAAAACTAAAACTTGGCTTTCGTCTGTGCCTTCAATTTCTATTTTTTCAATCTCTTTGGCAAAAGATACAGGTTCTTGGGCTACCACAAGTGGATGCCAACGTAAATTACGATTTGAAAATGGGGCTTTTCCTTGCCTTCCTCTTACACAAATAGCATCACGTTGCAATTTGCCACCGCCTAAACCCAAACCACCATCGCGAGTATAAGAAATTTTGCCAAATTGTTTTTTAAAATCCGTTTGCAAGTCTTTATCTGCTATAACATTGAATATCTTTTGTGCTATTTTTTCACAAAGTTCGATGACTTGCTTGTCTAAATTTGTCAAGAAACTTGCACTAACTGTTCTACCTGTTGCCATACGATATTTTATCTCTCTAACATTAAATATTCAACATTGCTTCTACTTTTCTTCTTCCCCATTCTTGTTTTTCTTGCTCAGACCATAGCTTTGGGAAAAAGATAACTTTCTGAAAATTCGGAGGCAAATACTTTGTCCAATTCGTACCACCTGTCGCATCTACCAATTTGTTCTGCTCTTTTAGATACCTTACTGCAGATTTGAGATGTGATAAAGCCCACTCAATATTGAAATTATAGTCCAATTCTTGCATTATTTCCTTTATTTGGGCATTCTCGCCCTCTTTTTGTTCCAACTCTTGATACCTCTGCCAAAGATTACGCTTCTGGAAAAAATAAGCTTTTTCTAAGAACAGAGCAGTATATTTTTCTTCAAAATGCTGGAGTGTAATAGTTTTTTTACCTGTTTTTGTTTCGGTTGCTCCTTTTTTCCAATAAATCTGCTCATACATTTCTTCTATACTTGTTTGACTGTTTTCTGTAGTTCTAAACGAACTGCACGTAAGATTAAAAAAATCAGTAGCAGCAATTTCTATGAGTCTAAATTGAGCTGATTGGAAACCACTGGCAGGTAAAAGAGCCATTCTGAATTGTTTGAATTGCTCTGGCTCCATTCCCATACTCATTATATCAAAAGAATCTGTAAGAGCTTTTATATAACGATTGATACGTTGTAGCTTCTCAGTAAAAAAAGCAGCAGTGATGGTTTCTTTTTCAGCTACTTGCTCTATTTCCCAGAGAATGAGTTTGAAGTAAAGCTCTGTAATTTGATGATAAATAATAAATATTTTCTCATCTGGGAAATGTGTTTTGGGCTTTTGAAGCGTAAGTAAAGTATCTAAATGAATATAATCCCAATACTTCAAATAATCATTATAGAGCAAACCTTCTAAATTGGCGGCTAAGTTTTGCCCTGTCTGGCTGTATTTATCTTCCAATTTTTCAAGCAAAGCGTTGATAGTCGTATCCATGATATTGATAAGTTTTTGATAAATTTGGCTTCTGAAGCATTTAGTCCAATAAATTGACTTGAAAGTAGCCTTTTGGATTCCATTTAATTTCTCTGAAAGGATATGCTTCTAAGGATTTTAACTCTTCCTCATTCAAGTCTTTATCCATAGAAGTTGATAAAGCAGAGTTATTGGCATAAGATAGATGAAAAGGTAGTGTAGGATGCACCATAAAAAACAAACTTCCTCCCCAATTATCGTTTCTATCATTTCGGTTATGAGCGTGATAAAACATTCCTTTTTCTCGCAGAGCAGGAAGCCAGATTGTTTTACTATTGTACGACTTCACCTCAAACCAACCATAGGAACAAAGGGCAATATCTCCTTCGGGCATACGCTTATAGTAAGCCAGAGCCACATATACATTTTTGTAGGAGCGATTATAGAGAACTGTTTTTACACTATCTTGCTGTTGGGCAAATCCAGAGGAAGCAAAAAGATAAAAGATAAAGATAATAAGTAATTTCTTCATAGTCAGCAGATTAAAAGGGAGTATGCTATCAACATACTCCCCAAATTTCAGAAATAATTAGCCCATTAAACCCATATCCACCAAATCTTGTACATCTATCATTCCTTTAGGTCTGCCACTCTCCACCACAATAATATTATCCACTGATTTTTGCTTGAAAATCTGCATAGCCTCGTTGAGAAGAGCATCGCCTTCAATAGTAAGTGGAGTCTTGTAGGAGAAACTACTCATGGGTTTTTGTAACAAATCTTTTCCATTTTCTTTCAAATTTCTTCGTAAATCTCCATCAGTAAAAATACCTATTAAGTTGTTTTCGCTATCAAGGACTGAAACTGCTCCGAAACCTGATTCAGTCATTTGTACAATCGCATCTAAAACTGTTTGTGTGATTTGAATGGTTGGGTTTTCTTTACGAATTATATCTTTAACTTTCAAAGTCATCAACTTAGTATGTTCCTCAAACTGTTGAGTACCAAGCGTAGTGAAGTGATTTTCAGTGAGTAATTTCATCAATTTCCAAGGAACTGTAATTGTGTGTACACCGATATTGATGGCATTACGTACGTGCTCGACATTGCGTACCGAAGAGAACATAATTTTTGAGTCGTAGCCGTAGTAATTTACTGCCTCCACGCATTGCTCTACGAGGGCAAGAGCGTCATGTCCTTGGTCTTGTAAACGCCCAACCAAAGGACAAACATAAGTTGCCCCAGCTGCCATTGCCATATAGGCTTGCTGGAGTGTATAAACTAAGTGAATATTTACTTTGTAACCTTCATCTGTAAGGCGTTTGCAGGCTTTTACTCCTTCCAAAGAAACAGGTATTTTGAATACCGTAGTTTCTTTGGGCAAACCCAAGTCTGCGAGTCTTTTGGCTTCTTTTACAATTTCGTCAGCGTTATCGCCCAAAGCCTCTACTTGTAAGATAGGCACCATTTTAGACAATTTCAGTATCAAGGAATCTACATCAGCTACGCCCTCACGGTGCATAAAAGTCGGTGTAGTGGTTAGCCCTGTTAAGAAACCTAATTTGAAGGCTTCTTCAATTTCTTTAATGTCAGCAGAATCTAAATATAATTCCATTTTGATTGATTTTTATACAAAAATAATATTTTTTAGAACTAATTCTATAATTTTTCAAAAAAAATATGCTAAGCCTTATTTTCTTTGTTTTACTCAAATTCTATTACCAAATCGTTTTGTTCTACCATAGCATTGGCATTAAGGTATATTTTTTTGATAACCGCCTCTTTAGGTGCTGTGATGATACTTTCCATTTTCATGGCTTCTATCACAAATAAAGGCGTATTAAGGCTTACTTTCTCTCCTTCTTTTACTTTTATTTGAGATATTTTTCCTTGTAAAGGCGAGCCTATTTGATTTTCACCAAAGGCTTTAGGATTACTTCTAAGCAAACTTTTCAGGGAATTATCTAATATTTTCACCCTTCTCGTTTGCCCATTATGCTCAAAATAAACTTCCCTTATACCATTTCCATCAGGATTGCTAAGGCTGATAAACTTAATAAGTAAGGTTTTTCCTTCATCTATTTGTACCAAAATTTCTTCACCAGCTTTCAAACCAAATAAGAAAGTAGGGGTGGGTAAATAATGGGCTTCTCCGAATTCTTGAATATGATGATGGAAGTCTTCAAAAACTTTAGGATAAAATTGGTAAGAAATAAAATTAAGGAAATTTTGGTCATCAAATTTCTGTTTGAAAGCCTCAAAATCTTTTTCAAAATCTATGGGAGCAAGGTGAGCGTTTGGCCGGTCTGTAAAAGGCTTTTCTTCTTTGAGTACCATTTTTTGGAGTTCTTCGGGAAAGCCCCCTACAGGTTGCCCTAACTCTCCTCTGAAAAACTCTTTTACAGATTCGGGAAAGGAAAGCGTATGCCCTTTGAGCATAATATCTTCAGCACTGAGATTATTGGCTGTCATAAATAAGGCAAAATCTCCTACCACCTTTGAGCTTGGCGTTACTTTAATAATGTTACCAAAAAGTTTATTAGCTTCTTGATAATTTTTTACCACTTCTTCAAATTTATCACCGACCCCTACTGATTCTGCTTGAGCTTTGAGGTTCGTATATTGCCCACCAGGCATTTCGTGTTGGTACACTTCCGCCGAACCCGTTGCCATTCCAGACTCGAAGGGATAGTAAAACTGCCTTACACTTTCTATGTATTTGGAAACACGATTTAGTTTATCCAAGTTGTATTGATTCTCTCTTTCATGTCCTTGCATCATTGCCACTACAGAGTTAAAATTAGGCTGAGCAGTTGTACCAGAAAGCCCTGCAATAGCGACATCAACCACATCAACACCTGCCTCTATGGCTTTTAGGTAAGTGGCAGCTTGTATAGAAGAAGTGTCGTGTGTGTGTAAATGAATAGGTAAGCGAACAGTTTCTTTAAGTTTGCCAATGAGAAGTTCGGCAGCGTGTGGTTTCAATAGCCCTGCCATATCTTTGATAGCTAAAATATGAGCTCCTTCATCTTCTAAGCGTTTGGCAAAATCTAAATAATATTGGAGCGTATATTTGTGTTCATCTTTGCTGAGCAAATCACCTGTATAACAAATAGAAGCTTCTGCTAAGCTATTAGTGTATTGGTTAACGGCTTTAATGCTATTTTTCAGACTTTCTATCCAATTGAGGGAATCAAAAATTCTGAATATATCTATGCCATTTTCAGCAGATTTTTCTATAAATTTCTCTACCAAATTATCGGGATAGGCTTTATAGCCCACACCATTTGCCCCTCTAAGCAACATTTGTGTAAGAATATTAGGAGCAGCTTTCCTGATATTTTGTAGTCTTTTCCAAGGGCACTCTTTTAAGAAACGCAGAGCCACATCAAAAGTAGCCCCTCCCCACATTTCTAAGGAGAAAGTTTGTGGAAAGTTGTAAGACATCATTTCTGCATAAGGTAACATATCTATGGTACGCATACGCGTAGCCAACAAGGATTGATGCCCATCACGAAGAGTTGTATCAGTGTAGTAAATTTTCTTTTCATTTTTGAGCCACTCTATAAATTTATCTCTGCCAAGTTCCTCTAAAATTTGTTTTGTTCCTTTAGGCTTTTCCTCTCCTCGCTTACACTCCAAAACAGGAGGCTTATGAAATACTTTTTGCGTATCTTTGAACTTTACATCTGGATTACCATTTACAATCGTATTAGCTATAAAACGCAAAGCTCTTGTACCCCTATCAAATCTTTTAGCAATTTTGAACAATTCGGGGTGCTCTTGGATAAAATTAACAGTAGCTTTACCAGTTTGGAAAACAGGATGCGAAACTACATTTTCCAAAAATCCGATATTGGTTTTTACTCCTCTAATCCTAAACTCTCTCAAAGCTCTGTTTAAGCGTTGCGTTGCTCCTTTGAGCGTTCTGCCTGAAGCAGATACCTTCACCAACATAGAGTCGAAGAAAGGAGAAATACGCACCCCCGGATAGGTACTTCCTTCGTCCAAACGAATCCCAAAACCCGCAGCATTTCTATATTCTACAATCGTACCAAAATCAGGTTTGAAATCATTGAGGGGGTCTTCTGTGGTAATACGACACTGAATAGCTACCCCACGAGCCACAATGTCTTCTTGTTTATGTATCCAAATTTCAGGGTCGGAGAGATGATGTCCTTTGGCTATTAAAATTTGAGAACGCACAATATCCACTCTTGTAATCTCTTCCGTGATGGTATGCTCTACTTGTATACGAGGATTTACTTCTATAAAAAATATGTTCTCGTCTCTATCTACCAAAAACTCAACTGTACCTACATTATTGTAGTTTACTTTTTTGCAAATTCTTAAAGCATATTCGTAGAGTCTGTTTTTCGTTTTTTGCTCTAAAAAAGAGGGAGCCACTTCTACAACTTTCTGAAAACGGCGTTGTACGGAACAATCTCTCTCGAAAAGGTGAACGATATTTCCATAGTTATCCCCCATTATTTGTACTTCTACGTGCTTAGGATTTTCTATAAATTTCTCCACGAAAATAGTATCATCACCAAAAGAACGCCCTGCTTCTCCTTTCGCTTCGTTAAAGGCTTTTTCAAGGTCTATTTCATTTCTGACTACTCTCATCCCTCTGCCTCCCCCTCCTGCCGAAGCCTTTAATATAATAGGAAAGCCTATTCTTTGAGCTTCTTTGAGGGCAATATCATAAGTAACAAGAGACTCTTTATTATCCTCAATAATAGGCACTTGTGCTTCTATTGCTATCTTTTTTGAAGCAATTTTATCTCCCAAAGCTTCCATTACTTCGGGTTCTGGTCCTACAAAAATAATACCTTCTTCCTTGCATCTACGGGCTAAGTACACGTTTTCGGAGAGAAAACCATAGCCAGGGTGTATCGCATCAGCTTTTACTCTTTTAGCTACGCTAATAATTTCTTCTACATCAAGATAAGGGCGTAAGGGTTCATCATCTTTACCTATTTGATAGGCTTCATCAGCTTTGAAACGGTGCAAGGAATAACGATCTTCATAGGTATAAACAGCTACGGTTCGGATACGTAGCTCAGAGGCAGCACGAAAGATACGAATAGCTATTTCTCCACGATTAGCCACCAATAATTTGTTTAAGGGTTTCAAATGTTCCATATCTAAGTAAAAAAATATTTCAAAAAATCTAAAAAAAAGCAATATAAATAAAATGTTGTTTTAAAAACAATTTATTTTTGCGTTAAAATTTACGAAAATGAGA
>JANRLU010000242.1:0-13638 GCA_033762275.1 Thermonemataceae bacterium | reverse complement strand
AATCATCAATGCTGACCGTAATTTTACCTACGAAGATAACTTTATGAAGGTTTTTTTTCCTGATGGAGCCTTAGCTGATACCTCTTACCTAGATTTCTCGTCCAAAACAAGTCATTTTTTTATAGGTAACGTATCTGAGCCCTTAGTTTGGGACGCTCATATCAGTTACAAATACCCCAAAAATAGTATTTTACATTTAGATAAAGCCTACCTACAAGGAAAGGGTAAAAGCTACATCTTCTCAGAGAAAAATGATAGTATTTTTAGGGTACAAGTGGATAGATTAGGGGATTTTAAAATCCTTAAAGATGAAGTTCCACCATTTATCAAACTGATACGCAAAAGTCCTGCTAAATTGGTATTTCAAATTAGTGATATTGGCTCTGGGATTAAATCATTTAAAGGTTATTTAAACGGAAAATTTGTACTGATGGAGTATGAATACAAAAATAGCTTGTTGTGGACAGACCCCCTTTTCACAGAAACTTTTATTGGTGATTTTGAGCTTATTGTGGAAGACAAAGTAGGAAATTTAAAGCATTACAAACTGAGCTTATAACGCTTTAAATTATTTGAATTTAATCAACCCACTCAGCAATAAATAAATTTGTATCCCTTGAGCCACCATTATTACGATTAGAGCTAAAAATTATTTTTTTGCCATCAGGCGAGAACATAGGGAAGGCATCAAAAACAGTATCGTGTGAGATTTGTTCCAAATTTTTTCCATCCAAATCAATCATAAATAAATTAAAATTATATCCTCTTTTGGAGTGATGGTTAGAGCTAAAAATTATTTTTTTGCCTGAAGGATGAAAAAAAGGAGCCCAATTTGCCTTACCCAGATTAGTAACTTGCTTTAAATCAGAGCCATCAGCATTACAAATAAATATTTCCATTTGGGTAGGTTGTACCAAACCTTTGGCTAAAAGTTCTTTATATTCTTTTACCTCTTCTTCTGTTTTCGGTCTTGATGCTCTAAACACAATTTTTGAGCCATCAGGCGAGAAAAAAGCTCCCCCATCGTAGCCCAATTCATTAGTAATTTGTTTGAGCCCCGTTCCGTCAATGTTCATCGTCCAAAGTTCTATATCCCCAGAACGCGTAGAGGTAAAGACTATTTTATCTCCTTTAGGAGATACTGTTGCTTCTGCATCGTAGCCTTTTTCATTGGTAAGTTGTTTGATAATGTTGCCTTTCAAGTCACTTACAAAAATATCAAAACTCTCATAAATAGCCCAAACATATTTACCTGACTCATTTTTAGGCACTTGTGGGCATTGAGCATCTTGTAAATGAGTGGAGGCATACAGAATACTTTTTCCATTTGGCATAAAATACGAACAAGTAGTTCTGCCTTTGGAAGTACTAAGCATTTTAGGCACTTTTTGGGATAAATTATCTTTTTTTAGGTCTGCCATAAAAATTTGGTCGCAGGAAACACCCCATTTTTTATAATCAGATTGAAAAACTATTTTTTTTCCGTTAGGACTAAAATAGGCTTCAGCATTATTACCCCCAAAAGTAAGCTGCTTGATATTCTTAAAATGCTTTTCTTGTGGGTATAAAGTCGTATTTTGTGAAAAAACAGCAGGCAAAAAAGCCAAATAAACGAAAATGTATAGGATAGAATATTTCATACTTTTTTTGCTGCAAATTTAGTAGTTCTCTTCTAAAAATCATAAAATTTTATTTAGTCTAAATATTTATTTTAGCCATACAAGAAAAATCAGCTAAAGTATCAGCTTTCAAAAAACAATATTTTGAAAAGATAGTTATTAACAAAATAACGTTTTACACTTAAGTTTTCTTTTTATGCAAAAAATCCGTTTTGTTATCTGGTTTGCTACAGCGTATTTATTTTTTTACACAACTACGCCTTATTGGACGCCCGCTTACATCACCATGTTTTTATTCTCTTTATCACCATTTGTGGTAATGTATATGGTATGGCGAGTACTTACCAAAGGAACGCCAAGTCATCTTACTTTTGAAGAGGCTTTTTATGAAGATTACCCCGCTCGTATGCCAGAGCACAAAAAGGTAGCCTAAAGTTCTTCCAAAAAACGCATCAAATCTATATCATCGGCATAGTCCCAAAGTGTAGGATATTGAGCCTGCCCAAAATCATAGCTTTTTTGCCAAAATGCCTCTTTTGAAACAATACATTGTATTTTCTGTTCAAAAGGGGTAATTTTTTGGATAAGTTCTTCATTATTTTCATAGGTTTCGTAATACAAACAAGCTACGGGAGAAGCAATTTCTTTACTTTGTGAAAGTAGTAAAAATCCATTATCTAAATGCTCTAAAGGCTTGAGTAAATAAATCGCCTTGTTGTATTCGTAATTATTAAAATATTTATGATGATTTGCTATGTAGTTAAATTGTTCTATTCCCTTAAAAAAATACGTAAAATCATAATTATCAGGGACATATAGTTTTGCTATATTTCTACAACCTAAACCGAAGTAACTAAAAATATCTGCTCCTAAAGCCTCTAAATCATTGAAATCTTCTTTTCCATTCAAAATAGCTATACTTACTCTATTTTTGCGGATAATATGCGGTTTTTTCGCAAAATAATACTCAAAGTAGCGAGCCGTGTTATCGCTGCCTGTGGCAATTATAGCTTCCGCCTCGTTGATTCTTTCTACAAAATATAAAAAAGGCTGAAAATCAGGCTCAATTTCAAGTAATTTTTCAGCAATGAACTTGATAAGTATATCATCTTCGCTGCTTGGGCGAGCAAGCAAGATATGCCCTGCCATCAATACGGACAGAAAGTCCTGAAAACCTACCGCAGGAATATTTCCTGCCATAACTACCGCTACTTTTTTAGGATTGGTATGAGCTATTTTTGGATAAATTTCAACCCATTTTTCTAAAGCCTCTGCCTCCAAAAACTTTCCAATGCCCCCAAGAGCCTTCTCCACATTTTCAGAAGTAAACCAGTTATTTTTGGTTTTTGCTTGAAGTGCCAAGTTATTAAACTCTTCAAAGGGAATATTTTTTAAGTAATAGCCTAAATTTTTAAAAGCTGCTACTCTTTGAGCTAAAGATAAATTTTTCAATGTGATTTTTATTTTATTTTACAAACACTGCGTCCTGCCACCATCTATCACCAAATTTGTGCCATTGATGTAGCCTGCTTGCGATGAAGCTAAAAAAACTGCTCCATAGGCAATTTCTTCAGGTTTGGCAAAACGTCCCGCAGGAATTTCTTGCTGCATTTCTTCTGATACTTCCGTGATTGTTTTATTTTTCTTCTGAGCGGTTTGCTCTATAAGGCTTTCTAACCTATTTGTTAGCGTAGCACCAGGCAATATATTATTGACCGTGATACCCCAAGGAGCAAGTTCTGTAGCTAAAGTTTTCGCCCAATTTCCTACAGCTCCCCTGATAGTATTGGAAACACCTAAATTTTTGATAGGTTGTTTTACAGAGGTTGAAATTATATTTATAATTCTTCCATAATTAGCTTTTTGCATTGCAGGCAAACAATGTTGCAACAGTAAATGATTGCAAATAAGATGCTTCTGAAAAGCAGCCAAAAAGTCTTCTGTTTGAGCCTCCATCGCCTTACCCGAAGCAGGTCCTCCTGTATTATTGATAAGTATATGAATATCTTTCTTGAGTATTTGAAGGGATTTTTTCAAATTTTCTGGGTCTGCAAAGTCTGCCAATAAATAACTATGCTCTTGCCCCTCCGATTTTGCAAGTTCTGCTAAGGTTACTTTCAGTTTATCCTCGTTTCTTGCCAAAAGTACGACATTAGCTCCTGCCTTAGCAAGTTCTAAGGCTATAGCCTTCCCTATACCTTGCGTACTACCTGCCACTAAAGCTGTTTTTTGGGAAAGATTGATTTGCATATCTATAATTTTATTAAAGCCTCACCGAAAGCAGTAAAATATCATCTCTTTGAGGAGTATCTTGTTTGAAATTTACCAAATCTTGCATCAAAGTTATTTCTTGCTCTTCAATATTGATAGTGTGTGTTTGTAAAATAAGTTCTCTAAGTCTTTTCAAGCCATATTTTTTGCGTTCCTCGTTGGCACTATCTGTCCAGCCATCAGAAAACATATAGATTTGATCATTTTTTTGAAGGTGGAAATTATGTTGCTCATATTCTCCTGTTTCGTATATTTGTAAGCCTCCAATGCTTTTTCGGCTTCCCAACACTTCCAACAAAAAACCAGATTGTAAAATAAATACAGGTCTTTTTGCTCCCACAAAGCTCACTTTATATTGTTCATCAGCCAATTTTTCAAGGTGGCAAAGTGTAGCGTCCATTCCATCATTTGTTTCACTTCCTTCAAACACCCTTGTAATTTCCTTATTCACATAATCAAAGATAGCTTTAGGCTCTTTATAACCTTGCTGAATAGCATTTTCAAACAAATCATGGGCAATAATACTCATAAAAGCTCCTGAAACTCCATGCCCTGTGCAATCTATCACAGCTAAATAAGCTTCTTTTGGTGAAGGTTGTGAGAACCAATAAAAATCACCTGACACTACATCTAAAGGGGCATTGATAGCAAAGAAGCTACCAAAAAAATTCAATATATCTTTAGGTTTGGGCAAAAGTGCTTGCTGTATTCGGCTGGCATATTGTATGTTATCTTCTAATTTTTTCCTAATGGCACTCACCTCTTCATTTTTCTTTTCTAATCTTCTTGCATATTCCTTGGCTTGTTTAAACTGCTCAAAATATTTACTTTCCAGTGTTTCAAGATTTTTTTCTAAGTTCTCAATAAGCCATTTATTTTCTTTTTTAATCTGTAACGTTTCAAAAGCCTTGTCCAAAGTCATTGCCATATCTTCCCTCTCATAAGGCTTCGTAATATATTTGTAGATACCACATTTATTGATGGCATCTATCACTGCTGCAATATCAGCGTATCCCGTGATAATCATTCGGATAATATCAGGATAGTCTTCTAAGGTTCTTTCCAGAAACTCTGTTCCTTTCATCACAGGCATTTGTTGGTCTGTGAGAATCAGATGTATCGTATTATTTTTAAGAATATCAAAAGCCTGTATATGGTCTATTGCAGTAAAAATATTATACTTCCTTTTAAAAGAAATACGGAAAATATCCAAATTGCTTTGCTCATCATCAAGATAAAGTATGTTATATTTTTCTGCAGAATATTTCATTTTAAGCTACTTTTAATTTTGACATTTTAGATTTTTCAAATTTTTCGGCGGCATAGTTTGCATCTATATCCAGAAACTTCACCTCTTTTTGCGAAGGAAGTTCAAACATAGCATCATTCATAATAGCCTCACAGATAGAGCGTAAGCCCCTTGCCCCCAAGTTCAACGCCATCGCCTTATCTACAATATAATCTAAGGCACTATCTTCAAATTTTAAGGTAATTCCTTCCATCTCAAAAAGTCTTTGGTACTGCTTTACAAGAGCATTTTTAGGTTGTATCAAGATGTTTTTCAGGGTTGTTTTGGATAAAGGCTCTAAAGATGTGAGCACCGGCAAACGCCCAATAAGCTCAGGAATCAAGCCAAAGGCTTTGAGGTCTTGCGAGCTAACAAATTGTAAAAGCGTTTCTGTATCATCTACCAAATTATTTTTATCATTATTGAAACCTATGGGATTGGTATTCATTCGGTTCGCTATCATACGTTCTATGCCGTCAAAGGCTCCGCCACAGATAAATAGGATATTTTCTGTATTGATAGCTATCATTTTTTGTTCGGGGTGCTTTCTGCCGCCTTGTGGAGGGACATTTACAACAGAACCTTCCAATAGCTTGAGCAGACCTTGCTGTACCCCCTCACCACTTACATCTCTGGTAATGGAGGGATTATCAGATTTTCTGGCAATTTTATCTATTTCATCAATGTAGACAATACCTTTTTCAGCAAGTTTAACGTTAAAATCTGCTGCCTGTAGAAGTCTGGATAAGATACTTTCTACATCTTCTCCCACATAACCCGCTTCGGTGAGGACAGTTGCATCGGCTATGGCAAAAGGTACTTGCAACATTTGAGCCAAAGTACGAGCCAAGAAGGTTTTACCTGTGCCCGTTCTACCTACCATAATAATATTGGATTTCTCTATGCTAATTTCATCTTTTGTGGTAGCAGTTTTATTTTCTGCCTGAGAGATACGTTTGTAATGATTATAGACAGCCACCGCTAAAACTTTTTTCGCCTCATCTTGTCCTACCACATATCGGTCTAAATAACTTTTGATTTCCATGGGTTTCATCAGATTGAGCTTGGTAGGCAGCGGTTTATGTAACTTGAACTCCTCCATAACAATCTGATGAGCCTGCATCACACACTGCTCACAAATATTTGCTTTTACCCCTGTAATGATAAAAGCACCATCTTTTTTGGTTCTTCCGCAAAATGAGCAACTAAGAGCTTGAGCCATAATGTATCGTTTTCTTGAATATTTAATGTAAAAACAAATGCAAATATACAAAAAATAAGTACATTTGCATTAAGAAAAAAGTAAAATACTATTTTGTTCTTGTCAGAACCTCATCAATCAATCCATAATTGAGAGCCTCTTGGGGTTTCATCCAATAATCTCTGTCAGAATCTTTAGCTATCTGTTCTACGGTTTTTCCTGTGTGTAGAGATAATATTTCATAGAGTTCATCTCTTAGCTCTAAGATGTGTTTAGCACTAATCTCAATATCAGAGGCTTTTCCGCCAGCCCCACCTAAAGGCTGATGAATCATTACACGAGAGTGTTTGAGCGAAGTTCTTTTACCTTTTGTACCCGCTGCCAAAATAACTGCTCCCATTGAAGCCGCCAAACCCGTACAAATCGTAGCTACATCGGGGCGTACGTACTGCATTGTATCGTACATACCCATACCTGCATATACAGAACCACCCGGACTATTGATATACATTAAGATGTCTTTCTTGGCATCCACAGACTCCAGAAATAGCAACTGAGCAACTACAATATTAGATACATAGTCATCAATAGGAACACCCAAAAAGATAATTCTATCCATCATCAAACGCGAAAAAACGTCCATAGCAATAGCATTCATTCGGCGTTCTTCTATAATGTTGGGGGTCATGTTTACGACAGTATCCACGTATTGGTCGAAGGCTAAACCATTGATTCCTTGATGCTTTACAGCAAATTTTCTAAATTCATCAGTTGAGAACATATTTGTATTTTTTATTAAGTATAACTCTTAGACTTTACATTTTAATCTCAAAAATAAGTAAATTAGAAAGATATTTCCTCATAAAATTTTACTTTTTCAGAAAAATGCAATAAAATACATATTCACAAATCTATCCTCAAATAACGTTTTCTACGTATTCTATCAATTAAAGATTGGTTTTTTTCTACCCAATCTGCTACGATTGGGCTGTTTCGGGCAATGATTACCTTTAATCTGGGAAGTTCTAAGAGAATCTTTGGGAAATCTGATAATTTTGTACCAGAAATATTTATTTCTGAAAGGTTTTTCAGGTTTATCATGCTATCTGGAAGTACCCTAATCGGACAATTAGATAAGTTTAATATCTCCAAACTCTCCAAATCACCTATTTCGTTGGGCAAAATAGGCAAAGGGCAATCACTCAAATCAAGGCTTTTTAGCTTTTTTAGCTGACCTATTTCTTTAGGCAAACGCTCCAATTTGCCCTCACTCAGATTTAATATTTGAAGATTTTTAAGGTTTCCAATCTCTTTGGGAAGTGTTTTAAACTTATTTTTACTCAAATTAAACTCTTCTAAGGCTTCCAAACGCAAAAAATTCGCAGGTAAAACAGTCGTTTTTATTTCTACCAAAGATAAAATACGCAATACTTTATTGGAAGCGATAGCAGGCAATAAAAGCGTATCTTTATTTCCTTTCTGAGAATTTTGATAAGATAAATCTAATTCTTGCAAGGTAGAATGTGTGAATAACCATGCCGGTACACTTTTTAGTTCATTTACTGAAATATCTAATTTTTTTAAGTGTTGGATTTGTAGAAAGTTTTTAGGTAACTCCACCAAAGAATCAGCTTTTAAATATAAATATTGCAGATACTTTAACTTGCTTAAATCTATATTTATTTTGCCTATAGGTTGTGCATTTAGTTGTAGTTTTTGTAATTTTTTGCACAATAAAATCTCCTGAGGCATTAAAAAACGTTTACTTTTTTTTGGGATTTGTAAGTTTTCATCTCCCGGAATTTCAAATCCATTTTTAATTCCTGACTGCCCTAATTGCTTATAAGAGCCTTTAATATAAAATCCTATAACTAATAGTGTATCCGACTTTGATTTTATATCCTCGATATAAATAGCATAATTTCTTTTATTATTTAATTCCACCTCAGAAAATAAAGTCTGCGACCTCACATTGTTCCAATAAAATAATAAAACAGATATAATAAAATTTTTTTTCATAATTCTACCAAGTTAAAACGCCTTTATCTCCACTAATGGTTATTTGTTGTTTTACGTTTCGCTCTGCAAGGTCTAAACTTTTTAAAAATACATATTCACAAATCTATCCTCAAATAACGTTTTCTATGTATTCTATCAATTAAAGATTGGGCTATTTCGGGCAATGATTACCTTTAATCTGGGAAGAAATAAAACAAAAATATACGAGTAAAAATACAAATGTAATTTTGATTGAAATAACATTTGTATTTAGAGTTCTTACATTCCTGCCATTAGGATAGAAATATCATTGTAGGGCAAATCTAACTTGCGGGCTACTGCAAAATTAGTTATTTTACCTCTGTACGTATATACGCCCTTGCTCGCCCATTTCTGCGAGAGCATTAGTTTATCTATACCGCCATAATCAGCTATTTTTAGCAAAATTGGCACAAAAATATTACTCAAGGCGATACTTGAGGTATGAGCTACCCTTGAAGCGATGTTGGGTACGCAATAATGAATCACGCCGTGTTTTTTAAAAACAGGATTTTGGTGGGTTGCCATTTCGGAAGTTTCAAAACAGCCACCTTGGTCTATAGTTACATCTATAATCACAGAATTGGGCTTCATTTGGCTTACCATCTCATTGGTTACGATACATTGCGGCTTGCCTTCTTCGGCTCTTACCGCCCCAATAGCCACGTCTGCCCTGCTCAAGGCTTCGGTGAGAATAGGCGTATTGAGTGTAGAAGTAAAAATTTGATGCCCCAGAGCGTATTTGAGCCTCCTAAGTTTATATAAATGATTATCAAAGATTTTAATTTCAGCTCCCAGCCCCAAGGCTGCCCTTGCGGCGTATTCGGCTACGGTACCAGCCCCTAAAATGACTACTTTGGTTGGTGGTACGCCTGTTATTCCACCGAGAATAATCCCACGCCCTTTATGAACCGAACTTAAGTATTCGGCTGCTATTAGCATTACAGTACTTCCAGCTATTTCGCTCATTGCTCTCACTACGGGCATTCCTCCCGATTTATCCTCCATATATTCGTAGGCAATCGCTGTAATTCTTTTTTTTGCCATTTCTTGCAATAAAGGAGCGGTGATTTTTGCCATTGGCAAGGTAGAAATCAGTGTTTTGTGAGGTTTGATAAGACTAAGTTCTTCTAAAGTAGGTATTTCCACCTTCAAAATAATATCTGCATCAAATACTTTTTGTCTATCATATTCTATCTTAGCTCCCACTTCCCCAAATTCTCTGTCGTAAAAATGAGCATTTTCTCCTGCTCCAGTTTCTATAATTACCTCATGCCCATTAGCCACGAGCACAGCTACCCCTTCGGGCGTGATAGGAATTCTGTTTTCAAAGGCTTCGCTCTCCTTCGGAATGCCTATCCGCAAGGTATGAAGCGGCTTTTGCAACTCTGCTAACTGCTCTTGTGGATATAAAAAATGTTCTTTTGTAAGTTGCTCTAAATCTGCTGAGCGTATTTGTTTGCTCATAATAAAAATGATTTCTAAGCAAATATACAATATATTTTTAGTAATCAAATATTGGATACAGAATATTTACAAGGCAGCTAAGGCTTTATCAAATCAGCTGTGATAGCCGCTGAGGACAAACACAAGGGAATACCTCCACCTGGATGCACACTTCCACCCACAAAATACAGATTAGCAAATTCTCTGGAAAAATTTGGGTGTCTCAGAAAAGCTGCGTACTTGTTGTTGGAGCTATTTCCGTACAAAGCTCCTTGCGAACTTGTAGTTTTTAGTTCAATTTTTCTGGCATCTAAAATATCCTCTACTTCTATAAGGCTTTCTATGTCAGTTTCAAGTAGCCTCTTCAACTTTGATAAAATATTTTTACGAGCTTCTGCAATAAGTTTATCCCAATCTTGCCCCGTATTATTAGGCGTATTTATCATTACAAACCAAGTTTCAGCATTTTTGGGAGCATCTGTAGGTTCTCCTTTGGAAGCTATATTGATGTATATGGTAGGGTCTTCGCTTAGGTTTTGATGTATAAAAATGTGTTCAAATTCTTTTTGGTAGTCTTTGCTAAAAAAAATATTATGCACTCTCAACTCGGGAAACTCTTTGGCGATACCCCAATAAAAAATCAGAGCTGAACTTGATTTTGGCTGAGATAGTAACTTTTCTGGCTGATGTGCCTTTGGTAAGAGGTATTTGTAGGTAGCTACCATATCTACATTGCTCACTATTACCTCAAAAGGAAGCATTTCCCCCCCTACTTGCAAGCCTTTAACTACGTTCTTTTCTGTGATAATTTCCTCTACTTTTGTTTGTAAGTGAAATTTCACACCTATATCTTCTGCCAATTTGGCTAAACTCTTAGTAATAGCATACATTCCTCCTTTTGGGAAAAAAGCACCTATATTGTACTCCAAATGGGGAATAATTGTAAGGGTAGCGGGTGTTTGGTAAGGGTCAGAGCCATTGTAAGTAGCATAACGATTGAATAGTTGTATAGCTCTTTTATCTGTAAAGTATTTTTCATTGTATTGGTTCATCGTCCTGAAAATTCCCAAGTGATGTAAGTTCAAATAGCCTTTAAAAGCATCTCTATTAAGCCAAGTATGCCATTTGTGTAAGGAACGTTTCAGAAATAAATTGGCAGTGATATCATATTTTTTAGCACTATTTTTTAGATAAGATAAAACTTTTTGCTGAGGCTCTCCTAACTTTTCCTCCATTTCCTTTGCAAAACGTTCTTTATCAGCATAAGCCTCCAAAATTGTACCATCTTCGTAATAATATTTACAAATAGTATCTAATTTTTCATAGGTAAAATACTGTTTCACATCTTTACCCGCCAATAAAAACAATTCCTCTACAAATTGAGGCATCGTAAATAAAGAAGGACCTGCATCAAATCTGTAATTTCCCAAGCGAATTTCAGAAAGTTTGCCTCCTACATAACTATTTGACTCAAAAACC
This sequence comes from Thermonemataceae bacterium, assembly GCA_033762275.1. GTDB lineage: Bacteria > Bacteroidota > Bacteroidia > Cytophagales > Thermonemataceae > Raineya. The sequence continues at coordinate 2,297 of JANRLU010000242.1, read as the reverse complement.
TCCACTTTGTAGCCTTTCACAGCTAAGCGAATTGCTGTGGCTATTCCGCCAATACCTGCTCCAATAATGCCTACTTTTTTCATATTTATTGCTTTTTTATAGCTAAAAAAATGAACTTTTAATTTTTTTTAAGAGTTCTTTCTGAGAAGTTTTGTATATTTGTTTTCTAAACATAACCATTATGAAGAAAATTAGTTTATTATTTTTGCTTGTAATCAGTTTTTTTTCGCTCAAGGCACAAAGTATTATCGAATTTGAGAAAGAAACACATGATTTTGGTACGATAGATGAAGGCAAAGTAGTAACCTACGATTTTGTATTCAAAAACAAAGGAAAGTCGGAGCTTGTACTACAATCTGTAGAGCCTTCCTGCGGCTGTACTTCACCATCTTATACCAAAGAACCTATAATGCCTGGCAAAAAGGGTAAGATATCTGTTTCTTTCAATAGCAGCAATCGCCCCAATACTTTTCATAAAAGTATTACTATTCGTACTAATAGCCAAGAGCCCGTTAAAGTTCTGTATATCAAGGGTTACGTAAATCCTAAAGCCTCGCCTATTGCCTCAAAAGCTACGCTCGGACTTGATAAAACAGTAGCTAACTTGGGAAATTTGCAATTTGGGCAAACTGCTATAGAAAAAGTGATTATTACCAACGAAGGAACTGATAACTTAACGATTTCCAACATCAGAAGTGATTGTAATTGTATTACACATAATGGTTTCAGAACGCTCAAGCCCAAAGAATACTATACTTTGGAAATCCGCTATACACCCAAACGCAAAGGAGAAGTAAGTGATGATGTACTCATCTACTCCAATGACAGCCAAAATCCTGTTCGTAGAGTGCAACTCAGAGCCAATGTATATGAAGCATCGCCAATGAAGGAAGGAGGTAATAAAAATCCTTTTGGATTTTAAGGTTCATCTCTCAGCTACTTTTCTTACCACACTTCTTTTATTCTAAATTTTATGAAAAAAACTATTTCAATTTTTATCATAGCCACAACTTTTGCCTCTTGTACGGCTCTGCAAACCGTAGTAAGTAATCTACCCACAGAGCAAGTGGCTCTTAGCGAAGCAGATGTGGCTAATGGTTTAAAAGAAGCTCTTAATCAAGGTATTAGTAATGGCGTAAGTGAGCTTATCAAAACTGATGGCTACTTTGCCAACCAAGCCATTAAGTTATTTTTGCCACCCGAAGCCCAAAAAGTACAAGATTTAATCGTAAAAAATATACCACAAGGGCAAAAACTCATAGATCAAGCCGTACTAAAAATGAACAGAGCCGCTGAAGATGCTGCCAATGAAGCAAAACCTATTTTTGTGGAGGCTATTACAAGTATGACTATCCTTGATGCAAAAAATATCTTATTTGGGAAGGAAAATGCTGCTACTGATTATCTCAAACAAAAAACATATCAGAAATTAGTACAGGCTTATTCTCCTAAAATAAATGCCTCTTTGAGCAAAGTAGGTGCAACACAAGCTTGGCAAGCCCTCACCACGCCCTACAATAAACTTGCCAACTCTCCTGCGGGAATGTTGGTGAATGTTACCCAACCCATCAACAGCGATTTGGCTGCTTATACCACTCAAAAAGCCTTAGATGGTCTGTTTTGGCGAATAGCTCAGGAAGAGCAAAAAATTCGTAAAAACCCTGTGGCTCGCACAACTGCTCTTCTGCAAAGAGTATTTGGTGAATTAGATAAAAAATAAATGCACATAGAGGCTATCAGAGAATATTGTTTGCAAAAAAAGGGAGTAAGTGAAGAACTCCCTTTTGATGAGCATACTTTAGTATATAAAGTAAAAGGTAAAATATTCCTAATAGCTGCCTTAGAAAGTAAGCCCTTAGTCATCAGCCTAAAGTGCGAACCCGAAAAAGCTATTCAGCTTCGAGAGCAATACCCAAGTATTCAGGCTGGCTACCATCTCAACAAAAAACATTGGAATAGCATTACCCTTAATGGCTCTCTCAATTCCCCACAATTAGAAAAATGGATAGATGACTCCTATAATTTGGTTGTACAAAAACTTCCAAAAAAAACACAACAAGAGCTTTTTAGAGATGAATAAATGGCTTTTTATCAGGAAAATAACTTTCCTAAAAATGTATCTACAAAAAAAATGCTTAAAATTCCTAACAACATAATAATTTTCGCCCAAGAACTAAGCCACTTAAAATCTTTTCGCTTATCAGCTTTGTAGAGTTTGTAAATGAGCCAAGAACTTGGAAAAATTAGAATTATACTAAGAAAAACTACGATTCCCTTTGATAAAAAGAAAAAACTTA
>JANRLU010000241.1:0-3349 GCA_033762275.1 Thermonemataceae bacterium | reverse complement strand
AATGATTTTGTGTTCTTTCTCAAGGTAATTCCTACTATTATTTTTGTGGCTGTATTAGTCAATATTGCTTATCATATTGGTATAATGCAAAAAGTTGTTGCTTTGATAGCCAAAGCAGTTCATAAATTAATGAATGTAAGTGGCTCAGAAGCCGTATCTAATGTCGCTAGTGCCTTTGTAGGACAAGTAGAAGCCCAAATAATGATTAAACCCTACCTGAAAGGAATGACCAACTCTGAGTTGATGGCTTCTATGGCGGGTAGCATGGCTACCATAGCGGGTGGTGTGATGGCAGTGTATATTTCTTTTGGCATACCTGCCGAATACCTTTTAGCTGCAAGTTTAATGGCTGCTCCTGGAGCCTTAGTGATTTCAAAGATTATGTTTCCTGAGACTGAAGAATCGCAAACCAAAGGAATGGTCAAATTAGAAGTACATAAAAGCCACGCAAATTTAGTGGATGCTATTTCTGGAGGAGCAAGCGAAGGACTGAAAGTTGGGCTTAACGTGATTGCCATGCTTATTGGTTTTATTGCACTCATTGCCTTAGTAGATTTTATGTTGGGAAGTGCTGGCAATCTTTTTGGTATACAACTTAGCTTGAAGAGTATTTTGGGCGTAGTATTTGCAGGTTTTGCTTGGGTAATGGGTGTACCTGCACAAGATATACAAACTGCTGGCTCTTTGATGGGAACAAAAATGGTTATCAACGAATTTGTAGCTTACCTAGACCTAAAAGCTATCAAAGAAAGTTTGGCTCCTAAGTCATTAGTTATTACTAGTTTTGCTTTATGTGGTTTCGCTAATTTTAGCTCGGTGGCTATCCAAGTAGGTGGAATTGGCGAACTTGCCCCCGAAAGGCGTTCTGATTTGGCAAAATTAGGCTTCAAAGCCCTTATTGCTGGTACATTGGCCTCTTATCTTTCTGCTACTTTGGCAGGTATCGTAATGTAACTAAATGCTTATTTTATTTGTTATTCTAAGAAATTGCGTAGATGAGTTATGAAAACGATAGAGCAAATCCTTCAAGTGCATAAATTACGTCATACAGATTGTAGAATAGAGGTTCTCAAGACTTTTATAAGAAAGATGTATGCTCTTTCTCACAGTGATTTGGAAGATGCACTTGGTAAAAAATTTGATAGAGTAACTTTATACAGAACACTCAAAACTTTTTCAGAAAAAGGGGTAATTCATAAAGTGCTTGATGATGAAGGCACCCCCAAATATGCTCTTTGTTCTGCACATTGTACGATTGTTCATAGCCATAATCACGTTCATTTCAAATGCGAGAGTTGCGGACATACACAATGTATAGAAGAACTCTCTATCCCTACTATGCAACTACCTTTAGGTTTTAAAGCTAAAGAGGCTAATCTACTCATTCAAGGACTTTGTAATCGTTGTAATACTCTATAAAATCAAAATTATGAAAAAAGCCCAGCCTTTTTTATTCTTTTTGCTTGTAATTGTACTCCATACAAGTTGTAAAAAAGACGAAAGCGAACCAAGCACAGAAGACTTGCTCGCTGCTCACGTTTGGATAGGGCAAACAAGTAGCTATAACGCTTCTATACAAGGTTTGAACGTAGAAACAGATACACTCAATACTGATTCTACGGCTATCGAGTTCAAAAAAGAAAGTAAAAAACTCATTTTTTATACACGGCAGCCAAGCAATGGCGTACTCACTGAAATCTCCCAACAAACATACACGCTAAGCAACAACGACAAAACCATCTCGGTTGCGAGTGTAGAAGAACTTTTAGGCGGAGAATTTGGCTATTTGGCAGACTCTTTGGGTATCACGCCACCCACCAGTATAGATATAGAGAAAATAAACAACGAAGAACTCATTTTAAAAGGGCAGTTTCAACAGAATATCAGTGTTCCTGATTTTCCTTTTCCTGTTCCACTGATAGTCAGTTACAGATTTGTCTATAAAGCCAATTAGCGAAAAAACTTAGGCTAAAATTTGCCTACTTTTTCAGCTTCTATTTTTTGTTCCAACTCATCGGAAAGTAAATGTAGAAAGTCTAATTGAGTGGCTTTCTCCACTTCATCTACTTTTACTTGGTATGTTTTGTAATCTTCCTTTTTATTGATATTAGGAACAATAAACGCAATCGCTTTTTTCTGAGCTGGCTCATAGATTATCTTAAAATAAGCGGGGGGAACGGCTATTTTATTCTTTTTACCTATATGAGGCATTTTTTCGGCAAAAACGGGTCCTGTAATTACATATATTTCTCCTTTCTTTTCTGCCCAACGCCTCACTTGCTCCTCCAACAAACGCCAAGTTTCTCGGTTACAGAGAGGTTTTTGAGGGCTCATATTACTCATAAAAAATGTTTCTTTCATCATTGTTTCATTTGCTGTAAAATCGCCTGCAGGAGCAAGATGCCCTCTATCATACCCCGAACCACCATAATCAGCAGGAATAGCTGAACCTGTACTTACCTTGGGGTCAGGCTCAAAGTGCTCATTACGCCGAGTTACTTTGTGGCTCAAGTTTTTTTTACTTAGCTTGTAAGCAACCCAACGAGCCTGCTCGTGCTCCTCAGAATATGCCAAAGTATAATAACTATGTTGTATGATTTCATCAGAAAAAGAAGATTTAGGAATTTCTATACCCTCTATAGAGGTCTGTTTGTCAGTCTTTTTAGTATCTATCTCAAACTCTTTTTCTATTTCCTGCTGCGTTTTTTGTTTGCTATCCTCTGCTGAAAAATAAGCTGTTTTCCATTGATAAAGTTTTTTGGTAACCTGCTGGTGTGGCAATACGCTTTCTATTCCCCTAAAAAATATTTTTAACGTATGGTTGGAAGCAAAAATATAAACAAGCATTAAGGAAACACCTCCTAAAACAAAGATACGTCCAGAGTACATTTTAAGTTTTTTGAGCATAAATGAATATGGTTGAAAATTTTTCTAAAATTTCGCAAATAAGCAAAAAATAGCTTACTTGCGACATCAATTTTATTTTTTTGCTACAAAAATATGCAATTTAGCTGGATAGAGCTATTGAATTTTTTTAGTTTTCATAAAGATACGCCTTGGGACTTTGTGCAGCCTACTTTTTGGGCTTTTTTCTTTGTGATAATCACTATTTACAGTCTTATCTACAAAAATATCCCTTTTCGTAATTTTTTTCTACTGATTACGAGTCTATTTTTTTACTACAAATCAGGTGGTTTGTACTTTTGGCTGCTGATTTTCAGCATTTTTACTGATTTTTACTATGCCATTTTTATAGAAAAAGCTCAACAAAAACTCTGGAAATTTTTCTGGCTTTTAATGAGCCTTTCCACCAACCTACTTATTTTGGCTTACTACAAATATGCCTATC
>JANRLU010000240.1:0-4384 GCA_033762275.1 Thermonemataceae bacterium | reverse complement strand
CAATGCCTCTAAAAGCAGCCAAAGCGTGCGACAAGCAAACACCAAGAGTTTGAGTAAGGCATTGGAGAAAAGTGTAGAAAATGCCAATAGCAGCCGAAATGTGAGTGTAAATACGAGTAGCAGCATTACTGCCAAAGAAGGGGAAGAAGAAACCATAACTCGCAGACTGAAAAATGTAAACCAAAGTTGCACTTTGAATGTGGTATTTCGGCAGTTATTGCAAGAATACATCACGATAACGTATTTGGATAATATCAAGGTGGGTTTTAGCAACGGACACCCCGAGTTTGATGATGTTGTACCCATAGAGGAGTTGGATAGCCTGCTGAACCGTTATATTTCAAGGCAGCAAGTAGAAGAAGTGAGAAACAGGATAATCTTTGAGTATATGAATATAAGAAGCAGTGAGAATGGAGAAATAACATTCTTGGATAAAATTAGAAAAGAGGATTTTGACGGCAATGATGCAAGTTATTACACGAAAGTACAAAACTTAGAAGACAGCTATCAAGTAGGTGAAAATATGACCTTGAAAGTAGCAGGCATCATGCAAAACGTAGAAAAATATACGCTTCGCACCGATAGCCTCATCGCTGACTGTGTGCTGGGGCAAGGAGCGGCTCTGGATTGTTTTAATGCACTTATTCAAGATGCCTCTGTTAAACAATTACAATTAGAGAACCAAAAAAATCAGATTGCACTAGAAATACTTGAAAGTATCACAGACCCGATAGCTAAGGCAGAAGCATTTGCAAAAATGTTCAATCCTACAATTACTTCATTCCAAAATCCTTAGAAGATGAACGTGTTACAAAAAATCAGGAGCCGATTACAAGAAATCGGCTCTCAAACGGGTACAAGCCATTTGTTTGAGAACTTGGATAGTGTGTTGGGAGATGTAACAAAGAAAAAAGAGGATAGAGTAGCAGATACCAGCCTTCTTAAAAAAGAAATAAAAGTGATTTGTCTTGACCCTGGTCATGGTGATAATTTTAGTGGAGGTTTAGACCCCGGAACAAATATAAAAGTTGGAGAAACTACATTTCTTGAAAAAGATATAATTTTACCAACAGCTTTACTACTAAAAGATAAACTTGAATGATTAGGTTTTCAAGTTATCTTAACCCGAAATGGAGACGTTACAAGGAGGCAACAAAGATTTACTTGGCGATTAAATAAAGCAGCCAAGTCGGACTTATTTATATCTCTTCATATGGGTTATTTTGCTGACACAAGTTTGCGAGGTCTTCAAGTAATTTATTTTTCTGGTATAATCACATCTGATAACTTAGCAGATAATTTAAAATATGGGCAGAAAAGTAAAATGAGTGATTTTTCTGCTGAAAAATTAGAGAAACAAAGTAAAAATTCAAAAGCATTAGCTGAAAAAATTCTTGATAGCGTTAACGTGCTCCCAGACTTACAAAGAGGTTCTTTAAAAGGTGAAAATCACAATGTATTACGTAATTTTGATGGTGTAGCATCAGTCATTATAGAGATGGGCGTAATAGGGAATGCTGATGATAGAAATGTACTACTAAATGATGCAGAAACATTAGCGAGTGAAATCGCTAATGGCATTGTTGCCTATATTACTAATTACAAAAATGGTGAGTAAGTTGTTTAGCATATTCTTTCTCATTATTGTACTTAATAATAAAATGTATGCTCAGAAAACACAAAAGGAATTGTATTCGAGCCTATTGGAAAAATATGGAGAGAAAGCCGTATTTTATGCTTTATTAGGAGAAGAATCACTAAAAAAAAGAGTAGTTAAAAATCTTGATTACAGATATTTTAACATAGAGTATTATCAATTAGATGTTTATAAACGCCAAAATTGGGGAAAAACTAACAAAGACTCTAATAGTTTGTTCAAAAAATTCGTGCATGGGGGTATCTATGAAAAAACAAGCAGAGAACAAATTGATAAAATAATTAAAAGTGGTAAAAATATTAATATCAAAAAACTATCTTGTTTTTTAAGTATACACCAAGATTATATTAAGTTGAGACAACAATTATCAGAGCGTTACAACTTAGTTTTAAATAGTGTAGATTTTGAAGTAAAAATCATTCAAAAAGATTTCCCTAAATTATTTAGGGTGTACTGTGATGCAATTTATTATTGGTATTCAGATTGTACTGAAGAAATAAATGGTTTTGGTTTCAACGAAATAGGCATAACAGCTATTGTAAACTACCTCAAAAAAAATAAATATTTACTCAAAAAACTTAAAGGTAAAAAACAGTGATACAAAATGTAGAGAAATACACGCTTCGCACCGATAGCCTCATCGCCGACTGTGTGCTGGGGCAAGGAGCAGCTTTAGATTGCTTCTCTGCAAAACTGCAAAATTCTGATTCAGATAAGGCAATATTAGAAAACGAGAAAACTCACATAGCATTGCAAATCTTGGAAAGCATTACAGACCCAACAGCTAAAGCTGAGGCTTTTGCGAAGATGTTTAACCCACCTAAAAATGTATAGTGATGGGACTTTTAGATTTTAAGAAAGTGTTGGAGCAGTCTAAAAGAGACCTGCTCGATAAACCCAAAGAGGCTTTGTTGGGGCAAAAAGCGAAGCTATTGAACCAAGAAGAGGAAGAACAAAAGAACTTAATTGAGTTTGACTCTGAGGATTTCTTTACCTCTGGGGGTGCAAAAAAACTAAAAAGATACTATCAGGCACTCAAATATGACCCTTTAAGAAATAATAAACCTCCCTTCGTATATGGAATGGATTGTAATGCTTGTTGTGTGATGTATTTTCTGCAAAATTTTGGTCTCATTCCTCCCAACATAACAAGAAAGCAGTTTGAGTATGTTTTTACGGTTTTGAACCCTCCAAAAGCCGTAAAACCTTTGAGTAGTACAGACCTCAAAGACCCTGCATACAATCCAAATCCAAGTTTCAAGGGTAAAGAGGGTATAAAAATAAATGGAGATTACTTTAAGCCTATTGATTTTGATATATTTGCAGTAGCTTTTGCAAATGGTTCGGAAGGCTTTCTTAGAGGTAGTAGTGGTGCGATATTCCCACACGTAAGCAACTCGCATAAAATGTTATTTGACATTATGAAATCCTTTTACAACTTGTCCTTCAAAAAAGGATATGAAGCATTGCAAAAATACCACAATCCTCTTTTGAGGGAACTCTTTTCGCAGTCGGAAATACTAATCAAAAACTTATATCAAGAACTTTCCGAAGGTGTTTTTAGCGAGGATTATTTTAAGCAGGGTTTTGCAATTTTTGTAGGTCAAGATGACTTGAGTAACTCTCCTGGGCATTATTCAATTATAGTAAATTCTCATCAGTTACTCAAGACCATAGATAATATTACTTATTATTTTTATCCTGTTGATGACCCTTTTTATAGTAATCCTAATCATATAACTTATGTAGTAGCTCCAAATACTACAAATCAAGATGTTATTTTAGAGCTAAAAAAAAGCAAAGGGAATTTAAAGATTATTACAACTAATTGTGCAATAGGTCTATGAAAGCACGAAATTATTTTATTGCTATTCAATTATTATTTTTTAGTTGTACAATAGAAAAAAACTATGAAATAAAACGGAGTGAAGATAAGGCGATTGATAACAGTCTTTTAGGTTGTGTTGGAGCTCCTCTTTGGTCTCGAACTACAGGGCTGTATTTAGAGCACAACGATAAAGTAATGATGAATTTATGTTATTTTGAACCAGAATACTGTCTTAATGGGGAAAAGCAGTTAAGAAATCCAATATCTATTGAAATACTAAAAAAGTTAGAAAATGAACTTCCTCAATTTAAAGTTTCTTATACAGGCGATACCATAAAAATAGCATATAACTTATTAGATAGTATCCCATTCGTTTTTTATGAAATTACTGACTTGAAAAATAATTTTGAAAAGACAGTTGGCAAAGCCTATCTTTTATATGAAAATTATGATATTGGTAATTTTGGATACAGAGTTTTAGTTACAGATACTACCGAGAGCTATGGCTCTTTTATTCTTGAAACAATAATGGATGAATACTTGCATAAATCATGGAATGAAAATTTATCTTTTAACAGGACTTTGGAAATTAAAAATGAAAAAATAGGGAAGCTGGTGCTTGTGAAAGTAGCACCACCTTACAGAGTTATTTTACCAAGCGAGGTATTGAAAAGATAATCCAAATTCTGCCATATAAGGTCTTGGTAGGTGAGAGTAAAACCTTGAAAGTACCAAGTGTGATACAAAACGTAGAAACCTACACGCTTCGCACCGATAGCCTCATAGCCGATTGCGTGCTGGGGCAAGGAGCAGCTCTGGACTGTTTCTCTGCAAAGGTACAAAACGCTGATACAGATAAGGCGATTTTGGAAAATGAGAAAACTCGTATTGCTTTGGAG
>JANRLU010000239.1:0-6652 GCA_033762275.1 Thermonemataceae bacterium | reverse complement strand
GCTGTTCCTTCCTGAGAGTCTTCAGCGATAAGGGTAGCATTATTAGTTTCATTTTTAAAGCCTCTCCAATAGATATTCCTTACAAAAAAAGGCACTCCCATATTTGCCGTTTCTATTTCGTAGTCTCCATTTTGAATTTCTCCAAAATCTCTCATACTTTCCGGCTTTTTATTGGTGGTCGTAGAGAAACCCATACCACCTGGACTTATTCCCAATACGGCATGATGTACGATATTTGGGCTTGCAGGATTGTAAAACTTGATTTCATATTGCAGGGCTTTTACATCTCCTTTCTGAGACATTATTTGCATATTAGCAAATTTACCAGAGCCCTTCCCGTACATAATTTTCTCAATGTAGCCTTTATCTTTGTTAAATTTGATAAGCAATGCTTCTTTAGTTTTCGGGCAATAATAGCTACCGGAGAGGCTATAGTCTTGGGCAAAGGCAAGTAAGCCCAAGAAAAAGAACAAAATGGATAGGGTGACTTTTTTCATAAATTTTATTCTAATTAAGTTACTTAAAAAATAATAATATTTATAGCTTAGTTTTTCTCGGAGGGTATTGCTACAAAGTCTCCGATTTTTTTATTCGTATTGGCATTAAACATTCGCAATATCCAACGCATTTCGTTATCCAATTCACAACGAATTTTACCCATACTTGTGGAAGTGAAAGTAAGTTGGTGCGTTTTAGGGTTTACGTATGCAGCAAAGAATTCTTCTTGTCCTGCGGGGTCTGTATATTTAAAATTAAGTTGTCCATCGCTTGTACCTTCTTGGCTGTCCTCAGCAATAATAGTTGCGTTATTCCTTTCATTTTTGAACCCTCTCCAATAGATTTCTCTTACAAAAAATGCTACGCCATATTGGGCTGTTTGCATAGGATTACTATTATTTGCTTCTGAAAAATCACGTTGAGTAGTATTATCATCATTATCTGTTACGCTTAAGCCTACTCCTCCAGGGCTTACACCCATCACTGCTTTGAGAGTTTTATTAGCAACCTTAAAACTGAAGGTGTAATCCATTGCGTCAGGGCTACCGCTTTCTGAAATTACTTGGGCAGTTACAAACTTGTTGGAGCCAGCTGCTGCATACATTAACTTAGTGATTTTATTTTTGCCCCACTCTGCTAAAAGCATTTCTTGGGTTTTAGGGCTATAATAGCTGCCTTCAACCTTCAGACCTAATTTTTGGTCTGTATTTGTTTGTGTTTTGGGGTTTTTATCTTCTTTTTTTACTACCTGCTGGGAGTTTGCTATTTTTTTGGTACTATCAGCATTGTTTTGTTCATCTTTCTTGCTTTCTTGTGATTTGCATGCGAGCAACGTGAAGAGCGTTAGGCTCAGAATAAATAGATTTTTCATAAACTTTATTTTTTAGTAAATTTAGTGAGTGAAGGATTATCTTTTTATTTTTTTTCACGAAAACACTAATATTGTTTATGAAGCTATATTTTTGGCTCACGAAAGTTATTTGGTAGGTATTTGATGATAACTCTCTGGCTCTTGGTAATCTTTGCGTAAAGGATATCCTTTCCAATCGGCAGGCATCAAAATTCTTCGAAGGTCGGGGTGCCCAACAAACTCAATGCCAAGCAAATCGTACGTTTCTCTTTCGTGCCAATCGGCAGCCCGCCAAATATGGCAAAGCGTGGGTACTTTGGGCAGGGTTTCTGTGTTTCTTTCTACAATCACTTTGAGCATAAGGCTGTGTTGGTAGGGTATAGAGTACAGATTATAGATAACTTCCATGGTATTTTGGGAAAGCCCATTATCAATGCCGGTAATACAACTCAAAAAATCAAAATAAGTTTTTGGGTTTTCGTACAAAAATTTAGCTACTGCTACCAAAATGTCAATATCTATCAAAATTGTATTTGGGACTTGGGGCGTGATTTTATCGTTCCCAAATTTTTCTATAAGCAATTGGTTTATTTCTTCAAAAGTCATAAAAGGTTATTTTTGATATAACAAAGCAATAGCAGTAGCCGTAATTCCTTCTTGTCTTCCTACAAAACCGAGTTTTTCGGAAGTAGTGGCTTTTATGGAAACATCTTCAGTGTTGATTTCCATAATTTTTGCGAGTACTTCTTGCATTTGAGGAATGTAAGGATTGATTTTAGGTTCTTCTAAGCAAATCATCGCATCTACATTACCTATGGCATAGCCCTTCTCTTTAATTTTTAACATTACTTCAGTGAGCAATTTTTTACTATCGATACCTTTATATTTGGGGTCTTTGTTGGAGAAATGAAACCCAATATCTCGGAGAGCCAAAGCCCCTAACAAAGCATCACAGATGGCATGAATGAGCACATCGGCGTCTGAATGTCCTACCGCTCCGTGTGTGTGTGTAATTTGAATACCCCCTAACCAAAACTCTTGATTTTCGGCTAATTGATGTACATCATAGCCTTGTCCTATTCTGAATTTCATCATATTATTAAGATGTTTTTACAAAAATATTTAATTTTTTGGATTTACCTTCTTTTTAGATAGGCGTAAATGTGTACCTACGGTAAATTCTCCGGCTTCGGCAGTGGCAGCATGAGATTTTAGATAAGCACCTAACCAAAAATAAGGCTTCGGGTAATAACGCAGACCATATCTTTGATAAAAAGCCATATCGCTAATGGCTTCAAATTGCCTATAAAAATAAACCCCAAATTGTATATTCAGGCTCATTTTTCCTAAATTTAGCTCATCACCAACGAGCCAAGCCATACGCCGATAATCCGGTTTGTTGCTTTTACCTGCGTATTTTTGATTGATTTGGTAGGCAATCCCTTCATTCCAAGAAATATCCCAACCTGTTTGTAACCTATGCCCAGGACTTATATCCCGATTAAAAATAAAATTGATATTGAAAATTTTATGCTTTGTAGGCTGATTGATAACTGTTTCTATGAGAGCGATACTACTTGAAATATCTAAATAACTTTGCTTTACAAAGCTTTTGCTTCTTGTTTTCTTAAATTTTATTTGCTCTGGGTTTAGTAAATAAGCAGCTCCTAAAGCATAAGAAATTACATTCACACCTGAGTTGGGTAATTTGTACGCCCCATTAGAGTAATGGGTGAGTTGTAGAGCAGAAATAAGTTGCCAATGTTTGGCTAAATGATAATTAAACCAAAAGCCAGTTTGTAGAACATAGCTCCAAGAATTGCTTAGTACATTATTTTGAGGATTACTTTGTATATCAAAAGGTTGGGTAGCATAGACAAATCCTGTGCCTATTTTACTTTCTAAGCTCCATTTCTGGTGGCGGGCAAGAGGTAAAATTATATTAGCACTAATTGCAAGCGTTTTGCCTATGATGGGGCTACGGAAATCAAAATAAGTGAAGGCAAAAGAAGTTTTAGGATAATGCCATCTTTCTTCCCATTCTTTATCACCCAAATGATATTTCTCCATAAAAATAGTACTTGCCCAAGGGTGTGTTTGGAGATGTCCAATTTTCGGGCTATGTTTGAGTACGAATCCATAGTCTTGCAGGATACCTATACGCAAAGGCTTTTGAGCAGCTATCTTTTGGATAAATGAGAACAAAAGTATAACGAAAATGCAATGCTTGGCTTTCAAATAAAATCTATTTTCTGCAAAATTATGAAAAAAATACTTTTAGTTATATATTTACTGAGCTATTTATCAGCTTTTTCTCAAGAAAATTATCTTGCCAAGTCCAAAGAAGCTCTCCAAAAAAACGAAATAAAAGAGGCGATTGCTTGGGCAGATAAAGCAATAGAGCGTGATAGCCTGCAATCCGATAATTACTTGCAAAGAGGTTTGTGTTTGTATGCTTTTTCTCAATATGATACAGCTTTGAAAGACTATACTAAAGCTATCTCTCTGAATATGAATAATAAAGAGGCTTTTTACAATAGAGGTGTTCTTTATTATTGGTTAGATAAAGATAGTTTGGCTCTAAAAGATTTTCAGCAGGCGATTTTGGTAGATGATAAAGATGCTCGTAGCCATACAGCTTTGGGAGTTTTGTATGTGAAAATGGCAAATGGAGGCAATCAAAAGTATGTATCTTTGGCTCAGAAGTCTTATGAAAAGGCTATTGAGGTAAATTCAAATTATGCTTCTGCTTATTACAACTTGGCTTTACTTTTGGCAGAAGAGAAACCCAAAGAAAGTCTTTTTTACCTTGAAAAACAATTGGTTATTACCAAAGATGCTGATGGGCTTTTATTGAAAGGAATTATACTTGGAGACCTGAAAAACTATCAAGAGGCTTTATCAGCCCTTGAGGAAGCCGAAAAACTAAAACCTGCGGATTATCACATCTACGCAGAAAAGGCTTGGGTATTATGGAAAACCAAAAAGAAAAAAGAAGCTTGTGAGAGTTGGCGAAAGGCTAAAAATTTAGGTGATGTGGAAGCTGAGGTTTGGCTCAAAAAATATTGTAAATAAAAGTAGTCTTGGCAAGAAATTTGTTTTTCTATAGCCTTGTTTATATTTTTGTACTATGAAAAGTCTATTTTATTGCCTCATTTTAGCCTTGTTTTCTATATATTTCTCTTCACAACCTCTTTTGGCTCAAAAAAAGAAGCCAGCCAAACTTCTCAAACCCAAAAAACCAGCTTTAGTAAAAGAACAAGATACCGTTCGTTATGAAAAATTGCCTTACGATACACTTGAGTACAAAGATGGCGAAAAATTAGAGCTTTTAAGCGGAGCTGCTTTTGGGGAGGGTTTCAATGGTGGTGATAGTTTGGTGAAAGTAGTAGGCAGAAACATCAGTTTTAAGCACGGAGAGCGTTATATTTTTTGCGATTCAGCTTATTTTTACCCCAAAAAAAACTTCGTAAAGGCAATGGGAAATGTACAGATTGCCGAAGAAGGAGCTTCTACCATTTCTGCTAAGAATATGGATTTTGATGCCAATACGGGCACGCTGAAAGCACGCGGAGATGCTAATTTTACAAGAGAGGAAACCAACCTAAGAGCTCCAGCCATAGATTACAACGTAAACTCCAAAATAGCGTATTATTTTGGTGGGGGCGTGATGAGCAACGGAAAAACTGATTTAAAAAGTGAGTCAGGCTCTTTTGATACAGGTACAAAAAACTTGTTTGCGAAAGAAAAAGTAGTAGCTCGTGGCACAGATGATAATGGAGAACCCTTTGAGCTAAAAGGAGACACCTTAATTTATAATGATTTTACCAAATGGATGCGTTGGAAGGGAAAAAAGGCTCAAATAAAAACTGCCAGCGGCATTATCAACTCTGATGATGGAGAATTTAATACAAAAACTAAAAAAATGAAGCTGAAAGGCACAAAAAATCAGGTTGAAAATGAAGAATATATCATAAAAGGAGATAAAGTTGATTTTGATGATAGGCAAGGTGAGGGATATATGAAAGGAAATGTGGAAATCTTTTCTAAAAAAGACAATATCTTTATCAATTCGGGGGAAGCTGAAATGAAAGGGCAACAGGGTATCAATCGGTTTTATGGTGGGCGACCTTATTTGCGAATGATAGATGAACAAAAAGATACGCTTTGGGTAGTCGCTGATACCCTCATTTCTATTGGTAACAAACTGAAAGACAGTACACAAGAAGCCCAAGCAAGAGTAACCGAGCCAGATAGTACACTGAAAACCAAGCGAAAAAAACTTCTTTTAGCTTACCATAATGTTAAAGTTTATAAGTCTGATTTGCAGGCTATTTGCGATTCATTGACCTATAATTTCAAAGACTCTGTGATTTATTTCTACACACAGCCCATCATGTGGAGTAGTGGTAGCCAGATTTCTGCTGATTCACTGCATATTCTCACCAAAAATAACCAACCTGATAAAATAATTTTGAGAGAAAATGCCTTTGCTATCACGCAAGATAGTGTTGGAAATTACAACCAAATGAAAGGAAAATATATGGACGCTTTCCTGAAAAATGGAAAAATGGATAAAATCTTGGTCAATGGAAATAGTGAGTGCATTTACTTTCAGTTGGAGGAGGAAGACAAAAGTCTAATAGGAATGTATAAAATTATTTGTGGAAGTGTAAAGGCTGAGTTTGAATTAGGAAAAGAGTTATCTGTGATTACTTTTTACAAACAAGCAGATGGTACAATCACGCCACCGCACGAGCTACAAGAGGAAGCCAAAAGATTGCCAGGGTTTTCTTGGGAGCAGGAAGTTCGTCCCAACAGAGCTACTATTTTGGAGCCACCCAAGCAAAGAAAAAAAATAGAAAAAAAGAAAACTCCTTCCACACCCAAAAATGATAATACTAAGCTTCAAGAGCAAAGTACGGAAGAAAAAACAAAAAAAATATCCAAAGAAAGAAAAAGAGAAGTAAAAAAGTTAGCGGTAGAAAAAGACTAATCTCAAAATAATATTCTAAAAAACAGCGATTTAGCAGGTTATTTATTTTTTATTAAAAAATAAATAACCATTTTTATGACTTTGGCTTAACTATTGCTAATAATTTATTGTTATTTATTTTAGAAAACTTTTGATATTAAAAAAGTTTTCGTAGTTTTGTGTTATTCATTTTCTTTCACTTACTTAAAGGTTTTTGCCTATGAAAAACGTTAAACAAACTGTACTTGAAATCCTGAGAGATAAACTTGGGTTCCCCGATTCTGTGATGACTATGGAAGCGAATTTCGTTAAGGATTTAGGGGTAGATT
>JANRLU010000238.1:0-12613 GCA_033762275.1 Thermonemataceae bacterium | reverse complement strand
TTCTGCATACACAACCTCATAGTTTAGTATCTTTGATGCACGGCAACAACGAAATAGGAAACCTGCTACCCCTCCAAGAAATAGCTGAACTTTGCAAGCAAAAAGGAGCTTTCCTTCATTCTGATACCGTCCAAACAATGGGACATTATCCGCATCATCTCAAAAATACGCCCTTGGATTATTTGGTTGGGGCAGCCCACAAATTTCACGGACCTAAAGGCGTAGGTTTTATGTACATCAGAAAAAATGCTAAAATTCATAGTTTTATTACCGGAGGCTCACAAGAACGCAATATGAGAGGGGGAACGGAAAATGTAGCAGGGATTATTGGGCTTGCTAAAGCTTTAGAATTAGCCTACAGCCAAATGCAAGAGCACCAAAATCATATCAAAAACCTCAAAAAAACAATGATAGAGCAACTCCAACAAAAAATAGAAGGGGTGGAGTTCAACGGAATGAGTGGAGATATAGAGAAAAGCCTTTATACAGTGCTAAACGTAAGTTTGCCTCCTTCGGAGGGTGCCGCTATGTTATTGTTCAATTTAGATATTGAAGGTGTAGCGGCTTCTGGGGGAAGTGCTTGTTCCGCTGGCTCCGAGTCGCGTTCCCACGTCTTACAAGCCATCAATGCTCCTAAAGAACGCCCAGCAGTGCGTTTCTCCTTCAGTAGGTTTACTACCCAAGAGGAAATTACTTTTGCCACAGAGGTTTTGGCAAAACTTTATCAGGGATAGCTTATCCAACAGATAAAACAAACTGAACGCCTAAAAAAAATATTGGCTTTTTAGGCTTTTTACACTACTTTTGCGTTTCAATTTTGCCATCAATGCAAATTTTTATTTAGATGAAAAATTACACAAAATTAATTGATATTCAGAAAGATATAGCCGAAAATATACTTAGCTGTGCAGATGTAGTAACTTATCACCTCCAAAAAATCCAAGAAAAAAACGATTTACTCAACGTTTTTCTGACCGTATACGCTGAGGAAGCCTTAGAAAGAGCCAAACAAATAGACGCAAAAATAAAAGCAGGTTCAGCGGGCAAATTGGCAGGTTTGGTAGTTGGTTTGAAAGATGTGATTGCCTATGAAAATCACCCCTTGCAAGCATCTTCCAAGATTTTACAGGGCTTTATCTCCCAATTTTCAGCGACAGTAGTAGAAAGGCTCTTAGCTGAAGATGCCATTATTATTGGTAGGCAAAATTGCGACGAGTTTGCGATGGGCTCTACCAACGAAAACTCGGCTTTTGGAGCAACTCGTAATGCAGCAAACCCCGACTATGTACCTGGTGGCTCATCTGGGGCATCTACAGTAGCTGTACAAGCCGATATGTGTCAGATTTCCTTAGGCTCCGATACGGGTGGTTCAGTGAGGCAACCCGCTTCTTTTTGTGGTGTGTACGGTTTGAAGCCTACTTATTCCCGAATTTCACGTTATGGTTTGGCTGCTTATGCTTCTTCTTTTGATTGCATTGGTATTTTGGGAAAAAGTGTGGAAGATATAGCCTTGGTGCTGGAAGTAATTGCTGGAGCTGATAATTTTGATAGCACCGTTTCGCAGAAACCCGTAGAAGCATATAGCCAAAAGCTTGACTTTGAGGGAACTGCAAAGATAGCTTACCTCAGAGATAGCGTAGAAAGTGAGGCTATACAGCCCGAAATAAAAGCGGCAATGCTGGCAAAAATAGAGCTTTTTCGCCAACAAGGGCATCAAGTAGAAGCCATAGATTTTCCATTATTGGAGTATATTCTTCCTACGTATTATATCCTTACCACAGCCGAAGCGAGTTCCAACCTAAGCCGATATGATGGTATTAGGTATGGTTTGAGAGATAAAAATGCCAAAGATTTAGAGGAGTTATACAAAAAAACCCGTGCCGAAGGCTTCGGAAAAGATGTGCAAAGGCGTATTATGCTCGGAACATTTGTGCTAAGTGCAAGCTATTACGATGCTTACTATACCAAAGCCCAAAAAATAAGAAGGCTCATCAAAGAAGAAACTGATAAAGTTTTTGCTCAATATGATTTCTGGTTGATGCCTACAGCTCCCACAACAGCTTTTAAGTTGGGGACTTTCAAAGCTGAGCCCTTGCAGATGTTTTTAGCTGATTTATTCACGGTGCAAGCCAATGTCGTAGGAATACCAGCAATGGCTTTCCCTTGTGGTGAAGATGAAAAAGGCTTACCCATCGGTTTGCAACTATCTGCCAATCATTTTCAAGAAGAAAAACTTTTAGCTTTTATCAAAAAAAACATTTAATATTGCTTACTGTATTAGTTTTACATTTTCTTGGCAAGGCTTTGTACGCAAAAAATAGTTTTAGCGTTATATCTTTGCTTTATTGATACTTATGATACCAACCAATTATACAGAGCAAGAAAAAAATCATATATTCCAAAAGGAGATGATTCCACATTTGGAGTCTATGTATAACTTTGCTTTTCGGCTCACTTTAGATGAAGATGATGCCAAAGATTTAGTACAAGATACCTATTTAAAAGCATTTCGTTTCATAAATTCTTTTGAGAAAGGAACTAATGCAAAGGCTTGGTTGTTTAGAATATTGAAGAATAGCTTTATCAATGACTTTCGTAAGAAAAGTAAGCAGCCTTCAAAAGTTGATTACCAAGAAGTAGAAACCTTCTACAATTCTGAAGAATTTGATAAAGAAATTGAGGCTACTACAGATTTAAGAAGCGAAACAGTTCAGGAACTTATAGGCGATGAGGTTGCCAGTGCCATCAATTCCTTAGATGTAGACTTTAGAATAGCTATTATTCTTTGCGATATAGAAGGATTTACTTACGAGGAAATGGCGAAAATATTGGACATTCCAATTGGTACGGTTCGTTCGCGTTTGCACCGAGCCAGAGGTTTGCTCAAAGAAAAATTAAGTTCTTATG
Organism: Thermonemataceae bacterium; assembly: GCA_033762275.1. Lineage (GTDB taxonomy): Bacteria > Bacteroidota > Bacteroidia > Cytophagales > Thermonemataceae > Raineya. The sequence goes on along the minus strand of JANRLU010000238.1, from coordinate 9,706 downwards.
CTAAAAAAATGGGTTATTTGAAAAATACTTAATATTTATGCTGAAAAAGACTACCGCTCAATGCCCTGAAAGTGAAGAAAATACAAAGCCTTGTAATTGTTGTTGTATAGAAACCCTCTATACCATTCTTGACGGAGAAGCCTGCGAACAACAGAGTCAAGAGTTGATGGCTCATATAGAAAAATGCTTGCCTTGTTACCAGCAATACGATTTAGAAGTGGCTATCCGCGAAGTACTCAAAACTCATCTACAAAAAAAAGAAGTCCCACAAGACCTTATAGAAAGTATTAAAATGAAAATTTCTAATTTTTATGTATAAATATCTTCTCCTTACGCTTTTACTAACCGCTCACCAATCATCAGCACAACGACTTATAATGGATATTTTAGACCCAAGCGGAGCTAACTTGGGTATGCGTGCGGGCATCAATCAGGCATCTATAGAAAAAGATGTGTTTCTGACAGATTGGCAAGATGGCTATGTCGTCTATGGAGCTAAAAACGAGAAAAGAGTGATACGCTACAATACCGTAACAGGTGATATACACCTTAAAAACACAACAGGCAAAGAGGAAATTTTACCCAAAGGGCAAGTAGAGTATTTTGCTATTATCAGTGGAGGTACGACTTATCGTTTCAGATGGCTCAAAAATATTGAAGAAATAGATTATACCTACGCCCAGATCATTTACGAAAATAAAGTAAGGGTATATTATCACCACCACCGAAAGGCAAAAAAAGCAAGCACAGACCCTAATACCACACATTACGGCTCTTCCCTCAACGAGGAAACCATTATCCGTGATGATGCTTATATTTTGATTTTGCCCAGCGGAAAAACTATGCTTACCAAAGCTAAGAAGAAAGATATTCTACGATTTTTTGAGGATAAAAAAGCGGATTTAGAGCTTTTTATCAAAAAAGAGAAAATAGAAACGCAAAACTTGGAAGGTCTGATGAAAGTAGTACAAAAATATGAAGAGCTTAGCAAATAAATGTTAAGCTCTCTTCGCTACGTGCTAAGCCTGCATTGGAATATCAATCAATAATAATTTTGTTTCTGTAAGGGCTTCTATTTCAAGGTTTTCTAATTCCCAAACGCCCAAAGCATCTCTTTTTTGTAGTTTCTCACCACCTACCAATACATCACCCTCTATCACAAAAGCATAAACACCATTCTGAGATTTTTGAGGTTGATAGCTCGTTTGAAAGCCTTTTTCTAAATTTCCTAACACAAAAAAAGCATCTTGGTTAATCCAAAGGGCTTCGGGCTTATCAGGAGCAACCACCGTTACAAGCTGATTTTTAAAAGTTGTTGGCTCAAAAAGTCTTTGCTCATAACGAGGCTCTATGTTCTTTTCTTTCGGAAAGACCCAAATTTGTAAAAGTTTTACGGGTTTGTGGCTATCAGCATTTTTTTCAGAATGATAAATTCCTTTACCCGCAGACATAATTTGTACCTCGTTGGCTCTAATCACTTCGCCTCTGCCCGTACTATCCTGATGAGCTAAAGCCCCCTCCAATACAATCGTTACAATTTCCATATTATCGTGGGGGTGTGTACTAAAACCTGTTCCACCTGCTACTGTATCATCATTGAGTACTCTCAAAGCTCCAAAATGTATTTTTTGAGGATTGTAATAGTGAGAGAAGCTAAAGGAATAGAAAGTTTCTAACCAACCATAACTTCCTTTGCCTCTTTCTGCGGAAGGATAAAATATTTTTTTCATAAAATAAGCGTTAAGACATTTATTGTTAAAACATTTAATTTTTAAAAAAGTTCGCATAAATATCGTGAAAATAGTGTATTTTTGTCTTTTAGATAGATTTATGAAACCTCTTTTAGCTATTTCGCCCATAGATGGCAGGTATTATCACCAAACCAAAGATTTAGGGATTTATTTCTCAGAGTTTGCTCTTATTCGTTATCGGGTACAAGTGGAAATAGAGTATTTCATTGCTCTTTGTGAGTTACCTTTACCTCAGTTGAGAGATTTTGATAAAAAATTATTTCCTTCATTGCGAAACATCTACAAAAATTTTGCTTTAGAAGCTGCTGAAGCCATTAAACTTATCGAGCAAACGACCAACCACGATGTGAAAGCCGTAGAGTATTATCTCAAAAAAGAGTTTATTAAATTGAATATAGCTGATTATCAGGAATTCATACATTTTGGGCTTACCTCACAAGACATCAACAATACAGCTATCCCTTTAAGTTTGAAGGAGGCTTTACAAAACTTGATTCTACCCTTGCTTGATGAACTTAAGCAAGCGATTAGCCAAAAAGCTATTGTATGGAGCAACCAAGCAATGTTAGCTCATACGCATGGGCAAGCCGCCAGCCCTACTACCTTAGGAAAAGAACTGAAAATTTTTGAGGTAAGACTTAAAGAGCAATTAACTTTGTTGGAGCAAATTCCTTTCGCAGCCAAGTTTGGTGGGGCAACGGGGAATTTTAATGCTCATTATGTGGCTTATCCAACTATTTCTTGGCAACTTTTTGGTGAAAATTTCGTAAAAGGATTAGGGTTAAAAAGAAGCAGTCCTACCACACAAATAGAGCATTATGACCATTTGGCAGCCATTTTTGATACCTTCAAACGAATAAATACAATTTTAATTGATTTTGCTCGTGATGTGTGGCAGTATATTTCAATGGGGTATTTCAAGCAAAAAATAAATGCCAATGAGGTAGGTTCTTCGGCTATGCCTCATAAAGTAAACCCGATTGATTTTGAGAATGCCGAAGGCAATTTGGGTTATGCCAATGCTATTTTTGAGCATTTATCAGCAAAGTTACCAATTTCTCGCTTACAAAGAGATTTAACGGACTCAACTGTACTGAGAAACATAGGGGTTCCCTTTGCTCATACGCTTATCGCTTTCAAATCCTTTGTAAAAGGTATCAATAAATTAGAATTGAATGAAGGAAAAATAACAATGGATTTGGAAGATAATTGGGCGGTGGTAGCAGAGGCTATCCAAACAGTTTTGAGGCGAGAAAAATATCCAAAGCCTTACGAAGCCCTAAAAGCTCTTACCAGAACCTCAAACAAAATAACCAAAGAAAGTATAACTACTTTTATAGAAAATCTGGAAGTTAGTGAGGAAATAAAAATAGAACTTCTAAAAATAAGCCCTTTCAATTATATTGGAAAAAATGATTGATATAGAGAAATTAGCGTATATTATTCAGAAAGGAGAGTTGCCAGCCCAAAAATCTCAAATAAAAATGGTTTCAGAGGCTTTTAGGCAGCGTTATTTTGAGCTACCCACCAATGCCCTCACCCGTGATAGTGGTGTGCTCTTGCTATTATATCCAGAGCAAGACGAGTGGGTTGTGCCACTTATACAAAGACCCTCCACCGAAAAAGGGGTTCATAGCGGTCAAGTGGCTTTCCCTGGAGGTAAAAAGGATGAAACAGATAATAACCTCATACATACAGCTTTAAGAGAGGCAGAAGAAGAAATAGGTTTGGATACCTCAAAAATAAAAATTATAGGACAACTCAGCCCCTTATATGTTTTTGCCAGTAATTTTATGATATATCCCACTTTAGCCTATACTTTAGAAAAGCCTAAGCTACAAGCCAATCCTGAAGAAGTTGCAGAAATTTTTACGGCTTCAGTTTCTCAGCTCAAAAATCCACAAACTATCAAAAATACTTTGATAGAAACTAAAAATATGCGTTTCGAAACGCCCTATTTTGATGTAAAGGGTAAAATAATTTGGGGAGCTACCGCTATGGTACTTAGCGAATTTATTGATATTGTTTAATAGATATCCCAAACACGCAATAATAGCAAACTCCTTATCGTACCTCAAAGTTCTCAACTGATAATCAGATAGCTGCAAATATTTTTTCTCCAAAAATTTTAAATTTCTGATAAAATACTTATTATGCAGTAAAATCTAAATATTTATTGCTTATGAACTTCATACCAAGTATGCTCCTCAAGCAGCTTTATACAAGAGGAAGCCTCCGAAATCTTAATGATGGCATTAGTTTTTCGGTAAAAAATCGCCTTAGTGATGCCACACTGACTGCCCTAAAAGAGGTGATGATTGGCGATATAAAGATACCTTTAACAGATGTTTTTATTGATTTGGGCGAAAATGAATTAGTCCCTGCTACGGCTATTACCGAAGCCAGCCCTATCAATTTCCCTTTACGTAGAGTCATAAATATTATAGCAAAAGCAGCCTCTTTGCCAGAGGGAAAACACAAAGTAACAATAGAATTTAGGGCTACTCCTTTTGGAAGTTTGGAAATAAAAGTAGAAGATTCTATTGCCAAACAAGAACAAGGAGCAGTGAAAATCCCCCGTAATGACCTTGATGATTACGCTGAAGAAGCTATACAAACAAGACAAAAATTTGCAACTGACTACGTAAAGCAACATATAAACCCTAATTTTACAGGTTTGCATCATGTTGCCAAATATTCTTTTGACCCCCATCTTACGCAAGGTAATTGTGAGCATTTTGTTGGCGTAGCTCAAGTACCTCTCGGAATAGCAGGACCGCTACATATCAAAGGCGAGTATGCACAAGGTGACTTTCTTATTCCTTTGGCTACGGCAGAAGGTACTTTAGTAGCCTCGTACAATAGGGGAATGAAGGTTTTGAATTTGAGTGGTGGCGTAACTTGCACAGTTATAGGTGATGCTATGCAAAGAGCTCCTGTTTTCGTATTTGAAAACGCCAGAGAAGCTCGTGAGTTTGAGAAATGGATTCAGGCAAACTTTAAAAAAATAGCAGAGGAAGCAGAAGCTACCTCAAGCGTGGCTAAACTTCAATACATAGATAGTTATTTATCCAATAAATTTGCTTATCTGCGATTTAATTATTCTACAGGTGATGCAGCAGGGCAAAATATGGTCGGAAGGGCAACTTTTGCAGCGTGTAGCTGGATATTAGACTCTTATGATGCTTCTAAAATTAAAAATTTCTACTTAGAATCTAATTTTGCGACAGATAAAAAAGCCTCTCAGATAAACGTGATGCGTACACGTGGGAAGAGAGTAGTAGCCGAATGTACTATTAAACGTGATGTATTGATACAAATTATGCGTGTAGAACCTGAGAAATTAGCAGCTCATTATGGGGTCGCTAATATTGGAGCGATTCTTTCTGGGGCAAATAACAACGGACTTCACTCGGCTAATGGTATTACGGCAATGTTTATTGCTACAGGACAAGATGTAGCCAATGTTTCAGAGTCGTCAGCAGGTGTTTTATACTCTGAGCTTACTCCCGAAGGCGACTTGTATATGAGTATTACTATTCCTTCTTTGATTGTTGCCACACACGGTGGTGGTGTCAAATTAGCTACTCAAAATGAGTGCTTGCAAATGTTGGGTTGCGTAGGTAGAGGAACTGTAAATAAGTTAGCAGAGATTATTGCAGGGGTGGTATTGGCAGGAGAAATTTCTTTAGCTTCTGCAATTTCTTCTTCGGATTGGGTATCAAGCCACGAGCAATACGGAAGAAATAGATAAGTTTCTTATCTTTTGAATACAACAAAACCTATGAGTTATACAACCCATAGGTTTTTTATTATATTCATTTTAGTGGTGTTACTTTAAAATTAAGCTGGCTAATTCGTTTGAAGTCCTCGCCAAGCATACGCATATCTATATCATCTTCTTCAAAATACCAAATAATTTCTATCTCTTGAGCAGCAGATTTCAATCTTCGTAGCTTTCTTAGTATTTCCGAGATATACATAGAAGAGCTTGTATTACAGTACATTATATTGAACACTACCTTCGTCTTCGGCTGCGGAGACTCACTGTATTGTTCCAGCCAACGCAAAATGGGCGTAAAAAAGCTGTACGAATCTTCAGGTATAGAAACTCCCGAGAAAGAAATCACCCCTTCTTTGGCATCTAATAGTACTTCGGCTGTTTGCTCTGTTTCTTTTATGATTAAATTTTCCATAATATCGTTACCGATAGCTGATTTCCTTGTAAATATATTGTTTTTAAGCAAAAGTAAAAACTTTGAACCAAAATTTTTATCAGTTTACACAATTTATTTGCTTAAAACTAATTTTATAGGAGAAAAAATTTGTTTATCAGTACGAATTTTTAACACATAAGTAGCCGAAGGTAAAGCTGAAGTATCAAAAGTATATTTGTTAAACCCTTGTTTTAGTTGTGCATAACGCTTTTCTATGGATTTTCCCAATATATCAATGATTTCCATTGATATAGCTGCATTGGTATCAGACGGAATTTCCACTACAAAATAGTCTTTTGCAGGGTTAGGGTAAAGTTTAATTTCTCCAGCCAAACCTTCCCTACCAATACTAATGATGTTAGAATATGCCGTTTTATTATCACTTACCACTTTTAGCCTATAATAAGTAATAAAATTAAAAGGGGTTTTGTGCAAATAATTGTAGGCTGCTATTTCTGTATTTTCTTCTTTTTTATTCACTTGAGCAATTCTCTGAAAATTTTGCCCGTCTGCCGAAGCCTCCAAGATAAAATATTGCATATTTTTATCCTGTTTGATTTGCCATTCCAAAAAGTCATAACCCTCCTGAGCGTTTCCATTAAAATTGAGGAGTTGAGCATCTAAAGGAGTGCAAGTGGATACTTCTACCACCCGAGGACCCAACAACGAGGCACAATAAGTAGTGCAAGCAACACTCACATTATTGAAGGGGTCTCCTGTTATCATTGTGTTGGTTACATTTGTACTATTGGTATTTACGGCATACACATTGAAAACGCCAGCTACACCGCCATAGTCAGCAGGGGTAAATACACCAGTTGTATTGGTGGCTAAAATTTGGTTGGTAGTAGAATTTACCAAAATAAAATTTTGAGAAAAGCCCGCGGTACTTGTATACCCAGAGGTACTCACCTGAATATTACTCGTCAAACAGGCAGTTTGGTCTATGTTACAAACATTGACGGCTCTCCCAAGATAAGCATCTGTAAGTGCTACACAACTACTCCCTAAAGCCCCCGTAAAAGCAGACCATTGGCTTCCTGCTGCAAGTGTTGCGGGTTGAGTCCCCTGATAATTAACGGCATATACAAAATAACTCCCAGAAGCCAGCCCCAGAAACTGACCATTGGCGTTGATATCTAATATTTCGCCTGGAGTGCCTGCATTATTCTCTACCAAAACATATCGCTGTGTGAACCCTGCCCCACTGTTATACCCTGAAGTACTTACGGTTATATCTTCATAAAAATCGCATTGGGCATAAAGCGATACTTTCTTTAGGGAAAGTATAAATATGAGCCCTATGATGCGTAAATATTTTTTCTCTAAAAAAATCATAAATGTTGGCTTAAAGAGTGAAAGTTTTAATCCCAAGTTCCAGCATTGGCAGGGCAAGAAGGGCAAGTAATGCCTATCTCAAAAGTACCTTCAGCAGTTCCTTCCCCATCTACGTATACATAATAGGTTGTTCCATTTGTAGTAGCCACGTTAAGCGTTGCTCCTAAAGCCCCTGTAGCTCCGCCCACACAAGAAAAAGTACCACAAGAGCCTGTATATACATTGATATTTGTCGCAAAGTTGGTTTGTGCGTTGTTGGTGCTTACAACAATAGTACTGCCATTACCAACAAAACTATACCAAACCCCTTTAGCAGTTGTACCACCCCCGCCACAAGCAGTTGGTGCTCCTGTTGCTGTAGCTAATATATTACTTGCTGTATAGGTTTGTCCGCAGGTCATAGCAATCGCATTGCTACACAAATCATTAGGTGGCGTAACTACTACCCCCGAAAGCGGTGTAATCCAATAATCGCATAAATCACCCGCATAGCCATCAATACGTATATAATAAGTTGCTCCGATGGTAAGCCCTGAGAAATTCCATGTTCCTGTTGTTAGCTCGCCCGTTGGATTCACACAAGAACCAGATAACAGAGATAAAGAACCACAAGAACCACTAAATACAGAAAGCTGAATGCCATCATTATAGGCACAATCTCCGATTTCATATTCTAACTCAACCTCTGTACTTCCTGCAATAAAGCTTATCCATGAGTCGTTTTCTATTGAACCACAACCAGATGGGCTGCCTGAACTCGGAGTATAAGCACAATCTGTACTTCCTGCGAAAGGCTGTGATAAGTCTATCAGAGTGGCTGTAGAACATTCATTATCTGGTAGTGTAGGAGAAGTACAAATATCACAATCAGTGAAAGATTGTTGCACCCCACAATCTCCGCTACCACCATTTTCTTTTACGTAAATAGTTTTATTACCTGTAAGGCTTGTAATTGTATAAGTTCCTATGCCTACATTACTTTGGTAAGTAGTTACCCCATCGGTAATATCCACAGCAGTAAAATCGCCTAAACTGCTTACTTGTACTGATACACTATAACTTTTGTAATCTACAGCACAAGTTTTTGTCATTGTAGCAGTGGGTAGCAGCAAAGGAGCTATAGTAAGCTGTACTCTTGGCTTGTAGTTTCTTGTAGTGATGGTGTTAGAGCCACAAGCACTTGAAGAACTAAGATTAAGTGCTCTTGTTTGGCTTGCCACATTGTTATACATCCAAACTTGCCCGTTAGAACCATAACCAGGATTTACACCCCAACATACATCTACCAAAATATTACTTGTTCCATTCCAGCAGAAGTCATTATCAAAAGTAATTGTTCGCCAACCAACTGCCCCAGGTGTAAGTGTGTGGGCGTTTTTGACGGTTGTTAGGCTTGCTGTATTATGAGAAGAAGCATCTGTAGCTGAGGTATGCCCCATTTTAATGGTATAATTTACCAAATTACCACCGTTTATTTGTGAAACGTCCCAAGCGATAGCTGAAATCGTACCAGCTACGCCACCAGCAGCAGCAATTTCTGCTTGTGTGTACACAAATTGTACTCTACGACTTTCATAGTAATAATTATAGGGAGAAATAGCGGTCGCACCACTTTGGGTAACTTGCGTACCAATAGTGATTTGAGCGTATAAGTCGCCTAAAGATAATATACAAACAAAGATAAGTTGTAAAATAAGCAGTTTCTTTTTCATAAACTATTGTTTTTTAAGCGTAGCTAATATTTCTAATACTTCTTTTCTTGATACATACTCGGCACTCTCTTTTGTCGTATCATGATTTATATTTTCCGAAACACCTTTAAGTTTTTTGTAACCACGCTCTCTTAGTACCCTTATTACCTTTTCTGTGAGCACGTCATCAAAAGTAATTTCATTAATTTGCCCGATAAGGGGAGTTATTTTCGGATTTTTAGTAATTTTTACCTTTACTACGGGTTCTTGTTGAGGAATTTCCGTCAGGTTTTTTTTATCTTGTGCGTTAGCCTGCCAAGCTACGACCACACAAAAAAATGCCAACAAAATACTTTTCTTCATAAAATTTTGTGTTTAGAAACTTTTAGCAAATATACTTCTGTTATTGTTGTGTATAAAGAACTACAAGTCCTGATATAGGGAAAATACCAGATTTAGATGTTTGAATTCAGGGAAAAAAGTCCTATTTTTGGAGAATAAACTACAAAATGCTTTGAGTAAATATATTTCTACGGAACTAATATTCCATCTACTCCCTATAAGTGCGGCTCTATTCTACGGAGTTCACTTACTTACTTTGAAAAGCAATAGCAACAAGGGAAAGAATTATATTGCCTTATTATTTTTTCTATTTATTCAAATAGAAGCCTTCACGATTTTTGCACAGTATATCAAAAGTAGATATGTT
>JANRLU010000237.1:0-20440 GCA_033762275.1 Thermonemataceae bacterium | reverse complement strand
AAGAAGAAGCATTCCTAACTATCGTAATTGCTGCTGGCTCTGCTGATGGCGATATAGAAGGTGAAGAATGGGATACCATTTATGACACGCTTTACCAGAAAAAAATGTTTTACAATAGCGATATCAGAGCTTTGATAGACGAATGTAGAACTAATATCAAAGGGTACGATAGCTTGGCTACTGCCGTAAACGAATGTGCCCCAATGATTAAGGCTGAAAATAGAGATATGCTTTTTGCCGTTTGCGTAGACTTGGTACTTATTGATGATTACCTCACTGCCAACGAAGAAGCTATCATTGAGCATTTAAAGTCTGCTTTAGGAGTTTCCGATGATTTAGCAATGAAAACCGTAGAAGTAATGCTTGTACGTAACAAAGGGAACGTTTAATTCCTTTCTTTCATAAAATAAACAAAAGCCCTGTTTGCAGGGCTTTTGTCGCCTATTTCAATTTTTTATATTTTTTTGCTTATGTTTGTTCTCTCCTCACAAAACTCTATTGCTAACGAATGGATAGCCGCCCTACGAAACGTGCAAACCCAACAACATAAAGCCCAATTTAGAAAAAACATGATGCGAATTGGCGAAATATTGGCTTATGAAATATCTAAAACACTACATTACACCCCAAAAAATATACAAACGCCACTTGGTATAGCCAAAACAGAATTAAGTGATGATAAAATCGTATTAGCGACCATTCTTAGAGCGGGGCTGCCCTTTTATCAAGGTTTTTTAGAAGTTTTTGAAAATGCTGAAAATGCTTTTCTGGGTGCTTACAGAGGAGAACACCAAGCCGATGAAAGTTTTGAAATTCAGTTACATTACTCAGTAGCTCCAGACTTGAGCGATAAAACACTTATCCTCATTGACCCAATGCTTGCCACAGGTAAATCTCTTTTGATAGCCCTCAAAAAATTGCTTAAAAATGGAATGCCCAAACACATTCACGTTGCAAGTATCATAGCAAGCCAAGCAGGTGTCAAACATCTCACAGAAAATGCCCCTACAGAAGTTTCTTTGTGGTTGGGAAGTGTAGATGAAGAACTCAATCACAAGTCGTATATTGTTCCTGGCTTAGGTGATGCAGGCGATTTAGCCTTTGGTATCAAAATATAATTTTGATAGACCTTTTTTATCTGGCTTACCAATAGCTGTATAGGGAAGTTTTTCAAGTATATAAATCTCTTTAGGCATCTGAAAACGGGCTAAACGTTTTGTTAAATAGTCTTTAAAAGCCTCTTTTTCTGTGTGTAAGCCCTCTTTAAACACCAAAAACAGATAGTACCGCTGACCAAATTCTTTATCTTCTGTGGGCAAGGCTACCGCCTCAAATATAGGTTCATAAGCAAATACTATTTGCTCAATATCAGCAAGATATACATTTTCGCCTCCCGAAATAATCATATCATCTATTCTGCCTTTCCAATACCAATAGCCTTCTTCATCTTTGTATTCTAAATCGCCTGTAGCTATCCAATCAGGCTCTACTGCCCAAGAAGTGGCTACCAACATTTGCCCTGTTTCTTCTACCTTTACCTTTGCCCCCCCAATCGCCTTACCAAGTGTTTGAGGTTTTTTTAGCAAATCTTTAGGTTTCGCCATTATACAAAAGCCTATTTCGGAAGTACCATACAAGTTATACATTATTTCTCCCCAACGTTTTTGCGTACTATGAAGCAAGGAAATAGGCAGAGCAGCCCCACCTGTAAGTATGCAAGCCACTTGGATTTTTTTTTGGCTAAGTACCAACCTTTGCAAAATGGTAGGAACAAGCACCCAAACCTCTACTTTATGCCTTATCAATAAATTTTCTACTTTCTCAAGTTCAAATTTTTCTGTCAGAATTATCTTTTTCCCCAAAGCCAAAGCTAAAATAATAGCCGCCAAACCAAAACCGTGAAAAGCAGGCAAGGCTACATACACGCTCTCAAATTTGTTGAGTTGGGCATTATGAAGCAAGGCATAAAAAGGCTCTATAAAGTTGATGGCTTTGGTTTTTCTGGAAGCTACCTTTACTTTTTGGCTGCTTGTTCCGCCTGTAAATACGCTTATTTTGCTTGTTTGTGGAGCTAAAAATATGGTTTCTTTCCTTTGAGAAAGCAAGTCTTCTATTAAAAATGATTGCACATCTTGGAAATTAGTTTCCTGCTCTTGCAACAGAAAACTAATTTGCTTGCTTTGCAAAAGGGCTTGTAGTTGCTCTTGGCTCATCGCCGTATTGAGTAAGTGTACATCAGCTCCCAAACGCGAAGCAGCCAAGAGTATTTTTACAAAATTCACATTATTTTTACTCAAAATACCAATTCTATCTTGTTTTCTAATACCTCTCTGATGCAAAACGCTCGCCAAACTTTCGGCTTCTTGGCAAAGATTTTGGTAAGATATTTCTGTTTTTTCATCTATCAAAGCTATTTTTTGCGGATATAAATAAGCTACATACTTACTAATTGCCAAGAGATTACTACCTTCTTTTCTTAAAATTTTGAAAAAGGTGTATAAATTTCTAATATTAAGTAATTTCATTACTTTGGCTATGAGCCATATTTTTACGAGCATACCCATCATTCAGCCAACTAAGAATTTTACCGAAAAAGAAAGCTAAAAAAATTAGAAATCCTAACCACCAAGGCTGAAATTTTTTTCTGGGTGTAGCTATTAGGCTGATGATATGTTTGGCAGCTTGCTCCACAGGCATTGCTGGAGCGTTTTTGTACAACTCGTTGGGCTCAATCATACGTGTCCGTACCAATGGGAAATACACTGCACTCGTTCTGATTCCCCAACATTTTAACTCTGGTTGGATAGCCTCAAACCATTGCTCAAAAGCAACTTTGGAAGCCTGATAAAAAGCCCAATAAGGCATTGGAGGAAGCAATACACTTGCCGCTGATACATGAATAATATGCCCTTTTTTTGTACGTAATAAAGGTAACAAAGCCATTACCAAACGAGTTGGTGTTAGGTAATTGAGTTGGGCAGTTCTTTGCAAATCTTGGGGGCGTTCTAAAGATTGCCAAATACTTCTTCTGATAGATTTGCCCGCATTACTGATGAAAATATCTATGGGTTGAGCGGATTTGATAAAAGTAATCAAAGTTTCTACTCCTTCGGCTTGGTACAAATCTGCTGAGAAAATCTGTACTTCGCAGTGTTCGCTTTGTAGTTCTTTTTGTAAAGCAATCAATTTTTCTGTACTTCTTGCCGTTAGGATAAGCCTACAAGAAATCCCTGCATTTGCCAAAATACGGGCAGTATGCTCGCCTATTCCATAACTTGCCCCAGTAATAAGCAGCGTTTTTCCCCTCAGATTTTTGTCTAAATTTTTATAAGAGATGTTGGGTGGCGGAAACAAAATATATGTTAAGAGTTTTCTCATTGAAAAATAGAAAGTAACTTTATGCTTTTAAAAACTCATATTCATAGACTTTAGGCTCTATTTTCTTGGCTAACTCCTTCAGCTTTTCTCGGAGGTTGCCAATCAGCTTCATATATTGCTCGTCTTCGCTTTTGTTGTTCATCTTGCCTTTGTCGTTTCTGCCCTGAAAATGCTCCCTGATGTCATACAAACTTGCATTGACATTGTAACTCCCCCTTGCCCCCTCTGTGAGGGGGAATTTTTGAGCGTGGTAATATCTCCATAACTCTCTGCCTGCCTCAAAAACGGCTTTGGCAGTTTCCGAAAATCTAAGTTCTCCCCCTATAGAAGTTACTTTTTCCAGTTCCCCCTCTGTGAGGGGGTTAGGGGGAGTTTTTTGTTCCTCTGTGAGAAAGTTAGAAGGGGTTTCTTGTCCATCTATAACAAGGTCAGAGGGGGAGGCTTCCTCTGTTACACCTTTTAGTTCCCCCTCCGTGAGGGGGGCAGGGGCAGTAATTTTGTCTATTTCATTTTCCAACACTCTCAAAACGTTCACCATATCCTTTTTCACATCATCATCTTTAATTCTTACAACCTTTAAACCTATAACTTTCATTTGTCTGTCTCTTTCGGTATCATACTCTATTTTATTATCATGACTACTTCCATCTATTTCAATCACCAAACTGAGCTCTTTGCAGTAAAAATCAGCTATATAATGTAATATAGGTTTTTGTCGTTGAAAAGAATAGCCCAAAAACTTATCAGCTTTCAGTTCGTTCCATAGAAGAACTTCCGCTAAGTTTCTTGCTTTACGCAAATCCCTGCTGTTTTCTTTAAGTTTGGGGTTGTAGGGCAAGTACAAATCAGAAAAAATTAAACCTTTAGTACTAATATCGTTACTTTGTAAGTATTCAGGAGTTATTTTTATGCCTTGCTGCAAAATATTTTTTACTCCCCCTTGTAAATAAAGGTTTTTTACTCCCCCTTCCCCCCTCTCAGAGGGGGAATTATTTTCACCTAATTCTAAGTTTTCGTCTCCCTCTCCAACTTTTTTCAGTTCCCCCTCTGTGAGGGGGTTAGGGGGAGTTTTTTCCCCCTCTGTGAGGGGAGTGAAAAGGTCATATACTACCTCAGATTTTATCTTCCCTTTGATAAATTGCGTCATAAAATTACTCTCAAACTTCTCTCTGGCGTTTATTTCTTGCTCTGTAAAGGGTATCCAGTGGTTTATGCCTTCTTTAGATGTAATTCTGTTTTGCCCATGAAATAAAGTAAAAGCCAAACAATCATTTTGAAATTCTGTATCTTTTTGCCAACCATCATTGGGGTATAAAAATTGGTCTCTGTCATTAAGCCAAGTGGCTTCTATACAATGGCGAACAGAAAATAATATAGAAGTTTGTACAATATTTTGAGTAGCAACTATTACGTGTAAACCTCCAAATGTCTTTTTTGATAAATCATTATCTATGAAAACATCATTTTGATGTTGAAAATCATTGCCATTTGAATGGATATTTCCAATAAAATCAGCTTTTTTGATTATTGTTGATTCTTGTTTAAGCCAATTATTTATTTTACCTATTACATCATCATAAGAATACAAATTCTTTAAATTGATAAACTTCCCATTTCTGTCATAGACATCAGCAATAGCTTTTATAAAAACTTCTTGTATTTGAGTATTCCAAATTTTAAAGCCAATTGGAAACTGTCCTTTTACATTATCAAAGGTATCAGCGGGGACTAAAAAAATTTTATCGAGCGAAGCTCGAAATACTTTTCGGAAATCCGAGAAGTTTGAAGATTGCAGAATTTTCAAAGTTGAAAATTCTGCAATCTTACATTGAGGTATTTCGCTGTAAATTCTTATTAAAAATTGGGCAAAAAGCTCATTACTACCTTTCCCAATCATTTTTTTATATTTTAAATAGGTTTTATTATCAATAGCTGTTCCTCCTTTATTTTCACCTGTTCCTGACTTCTGTTTTGCATTTCCAGCTTCCGCATAAGGAGGATTCATATAGATAATTAACTTTTTACGTTTTTCGGGGTCTTTAAGAATATTTTGCAGGCTTTGGGGTAGTTTACTCCCCCTGCCCCCCTCTGAGAGGGGGAAGAAATCATCATTCAAGAAATCAAACTGAAAAACATGGTCTTCGAGAAGGTTAGCACCGTTTTTTATACGGTCTTTCATGGCATCTACATCTTGCGTATCGAGGGTAGAAGCCCAAATATTGTATTTATTGGTCAGTCCAGCCAGCAAATTGCCTGTACCTGCTGCACAGTCCCAGATGTAATATTCATCTTGCCAGTCTTCGCCAAGTACATCCGTAAGGTACTTTTGCGAAAGCTCTACCCAAATTTGAGGGGTAAAGAAACTTCCTTTTCTTTCACGTACATCTTGGGGGACGAGTAAATCTCTTCGTTCAACGATATAATCCCAGTATTCTTCTTTGGGAGGTCTGTCGTATTTGTTCCAAAACTGCGTATGAGCTACTTGTTTATCTGTAAAACCTGTTTTACTTGAAATTTCTAATCCAAATTCATTGAGCTTTCTATCTAATTCGTAATAATCAGTTTTCAGTAATACAAATAGTTTTTCTTTGAGGGTTATATTTTCTTGAGAAAGCAAATCGGCAAGGTAAAAATCGCCATCAATAATGCCCGATTTCTTGGCAATATCCCAATTGACGGCAATAGTAGGGCGAACAGATTGTAACCATTTGTTATAAATCACCATAAAATTGTTTTTATCAATTTTCGTTTTGGTGAGTCCCAATTTTCCTACTACAAAATTGAGTTTGATAAAACGTTGAAGTTCTTTATCGTCTTTTTCATAGAAAAAAAGCAAAGCCTTTTGGTCTAAAATAGCCGCTACTTTGCTATGAATCAGTTGAAATTCTTTGGTATGGTAATTGGAGGGCGTAACGTTCCAGTTAAAATCGTTGATATAAAATATTTCGTGTATTTGGCTGTAAGGAATGAAGGCTATTTTTTCGGCATCAAAAGCACCCAAAAATGCAGGTGGGAGGTATTTATCGAAGGTTCGGGCTTTTCCGATGGTTAAAATCAGTTGCACCAGCGAGGTATAAATATCTGAAACACCTTTTTTGGCTTCCGCCCATAATAGAAAAGTATCATCTTCTGTTCCTTTATCTCTGTATTTATTAACTATTCCCCCTTTTAAGTAGAGGTTTTTTACTCCCCCTTCCCCCCTCTGAGAGGGGGAATTATTTTCACCTAATTCTGAGTTTTCATCTTCCTCTGATACGTCTTTTAGTTCCCCCTCCGTGAGGGGGTTAGGGGGAGTATTTTGTTCATCTGTAAGAAGGTTAAAGGGAGTTTCTTCTTCCGCAACGCCTTTTAGTTCCCTCTCTGTGAGGGGGTTAGGGGGAGTATTTTGTTCTTTTATGAAGCCATCAGCAGGAGTTCTCAACATAGCGACACAAAAATCTACGTTTCCGATAATTCGGGTGCAGTCGTAGAGGTAAAAATAATCTTGAGCAACTTTATTTTTGAGTTCTTCCTCTCTGATGTGAGCGTATTTCATGGCTATTTTTTCTTACAAATGTAGAAAAAATGAGGGGAAAATGAAATTTTTTAGGCTGGTCTATATAAATTTATGAGGCTTGAGATACTCAAACCCCATAAATGACTTTTTTAATTCTTATCCATTCTTTTGCGTTCGTTCTCGTCTAAGTAAATCTTACGCATACGGATAGATTGTGGTGTAATTTCTACGTATTCATCTTTTTGGATATATTCCATAGCTTCTTCCAAAGAGAATTGTATTTTTGGAGCGATTTTAACACTTTCGTCAGAGCCAGAAGCACGAACGTTGGTGAGTTTTTTGCCTGTTTGCACGTTTACGACCAAATCGCTGCCGCGTGTGTGTTCGCCAATGATTTGCCCGCCATAGATTTCCTCTCCTGGGTCTATGAAAAATCTTCCTCTATCCTGCAATTTATCAATAGAATAAGCCGTAGCAGGTCCAGCATCTTTGGAAATCAGTGAACCACTGATACGCTCAGGAATCTCCCCTTTGAAAGGCTCATAAGCCATAAAACGGTGTGTCATCACGGCTTCACCTTGTGTAGCCGTAAGTACGAGATTTCTTAAACCAATCAAGCCACGTGAAGGAATTTTGAACTCTAAATGTTGTAAATCGCCTTTAGGCTCCATGATTTGTAGTTCGCCCTTTCTTTGGGTGGATAGCTCTATAACTTTTCCTGCAAATTCCTCTGGTACATCAACCACCATAGACTCTATGGGTTCGTGTCTTTGCCCATCTATTTCTTTGAAAAGCACACGAGGCTGCCCCACTTGCAGTTCGTAGCCCTCTCTACGCATGGTCTCGATGAGAATAGACAAATGCAAAATTCCTCTACCATACACGATAAAAGAGTCTTCTCTATCTGTAAACTCTACTCTCAAAGCCAGATTTTTTTCTGTTTCTTTTAATAATCTATCTCTCAAATGCCTTGAAGTAACAAATTTTCCTTCTTTGCCAAAGAAAGGAGAGTTATTGATGGTGAAAAACATACTCATTGTAGGCTCATCAATAGAAATACGTGGTAATGCTTCAGGGTTTTCAGCATCAGCAATAGTATCGCCTATTTCAAAACCTTCTAAGCCTGTAACAGCACAAATATCGCCTGCTTGTACTTCTTCTACGTTCACTCTACCCAAACCTTCAAAGATTTGTATATCTTTTACACGCATTTTCTTGGTAGAGCCATCTGCTTTGCATAAAGCTATTTGGCTATTGGCTTTGATACTTCCCCTAAAAACACGCCCAATAGCGATTCTTCCCACAAAAGCAGAATAATCTAAGGAGGTAATTTGCATTTGGAGGCTTCCCTCTTCTATTTTTGGAGCAGGTATTACCTTCACAATCGTATCCAAAAGAGCGGTGATATTATCTGTGGGTTGTTTCCAATCATAACCCATCCAACCTTGTTTGGCAGAACCATAGATTGTTACAAAATCTAATTGTTCTTCGGTAGCTCCTAAGTTGAACATCAAATCAAAAACAGACTCATGCACCTCATCAGGGCGACAATTAGGTTTATCTACTTTATTGATAACAACTACAGGTTTTAAGCCCAATTGAATAGCTTTGGTGAGTACAAAACGTGTTTGGGGCATTGGTCCCTCAAAAGCATCAACCAATAACAACACGCCATCAGACATTTTGAGCACCCGCTCTACTTCGCCACCAAAATCGGCGTGTCCAGGTGTATCAATAATGTTGATTTTTGTGTCTTTATAACGAATAGATACGTTTTTAGAGACAATCGTGATACCCCTCTCTCTTTCCAACTCGTTGTTGTCCAAGATTAAATCATCAAATTGTTGATTTTCTCTGAAGAGTTTGGCAGAGTGTATGATTTTGTCTACCAATGTGGTTTTGCCGTGGTCTACGTGGGCAATAATAGCAATGTTACGGATATTCATAAAAAGTGATTAAGCTAAACGCTAAAAAGGCTGTAAAATTTTCGGCAAAGGTAGTAAAAAAACTTCAATGAAGTGTAAAAACTTTTTGTTAAGTTTTCGGAACGGCTTAAAATTATTGGTAAAAGTAGCCACAAAATAAATAGGCTAATGAAAATAAGAAAACATTTTAGAAAAAAAATAGTTTAAATGTTGCAACAAATAAAAATATCAGATTGTATGAAAAAATTAGTTTTAACCCTAAGCTTGACATTGGCTTCTTTGGGGGCTTTCGCCCAAACTTGCTGCCAAGTAAGCAAAGCCACCACCGAATTTGCCAATTTGGGCAATGAAGATAGTTTCAGAATGTCTCATGATGTTCCTTTGCCTTACGTTCATCAAAGCGAAATAGGAAAAAATATCACTTTCAAAGCCGCTGACGGCAGCGAGGCTTATGGCTACGAGCTAAAAAATCCTAAAAAAACGAACAAATACGTTATTGTTGTGCACGAATGGTGGGGCTTGAACGACTACATCAAGCGTGAATCCGAAAAAATCTATAATGATTTGGGTGATGTAAATGTACTTGCCCTTGACCTCTACGACCAAAAAGTAGCCGATACACGCGAAAAAGCCGCTGAATATATGCAAGCCGTGAAAACAGAAAGAGCCGAAAATATTATCAAAGGAGCGTTCAAATATGTAGGTAAAAAAAGCCGTATCGCTACGATTGGCTGGTGTTTTGGCGGAGGCTGGTCTTTACAAACCGCTCTTTTGGCAGGCAAACAAGCCAAAGCTTGTGTTATTTATTACGGAATGCCCGAAAAAGATTTGGCTAAACTAAAAAAGCTAAAAGCAGAGGTATTAGGTATTTTTGCGGGCAAAGAGCAATGGATTAGCCCAAAAATTGTCGCAGAATTTAAAGAAAATCTGCAAAAACTGAATAAAAAAGCTACCATAGAAAGTTTTGATGCCGAACACGCCTTTGCCAACCCAAGCAACCCCAATTACGATAAAGAATCTACTGAAAAGGCTTATCAAATGACGCTCACATTCCTGAAAAAGATGCTATAAAAAGCGTTAAAAGCACATTTTTTTCCTTTAAAAATTTTGTTTAACTTTTTTTTAAAAAAAGTTAAACAAAATGAGAAGAAAAGTGTTTTATGGGTACACTTAAAGTAAATTTTTTATGCAAAATTCAGCCCTTACCAAAGAGATGTTGTATGATGATGAGTTTATCACATTGTACTACGAGCCAAGCCTTTCCTGCATTGTAAAAGAATGGAAAAAAGATGTACCAGAAAACAAGTTCAAGGAGATTATTATACATCTCTTGATGCAAATCGTGCAGACTTGCCAAAAATATAAGGGGCAAGTAAACCTTATTGCCGATTGTAGAAAATTAGGAGCAAATACTTTCAGTACAGAAGTAATTGATTGGCTCAACGCTGAAGTGCATAAAATTTATGTGATGAATAAAATCCAGAAAAAGGCTTTCATTGCCTCCGAAGATGTAATGGCAAATTTAAGTATCGTAAGCTATGTAAGTAGTGTAACTACCCAAGAAGGCTTTACTATGAATATTTTTCAAAGCGAAAAAGATGCTATTGATTGGATAAAGAGCTAAATAAATTTTACCAAAAACGCCAAGATACTGAATTCTTGGCGTTTTTTATTGGATAGGCATTTCTATAAAAAAGCAAGTACCCACATCTTTCTCTGTTTCAAACCAAATCTTGCCACCTGCGTGCTCAATACCTCTTTTAGCCAAAGCCAAACCAATTCCTGAGCCTGTAAATTTAGTGCTAAAATTAGGCAAAAATACTTTTTGCTTGATGTCCTCCGGAATACCTGTTCCATTATCTCTGATTTCTATGCGTACAAATGACTCTTGCTGATACAAACTGACACTTATTTCGGGCTTTCTTAGATTGGGTACAGCCTGTATAGCATTGAGTATCAGGTTAGTAAATATTTGAGAAAATAGTTGTTTATCTCCTTTTACCTCAAAGTTCCCTTTTTGTATAGTTCTAATAAGTTGAATATTTTTATCACTTTCGTATAAAAGTAAAGTCTGACGGAGTACTTCAGTAATATCAAAAATTTCATTTTTGGGAATAGCCATCTTAGCAAAAGTAGAAAAAGAAGTAGCTATATCACTGAGTAAATCTATTTGTGTAAGTAGCGTTTCAAAAGGTTTCTCTGTAAGTTTCTGTAAATCAGGATTTTCTTTTTGTATACGCATTTGTAAATGTTGCAAAGTTAATTTCATTGGCGTAAGTGGATTTTTGATTTCGTGAGCCACTTGTTTAGCCATTTCACGCCAGGCTGTTTCTTTTTCAGTTTGAGCCAAAATTTCTTTGCTTTGTTCCAAGTTCAAAAGCATTTTGTTGTACTCACTAATCATCAAACCAATTTCATCATCAGATTCCCAATGAATAGGCTCGTTGTAGGCGTAGAGTGTTGTTTTTCGTATTTTTTGTGTAATCAATCGGAAAGGCTCCGTGAGAATATGAGAAGTGAGATAAGAAATTACGACAAAAACAATGAAAACAATGGTAAAAATATTGATAATAGTGCTTACGCCATCAGCTATTTTTTTTTGCCTTTCATCTTCAAAATCAAAGAAAGGGACACTCAAAATCGCCAATAATTCATTGTTATCGTAGGAACGTATGCCAAAATAAACGGATTTATATGCCAATGAGCCTATTTGCTCTGCTAATAAGATATTTTGCTCTTTGAGCACCATTATTTTCCAAAGAGCCTCTGTATTGATATACTTAGAAAGAATTTGGCTATCATAAATGGCTGTTTGGCTGGAGCTAATGAGTTTGCCATCAGCAGCAAATAAATTGATGTCAGCTTGAGCAAAATCAGCAATTGCATTGATTTCCTTGAGCAGTTCATCTTTCTCTATCAACTGATTTTTATATTGTTGAATAGGGTTGATGAGCGTTCTGGCTGCATTTTGTGCTTTTTGCAAAAAATAATCATTCAAATCTTTATCATAAGAAGAGCTTAGAATACTCAGAATAGTAACACTCACTACCACTAAAGGTAGAAAAAAAGCTATATTTAGAATAAGTTGCACGCGTGCAATATAGGAAACATTTATTTTTTTTCGGAAGCTATTGATACCATAAATCAAAAGAACTTGAGTAACCAAAAATAAAAGCAAAAGAAAAAAGAACGAAAAGTTGGTAAAAATGTATTTGAACGCATATATCGGAGCAGAAACAACCACTGTTCGCCCTTTCTCGCCCTTCAAAGCAAAATGCTGATACCCTTTATATACATAACCTTTTTCAAATAAAATATTGATTTTAAAAAGAGTTTCTTTAAAATTTCTCTCATAATTAAAAATTCCTTGCCTATAAATCAGTTTATTATTACTGAAAATACCATACGAAAAATTTCTGAACTCTTTTGGTTCTCTGAAACGCTCGTTTTGCAGTAGTTCGGGATAGACCTTAAAATCTTCATTTTTTTTCTTTTTAAGCTCAAAAACAATATAGCCAAGTATGACATTATCCTGCCGTATTTCTAAGAAATCTACATACATTCTTAGCAAATTTACGCCTATTTTCTGCTCTATGGCTTGTGTTTCGTTGATAAAAAATCTGTCTGCCTTGTCCGTTCTAAACTCTGGTTTTTGATAAAGATTCACCCACTCCTGATAAGGCTGCTTACTTGTATGAGGTTGCAAAGAGTAACCAAAAGCATCAAAAAGGAAAATATCTACCTGATAATCAGGGAATTCATTTTTAATATATAGTTTTTCTATTTTTCTTCGAGCCAAAGATTTGTCCAAAAAAGGATTTTTAAAATAATTTCTTACACCAGCATCTAAACGAATATCCTCCAGCAAGTTATCCAAACTATACTCTGCCGAGAAATCTCTCTCTTCCAAAAGAGCCTCTGCATACTTTTGCATCTGAATATCTTGTGTTTTTTGCCCAAAAAATATCATTGCATACACCCCTACCACCGAACACACCAAACCCGAAAAAAACAGATATAAAGTAGCATAATAATTGAAACGAAATAAATACTTAGGAAAATTAAAAAAATATAAAATCAGTAAATAAAAGCCATTTAATAAAGATAAAATAGGGTGAAAACTACCTGTACTATAAGCCCAAGCACTATGTAGTAAGGTAGCCAATATGAAAGCTATAAAAAAATACAGGTACTTTTCTTCAAAAAAACGAATAAGTAATCTACTCAATATTTGAGTGGCTAAAAAGAATATAACGGATAAAAATATGAATATCAAATAAGCAAACCAATGTACATAACTAAAAGAAATATTTTTTGAAATATCCAATACTAACTGAGAATCTGTAAATATGGAGCTAAAAAAGAAAAAAAATTCGTAAAAAATATGGTAATTGAGAAGTATGATTAGGAAGCCCGCAAAAATAAAATATTTCGCTGGCATCTTGGAAAAAACAGTAAATATCCAAGTGTAAGGGTAATAACGTTGTAATTGTTGTAAAAAAATAAAAACAACCAAGATATTGAGCCATAAATCGCCCAAAGAAGGAGCCCAAAAAGAAGATGCATACAACTGAGGATTGAACAAGTTCCACTCAAAATACTGAAAGGGAATTTGTTTTGAGAGCATCAACCAACGTACAAAAAATAAGAAACCAAGTAAAATAGCACTATGTAACTCGTATACTCTGTTTCTAACGAACCAATTACGCCACCTCCAAATAAAAATAAATAAAAAAACTAAACTCAAAGCATCAAAAAATAAGTGTAGCCATAACCAATACGTAGTACTAAGCTCTTGAATATTAGTTTTCTCTACTGCAAATAAGAACGTCCCGTCAGTTGCATAGATGGCATTTTTTTGATTTCTTTTACTGCTTAGCTCTACTTTCGGAGGGATGATCAGCGGATTGTATCTACTTTGTAGATAGGTGTTTTCTATTTTAAAACCTTCATAAATAGGCAAGTACGTAAATATTTCTATGGCTCTCCCTTCGGCTGTTCTAAAAAACTCCCGATGCACGAGTAGTTTTTTATTCTTGATTTCAACAAATTTAATCCTATAAGTACCCGCCAACTCGTTGTGGGTTGGTACAAGCCTCGCATCAGACCAAAACACGAGTTCTGCATTATTGAATACCAAACAAGGATATTGATGCTTTTTCTTGATTTCTATCAAACTAATTGCATTGCCTTCCTGAAATAACTGCTCTACCTCTCTGCTTTCTCTTTCTAAAGTCTTAATCTCTTGCCAAATATTTTCTTGTATGTATTTTTGATGCTTAACATCTATATCTACAGAAGGCTGGTTTTGATGCCAATGAAGCATCAAACGAGCCAAAGATATAGCCAATAAGGCTGCTAATAAGCAATATAAATTGTATTTTTTAAATATACTAATTAACACAAGAAGTCTTATTTTATAGAAAAGCACAGCTATTGCAATATTACAAGGGCTTTTTTATCACATACCAGCCAATTCAAAGCATTGCTTCTATGATATTATCGATGCTTATGCCCTCAGCTTCAGCTTTGAAGTTACGTACAATTCTATGACGTAATATGGGTTTAGCAACAGCCTTCACGTCTTCTATATCAGGTGAATATTTTCCGTGTAGCAAAGCATTACATTTTGCTCCAATAATCAGATACTGAGAGGCTCTGGGTCCTGCTCCCCACTCCAAATAAGCATTTGCTTCTTTGGAAGCCAATTCCGTTTGAGGTCGTGTTTTATGAACCAATTTTACTGCATATTCTATCACGTTATCAGCCACGATTACCTTTCGGATAAGCTGCTGGAAGTAACGCAATGTTTCAGCATCTAAAATTTTTTCTAAAGTGGTTTTCTGCCCAGAAGTAGTGTTTTTTACCACTTCTACCTCAGCAGCAAAAGACGGATAGCCCAGCCATATATTAAACATAAAACGGTCTAATTGGGCTTCTGGCAGCGGATAAGTGCCTTCTTGCTCTATAGGGTTTTGCGTTGCTAATACAAAAAAGGGCTTAGGAAGTTCATATTTTTTACCTGCAATCGTTACAGCATACTCTTGCATGGCTTCCAAAAGAGCTGCTTGGGTTTTTGGAGGCGTTCTATTGATTTCATCTGCTAAGATAATATTTGCAAATACAGCCCCTTGCATAAACTGAAAATTACGGTCTTTATCTAAGGTTTCGGAGCCAGTAATGTCAGAGGGCATCAAATCGGGTGTGAACTGAATACGATTAAAGCTTAAGTCTAAGACTGACGCCAAAGTTTGAACAAGCAGCGTTTTGGCTAAACCAGGCACCCCCACCAGCAAGCAATGCCCCTGCGAGAAAATGGAGGTGAGTAAGAGACGCACAGTCTCATCTTGCCCTATAATAACCTTTGAAATTTCTGTTTTTAGTTTTTGATAAGAATTTGCCAAGGCATTGGCGGCTTCCACATCAGAATGAAATAGCTGCATAAATATCTTTTTAGTAAGCAAACGTATAAAAAGTTGCCCTATTTTACAAAAAAGTGATTTTATTCTTAAAAATCTTCCTCATCTTTGTCGTTATCAGGTGTTTTTCCCAATTTTTCTACTTGGTCTTTCAAACCTGCCCCCTCTTTATCTGCTGTGAGAGCAGCATACTGCACAAATATCCCTCCTATGGAAAGCATACTTGTCAGTATGGAAATAATAAATTGAGACAAAATATAACTCAGCATTAGCGTTGCTGTAAAATTAAAAGATTTCCCCAGCAAACTCTCCGCATTAAACATCTCCAATCCCAAAAACGAGAATATAGTTGTTACAAATTGGCTGATAATCATTGCTATAATACCCAAAACCAGCATAATTCCGAAAGTTTCCCACCAATAC
Source organism: Thermonemataceae bacterium (assembly GCA_033762275.1). GTDB lineage: Bacteria > Bacteroidota > Bacteroidia > Cytophagales > Thermonemataceae > Raineya. The sequence continues at coordinate 4,799 of JANRLU010000237.1, read as the reverse complement.
CCCTTTGTCAAACTTATGGAACGCGTAAGAGCTGAAAATATACCTTTTTCTTCTTTTAGCAAAATAACTGGATATAAACTCACCCTTATACCATAAATAATTGAAAATATACCTAAAGGTAGCATCAAGAAACCAAGCATAAGCCCCCCAATAGTGGCTACAAAAGCTGTAATAAGAGCTATGAACAGAAAAACCAACAATGTAAAAATTGTGTTAGCAACCAGCAGTTTACTCAAAGCACTTAGCGTAGCCCCCAATAATTCAGAAAGATTGAACTGTTTTTCTCCCTTTTTCTCGTAAAGCAAAAAATAAGTATAAGTTACGGCAGAAGTATAAGAAAAAAATACCAAAAGCATCAAGTATAAAGGAGCAATCAGTGTTAGGGCTTTCCCAGAATTGAAATTATATCTAAATAAAGCCGTGAGATGCTCAAAGTTATTTTCTATAAAATAATAAGCTAAAAACCCTATGAATAGCCATATTGGGAGGGTAAGTATAGCAAAATTGATGGCATAATGCACAAAGTTTTCCTTGTAAAACTGTAAGACCACGCCTATTTTCTCCCCAAACTCACGTTTCTGTTGGAAGTTGATTTGTCCCATTTATTTCTTTTTGTTTTAGGTGAAACGAAATAAAGTAATAAACTTTCTTTTTTCAAAATTTTTCAGCCTAATTTTCCTACAATTTCAAATTTTTCGAATACTTTATCGGTATGTGGGGCATCTGCTAACTCTTCTGTAAGGTCTTGACCAGCCCAATGCTCATAGTGTTTCCCATTTTTCCAAAGCCTTGACTTGGCTACATCATAAATTAGTCCTTTGTAGGCAACCCAAATCTCTGGCTTGTCTTGCCCGTTTCGCAAAGCTAACTGAGTTTTTGTATAAGTAGGTATTTCTTTTTCTGACATAAATTCGCAAGCCCACATTTGTTTTCTTTCAAATGTGGGCATTTTTTATTAAAATTTGAATTTTAGCTACTACAAGAGATACAATCATCAGGGTTATCTAAAGAGCAAGCCATATCTTTTTGCTTTTGCTCCAAAGACATATTTTCTTGGGTTTGTTTCAAAATATTAGTATCTACTGTAAATTTAATGGCATCTGTTGCCGCTTTCGTACGCAAATAATACATTCCTGTTTTCAAGCCGAGCTTCCAAGCGTAGAAGTGCATAGAAGTAAGTTTTCCGAAATTAGGCTCTGTAACAAAAACGTTCAAACTCTGGCTCTGACAAACATAAGCTCCTCTATCAGCTGCCATTTCCAAGATTGATTTTTGCTTGATTTCCCAAGCCGTTTTATAGATTTCCTTGATATGTTCAGGTATTTCTTCTATATTTTGTACCGAACCATTAGCCGCTTGCAATTTATTTTTCATTGTTTCGTTCCACAAACCCAACTCTATCAAGTCTTTTAGAAGGTGTTTATTTACCACCACAAACTCTCCAGAAAGTACTCTACGCGTATACATATTGCTTGTGTAAGGCTCAAAACATTCATTATTACCTAATATTTGAGAAGTAGAAGCCGTAGGCATTGGAGCAAGCAAAAGAGAGTTGCGAACGCCGTTCTCCAAAATTTTGGCTCTGAGAGCCTCCCAATCCCAACGTCCAGAATTAGGTGTTACTCCCCACATATCAAACTGAAAGATTCCTTGCGAAATAGGCGAGCCTTGATAAGTTTCGTAAGTACCGTATTGTTTGGCAAGTTCCATAGAAGTTTCAGAGGCAGCATAATAAATCGTCTCAAAAATATCTTTATTCAAACCTCTTGCCTCTTCAGATTCAAAAGGCATTCTTAGCATAATAAATACATCTGCAAGCCCCTGAATACCAATACCTATGGGACGATGGCGTTTGTTGCTACGCTCTGCCTCTGGCACAGGATAATAATTAATATCAATAATTTTATTAAGGTTCTTCGTTACTACCTTGGTTACTTCATAAAGTTTCTGATGGTCAAATTTCCCATTATTTACAAATTTTGGCAAGGCGATAGAAGCCAAATTACAAACAGCTATCTCATCGGGAGCTGTGTATTCCAGAATTTCTGTGCAAAGGTTCGAAGACTTTATAGTGCCTAAGTTTTTTTGGTTAGATTTCTGATTGGCTGCATCTTTAAATAAAAGATAAGGGTTACCTGTTTCTATTTGAGCTTCCAAAATTTCAAACCATAAATCTTGTGCCTTTACTGTTTTTCTTGCTCTTCCTTCCAATTCATATTTTTCGTATAATCTTTCAAACTCTTCTCCATAACACTCATGCAAACCTGGTGCTTCATTTGGGCAAAACAAAGACCAAGTCTCATTGGCTTCCACTCTTTTCATAAATAAATCAGGAATCCAAAGGGCATAAAATAAATCTCTGGCTCTCATTTCTTCAGCTCCGTGATTTTTACGAAGTTGCAGAAAATCCATCACGTCAGCGTGCCAAGGCTCCAAGTAAATCGCAAAAGCTCCTTTGCGTTTCCCGCCTCCTTGGTCTATATAACGAGCTGTGTCATTGAACACTTTAAGCATCGGAATAATACCATTGGAGTATCCGTTAGTACCTTTGATATAAGAACCCGTAGCCCTAATATTATGAATAGCTATGCCTATTCCTCCCGCTGATTGTGAGATTTTAGCCGTTTGTTTGAGCGTATCATAAATTCCATCAATAGAATCATCTTTCATCATCACCAAAAAGCAAGAAGAAAGTTGTGGTTTGGGTGTTCCCGCATTAAAAAGTGTAGGAGTTGCGTGTGTGAACCATTTTTCTGAGAGAAGGTGATAAGTTTCTATTGCCGCCTCAATATCATCTTTATGAATACCCACCGCTACCCTCATCAACATATGTTGAGGACGTTCAGCTACCTTTCCATCTATACGAAGTAAATAAGAACGTTCTAATGTTTTAAAACCAAAATAATCATAATGATAGTCCCTATCATAGATAATGGTAGAGTCTAACAAAGCAGCATTTTTTCTAATAACCTCATAAATTTCTTTAGCGATAAGCCCTGCATTTTCTCCCGTTTTGGGGTCTATATACTCGTAAAGTCTTTTCATTGTATTAGAAAAAGACTTGCTACTCTCTTTGTGCAGGTTAGAAATAGATATTCTTGCCGCCAAGATAGCATAATCTGGGTGTATGGTAGTAAGTGAAGCTGCCGTCTGAGCCGCCAATTCGTCCAATACTGTTGTAGGAATTTTATCGTATATTCCATTTATAACCTTTTTGGCTATCTCCACAGGCTCGATATACTTCATATCCAAGCCATAGCAAAGTTTTTCAATACGAGCCGTAATTTTATCAAATTTTACCGACTCCAAACGACCATCTCTTTTTTGTACTAACACGGCAATAAAATATTTTTGGTTGAAACGAACAATAAAAAATTCTTTCCGCTCTTGAAAAGACTCGAGGAATAGTATTATTTTCTAATGCTTTTAGTAGGGAAAGTATATATCAAAGATAAGCTGTTTTTCTCAAAAAAGGTTTGCTGATGTAAGTTTTTTTTTCTTATCAAGGGGCTAAACTTCTCATTATCAAATAAAAAAAGCCTATCTTTTAGATAGGCTTTGAATAATTTGTTATTTTTTACTTATTGTTGCTTAGTAAGTCCAAGTGTTACTTCATTAGCAGGCTTTCCAGCAGCAGCGATATTTACTTTCAAAGTAGCTGACGTAACGGTAAGCGTAGTGCTGAAGGTATAAGCACTTGTACTATTTGTGATAACTGATGTTGCAGCAGGCGTAGCAGTAAGTGTATTTGCAGCAGCATCATAAGCGTACGTACCAGATTCTTTAGAAGCACCTGTGTTATCTTTGAACTCGTAGTTGGTATCTCCAAAAACGGCTGTACCATTCAACAAACTCTCCAAACTTGTGGGCGTAGCCCCAGCTGAATTTGTGATAGAGGTAATCTTCCAGCTACCTTTGAACTCCGCAGGCGTAGTTGATTCAGGATCTTTTTTACTACATTTAAAAGCAGTGAACAACACACCCAAAAGCATTAGGAATAGTAAAATTTTCGTGTTTTTCATAACATTAATTTAATTTAAGATTGAAATAATTTATTGCAATATAAAATATTTTCTTGCAATAATCATAATTTTTTCAGAAAAATATTTTGGGTAAGAAGGCTAATAAGCATTTTTAGACTGAAAATCATTCCTTTTACTTAAAAGCCACTAACTCAAAAACAAAAGTTCTGTCGGGTATTCTACCATTTACTAAACCTCCTTTGCGTGTAAAAGTGAAATTAAGTTCGCTGGCATTAAACCTACTTACTTCGGCAGTTATTTCGTCATCAAATACTATTTCTGTAAATTTATCATTACTGAATCTCCATTTTCCCTCGGTTTCAGGAAAAGCATCATTACCGTTACTCACATAGTATTTTTCGCCTACAAACTGTAGGGTAAAACCATTGTACATCGTAAGGTCATCAGCAGGCAAGCCATTTTCTGTTACTTGCAGACTCTCAAGTACCCACATTTTTTGAGCTACTTCGGGCAGTGTATAAGGTTTCACCACCTCATATTTTTTGCAAGCAACCAAAGTAGAAGCTACAAGGGCAAGTATTAAAAATATTTTTTTCATATTTATGATTTTATACAAGGTTATTTTGCTACGATAATTTTTTGTGCGAAAGTCTTACCATCTACTTCCAAGTGCAATACATACATTCCTACGGCAAGCTCAGTGTTGATAGCAAGTTTTTTCTCATTGAGTTGTTGTTCTTTTGTTTCCAATATTCTGCCTTGCATATCTGTTATTTTCACTGATACCTTATTTACTATTTGGTTAAAAGTAACCAT
>JANRLU010000236.1:0-18976 GCA_033762275.1 Thermonemataceae bacterium | reverse complement strand
TGCCTTTTTCATAAAACTTTTTTCTTTAAAAATAGGTATTTTTGAGTGTTAAGTACAAAGGATAAAAGAAGTTTTTTTTAAAATCGGGGGCTAAGTAACCACTCATTTGTATTTTTCTTATTTTTGTCTGTTACTTTTTAGCTATGAAAATTCTACATACAGCCGACTGGCATTTAGGGCAAAGATTTCACGATAAAGATAGATTTGAAGAGCACCAGTCTTTTTTAGATTGGTTGCTTGAAGTAATTGTACAAGAAAATATAGATTTACTGATTGTGGCAGGAGATATTTTTGATTCAGGAACTCCCCCAAGTAAATCCATAGAGCAATACCATACTTTTTTAGGTAATCTCTTTGAAAGACAAAAATGCGAAGTAGTAATTATAGGTGGCAATCACGATGCCCCTCATACGCTTTCTGCTTCCAAAGATGTACTCAAACACCTCAAAGTACATATCGTTGGGGCTGCCCCCAACCAAATTGAAGAAGAAATTATAGAAGTGAAGAATGGTCAAGAACTTATAGGAGTGGTTTGTGCCGTACCCTTTCTAAGGGACAAAGATATTCATTATAGCAAAGTAAATTTTGCTCAAGAAGCCAGAGAAACTTGTATCGTAGAGGGCATTGTAAAGCATTACCAAGACCTTGCCAATATTTTATCCACACGCAACTATCCCCATCAGCTTCCAATTATTGCCACAGGGCATTTATTTGTACAAGGATACAGCAACGAGGAATACATACAAGAAGCCGAAAAAAAAATTTATATGGGAAATCTTGGGAGCGTATCCGTTGATGCCTTCCCTGAAATATTTGACTATGTAGCCTTAGGGCATCTACATCGCTCACAACTGCTTGGCAAAAGAAAAAATATCGCCTATGCAGGTTCTCCTATTCCGCTAAGTTTTAGTGAAAGGAGCTACGCAAAAAGCCTCAATATTGTGCATTTTAAGGGAGATAAAAGCCTTTTTATAGAGCGTTTGGAAGTGCCTTCTTTTATCTACAAAAATTTAGTGCGTTTTGAGGGCAGTTTTGAAGAAGTAAAAAGAGATATAGAAAACTATTATCCTGATAAAATTACTTGGGCTGAGTACCGTATTCTCTTAGAAAACCCTTATCCTTATGTGAAGGAGGAGATTGAAGCCATTATTGCCCAAAAAGAAAATTTGGAAATACTCCGCACAAGTATCGTGTTGCGTTCTGATAAAAAAGATGACAACAATGATGAAGCAATAAATAATATCAAGGAGCTTGCCCCTGAAGATGTTTTTTTGAGCAAATGCCAAAAAGATGGCGTACCTGATGAGGAAATTCGAACGCATCTGATGCCTCTATTCTGGCAGGTTCTGGAAGAATTGGAAGAAACGGGTAACACCAATCAATAACTTTAGTGATTTTAACTGTACACCAAACAAAAAATATATGATTATCCCCAAACGCAAAGCTGAAGATTATACGCCACCCAGTGTTATCAATGAGTACGACCAAATTTATGAGTACATCAAAGCAAAAAAAACTTTGGCAGAGATCAAGATGCTTGTAGCAATGCCCGAAGAACAAACCGAGAAAATGTACATCAAGGTTTTGAAAAGTATAAGGGAACAAAAAGATAAAAAGATGGGAGTTTTTGTGATGGGAGCTACCTTTTTTGTGGCAGGATTAAGTTTTTTGGTGCTCAACATCAAAAGTATACTTTTTCAGATAGGACAAAACAACTCCCAAACCAGACAAACCATAGAAGAAAATAGTAAATTCTTTGAGTTTCAGCATCCTTTATGGCTACTAATTTTTGGTTTAATGACCACTATTGGCTTACTTTTGGTAATAGGTAGTATTTTCTCTAAACCCAAAATGTAGCTATTCATAGAACTTTACAGCTATGTTTTTTTGTTTTCATTGAAGTATAAGAAATTATTGCATATAAATTTACATCAATGGCTACTTTTCAGTTCAAAACAAATATTAAATGTGGGTCTTGTGTAGCTACGGTTACGCCTTTCTTTGAAGCAGAAAAAAGAATCAGTGCTTGGTCTGTGGATACAGAAAAGGTAGATAAAATACTTAGTGTAGAAACTGATATGGAAGAGACTGACATCATTGACCTTGTAGAAAAGGCAGGTTACAAGGTAAAAGAGCGAATTATTTAGCTTTTCACCGTACCTATCGCATAAGCTTTTCCTTCAGCTTTGGGTACGCCTCCTTCTTTTTCCAAAGTGATGATAAACTTTTCTGGTTTTTTGAAGCACTTTACGGGTGAGAATTTACCCCAATCAAAGACGCCTGCGTCCCAAACTGTTTCGTCTTTTTCTACCAAAGCCCAAAGTTGGTATTGCTTTCCAAAGGGTGGTTTTGGTAAAGAGCTTGTGTAGATGTAAGCAGTCTGGCTTTTTTCATTCCAAAAAACAGCCGCATAGCTTTGTGGAGCTGTTTCTTGCAAGCCTACCAAGTAAGTTAGTTGAAAATCAGGGTTTTGAACAATAGAAAGTTCTTCAGTGAGTTTAGTGTACTTACTTTCTAATTTTTGTTGCGTCTGAGCCATTAAGCTTTGTTGTGTTTCGAGCGTTGCTATTTTTTCCTCACTATTTTTCCACTCCTGATATAAATAAAAATTTGCTATCATACTGCCAAACAATAAAGCGATAGAGGCAGCTAAACCATAATACCAAGTACTCTTTTTGTAATCGGCAGGTATACGCCCACTTTCTTGTACTTCTACAGCCTTCATCACCTTATTTTTAAGACTTGCAGGTGGCGGAACTTCGTATTGTGCCACATACTCACTCATAGCTGCTTGCAAAACGCTAAGCTCCTCTTGTATTTCTGGATACAAATTCGCCATTTTCTCTACTTGTTGTTGCTCTTCTTCCGATGCTACACCAAGTACATACACACTCAAAATTCCCGACTCTATAAATTCTTGAATATTCAATTTCTATAATAAATTTAAGCCTACGTCTAAAAATTCTCTGATAACCAGCTTCTAAGCTGCTGCAAGGCATTTCTTGCTCTTGTCTTTACTGTTCCTAAAGGAATGCCCAGAATTTCTGCTACTTCCGTCTGCGAGTACCCCTGAAAGTAAGTCATTTCAATGATTTTCTTATGCTCTTCTTTCAGTTTCATCGTTACTTCTTTGAAACCAATATACTCGCTGTTTTGTTGGGTACTATCATCATATTTTTTATTTACTTCCTTCAATTTCAAAGAAACTTTCTGTTGAGCCGTTTTATACTCTTTTGAGCGTAATTTATCTATCGCTGCATTTCTAACAATATTTATTACCCAAGTAAAAAGTCTACCCTTGCTATCTTCGTATTGCTCTATACGATTCCAAACTTTTAAAAATGCCTCCTGAACAACATCTTGAGCCAATTCTTCTGAAGAAAGAATACGCAAAGCCACGCCATACACTATGGGAGCATAGTTGTCATATAAATAAGAGAAGGCTTTTTGGTCTTTCTCCCTTAGCAATGCAATTAGTTCGCTTTCAGAAAAAAATGTTTTTTCTTTTTCCAATGTTTTGATTACTTTGTTTCAAAGTAAGTAAAGATTTCAGGATTATACAAAAATTTATTTCTCAAAATATACTTACGATAAAAAATAAAAAATGGATTTCTTAACTTTTCTACGATAGACTACTCAAAAGATTTCTAAAATAAGTAGCTGCATAGAGCAAACGACTTCCGTACCAACTAAACATTTCGCCATCTACCAATACAGATTTTGCTTGTGGTATTACTTTTTTGATTTCTGTAATATGTTTTTCTGTAAAAGGGTAAGGCTCTGATGATAGAAAAATATAATCTACATCAAGCTGATGGAGCGTTGTTAAGGAAATTTCTGGGTAACGGCTCATATCAGCAAAGACATTTTCAAAACCTATTTCCTCTAACATCGCATTGATAAAGGTATTGTTTGCTGCAAGCATCCAAGGTTCTCTCCAAATAAAATAAGCCACTTTTTTCTTCTTGAGAAGAAAAGGATGTTGCTCACGAAGTTGCCGAAAATTTTCGGAAATAGCCACTTCTATTTTGTTAGCTTGATTTTCGGTATTACTTAGCTCACCCACAGACCGAATCATTTGTAAGGCATCTGTAAGCGAGTTTACATCACTCACCCAAACTTTAAAGCTCTCAGACAAACTCTCTATATGCATTCTCTCATTCTCTTCTTTGTTAGCAATAATCAAATCGGGTTTGAGAGAATGGATGAGCTCTAAATGTAAGTTTTTTGTCCCTCCTATTTTTTGTACATTTTTTACTTTTTCTTTTGGGTGTATGCAAAACTTCGTAATCCCCACTATTCTCTCTCCCAAACCCAAGTCATAGAGTAGCTCTGTTTGAGAGGGAACTAAGGAGATAATTCTCTGAATTTTAGAAGGTTCTAAAATTATTTTTCTACTAAGTTGGTCTGTGTAAACAAGCATTACAAACACTCAGAAGTATGTTCAACGGAGGAACTATTTTGCAAAACCTACAAAGTTTGGTAGTTATTATGATTTTTCCTTCCAAAACTTTATAGGCTTTTAGTATAAAAACTATGAGCGGGTTCCTTGTTGAGGGTTTTGCAAGTCATTTTTGAGATAAGTAGGGCAAGTATATCTTCTCTGGCAAGCTCCCATAGCTATGGTAGCTAAAGTAATAATCACTAAGGCAAATTTTATCTTTTTCATAATAGTCTAAATTTTGGGCAAAGTAAATATTTTTTGCTAAAAAACCAAGTTATTCACTTACTTTCTGACGATATTTCACTTCTAAGTGATGTAACTCTATGAGTGGCTTCAGAAATTCTTCCAAATCAAATACACAAAGTTGGCTTGCCGCATCACAAAGAGCGTTTGCGGGGTCTGGGTGAGCCTCTACAAAAATACCATCTACCCCTGCTGCTACCCCTGCCCTTGCGATTGTAGGCAAAAACTCCCTCGCCCCACCTTTAGGGTCAGAGCTTGGAATACCATATTTGCGAATAGAATGTGTAATATCAAAAACGACAGGATAGCCAATTTGGTTGAGATGATAGAAACTGCGGGGGTCTACGACTAAATCATTATAGCCAAAAGTATAGCCTCTTTCAGTAAGAATTATCTGGTCATTTCCGCTTTCTACAGCTTTTTGGGCAGGTTTTGCCATATTTTCTGGGGCTAAGAATTGCCCATGTTTGATATTGATAACCTTACCTGTTTTAGCGATAGAAACTATTAAGTCTGTTTGCATACATAAGTACGCCGGAATCTGTATAATATCCAACACTTCAGCAGCTGCCTGTACCTGCTCTGGGTAATGCACATCTGAAAGCAAAGGGAAGCCAAACTCAGCTTTAATTTTGGCAAGCATTTCAAGCCCTTTTTCTAATCTCGGACCAATATAGTATTGTAAGGAACTTCTATTATCCTTTTGATAAGAAGACTTAAATATTACTGGAATATTAAGTTTTTCAGAAATTTTCTTCAACATTTCTGCCGTTTTGAACATTATGCTCTCGTCTTCAATCACGCAAGGTCCTGAAATCAGGAACAATTCCTCTGCTCCACAGGCTATATTTCCTACCTGAACTATCTTTTTTTTCATACTGTATGGGTTGCTTTTAGCTTTTTTATGCAATTTTGAGATATTTTTTTTTTAATCCAAACATTTTCAGCGGATTTATCGTAAAAGTACATATCAAAAAAAAAGTATCATTTTTTTTTTTGATTTTAGTTCTTTATGTGCAAATTTGCAACAATCAAAGCTAAGTTTAGCAATTCACTCAAATTTTTAAAAATTATGAAGAAAATCAAATTACTCTACCTATTTTTTGCGGCTTGCCTTCTGGTGGGTAATGCAAACGCCCAAGAAAAATGGACTGTAGGTTTTCATTATTCAGCAATGGACTTTGTTTTGCCTTATGCTAAAGAAAGAAAGCCTTTTGAAACTGCCAACTGGAATGAAGGTGTTGGAGTTAGCTTGGGTTACAAAGTACACCCTATGTTCAACTTATCAGCCAACTACACGTTGAGCCGTGTAGACAAACTTTCTGAACTTTCTACAGGCGATGGCGAACTATCTCATTTCGCTGTATTGAATGCTGAATTTCACCCACTTGGTAACAAAGAAGGTTTCTGGTTTGACCCTTATTTGACTGCTGGTGGTGGTTTGCATAGAGTTGGCGAGTGGAGCTATGGCACCGTAGGCGGTGGTTTAGGCTTCAATTTCTGGCTTACACCTGGTGTAGCTATTGCTTTACAAAGCACTTACAATGCTATGCCTCTTGCCCCTAAAGAAAACAACTTTGGTGGTGTAGGTCCTTTTGACTACTGGGTTCATAACCTCGGCTTGAAATTTAACGTTGGTAAAGCTAAAGACGAAGATACTGACGGCGTTCCTGATAGAAAAGACAAATGTCCTAACGAAGCAGGTAAAAAAGAACTAATGGGTTGCCCTGACAGAGATAACGATGGCATTGCTGATGGTGATGACGCTTGTCCTGATGAAGCTGGTACTGCTGAGTTCAAAGGTTGTCCTGATAGAGATGGCGACAAAGTAATTGACAAAGATGACGCTTGTCCTGATGCTGCTGGTTTAGCTGCCCTACAAGGCTGCCCTGATAAAGATGGTGATGGCATTGCTGATAAAGATGACGCTTGTCCTGATGACGCTGGTTTAGCTGCTCTACAAGGCTGTCCTGATAAAGATGGTGATGGTGTTGCTGATAAAGATGATGCCTGCCCTGATACTGCTGGTTTAGCTGCTCTACAAGGTTGCCCTGATAAAGATGGTGATGGCGTTGCTGATAAAGATGACGTTTGTCCCGATGTTCCTGGTATCGTAGAGGAAAAAGGTTGCCCTAAGAAAGCTCCTGAAGAAAAAATATTAGCTCAACTTGCTGGCAAAATAACCTTCATTACAGGTAAAGCTACTATTGCTAAGACGTCTTACGCACAATTAAACCAATTGGCTGCTCTAATGACCGAGTACCCTGATGCTAAAATTGTGGTAGAAGGACATACTGATAACGTTGGTAACGCTGCTGCTAATAAAAAACTTTCTCAACAAAGAGCTAATGCTATCAAAGCATACTTGGTGAAAAAGAAAATCAAAGCTGATAGAATCACCGCTGTTGGTTATGGTTCTGAAAGACCCGTAGATGGAAGCACTGATATCAAAGCGGCTAACAAAACTGCTGCTCAGAAAGCTGCTAACCGTCGTGTAGAAATCAAAAATGCTCAATAGTTTTTGAATAAACACTCATCATAAAAGCCACTCTCAACAGAGTGGCTTTTTCTATATACAAAAAAGGAGTTTTGATGTTTTTGACAAAATCAGAAGAACACGCTTTCATAGAGCAATACAAAGAGCAAAACCCACAGCAAGTTTCTCTCAAATTACAAAATTTGCCTGCCGAGCAACGTTTTTTTATCCTCCAGCAAATAGAAGGCTATCAAAAAGCTAAAGAAAAACTACCAAGTTTTGCAAAAAACTCTGCCATTCTCTATCCACCCAAACTTAATTTGGAGCAAGCCTCTTCGGAACGCACAGCCCTATTCAAGGCTCAAATTATCAAAGGAAAAAGTTTATGCGATATTACAGGCGGCTTTGGTGTAGATAGTTGGGCTTTTAGTCATTTTTTTGAGCAAGTTTGTTACATAGAACAAAATCCTTCACTTGCCACGATAGCAAAACATAATTTTGCAACTCTTAATAGTCATCATATCAAGGTTATCAATGAAAATGCTCTGACGTATTTGGAAAAAAATCTTCTAAAAACTGATTGGATTTTTATAGACCCTGCCCGCCGAAATGGACAAGGCAAAGGCATTGCCCAACTCCAAGATACACAACCCAATATTTTAGAAATATTAGGTCTCTTATTTAGCAAATCCGAAAATATTTTGCTGAAAGCCTCACCAATGTTGGATATTTCGGAGGCTCTCAAAAATTTGGTTTTTGTGAGAAAAATTTGGGTGATTAGCCTTGCCAATGAGTGTAAAGAGGTATTATATGAACTTCACCCAAAGGAGTATGGCTCTACACCTGATATTTATTGTATTGATATTCAGAAAGATATTACGCATCAATTTGTTTCTAACAAAATAGAGGAAGAAAACGCCACTTGCTCTTTTAGCCCCCCAAAAAAGTATTTGTACGAACCTAATAGCTCCCTTCTCAAGGCTGGTTTTTTCCAAGTAATAGCCGAAAAATATAAGGTTTCAAAGTTGCACACGCATGGCCATTTATACACTTCTGATGAGCTTATTACAGATTTTCAGGGAAAAATATTTGAGATAGAAAAAACGATTACCAAAAATATTTGGAAAACGCTTAAAGAGGAAGAAATTAGGAAGGCTCACATCTCCGTCCGAAATTTCCCGATGAGCGTAGCTGAAATAAGAAAAAAAACAGGCATAACCGAAGGAAACGATGCTTGGGTTTTTGCTACTACTTTAGCCAAGCAAGAAAAAGCCCTCCTCTTGGTGAGGCGAGTTTTGGAGAGTTAGCAGTTTTTCGTAAATTGCGAGCAAAATTATGTCTTATGACTTTTTCCAAAGTTTCTATTTTTGGTGTTCCTTATGCTGTTACTGATTACGAACAAGCCAGCGAAGTAATTATAGAAAACGCCCAAAAGAGGAACAGCTATGCAGTTTTCGCCTTGCCTGTACACGGCGTAGTAGAAAATCAAGAAAATAAATCTTTTGCCGAAGCCGTACAAATTGCTGATATGATTGTTCCTGACGGGCAGCCTATTCGGTGGGCTATGAATAATTTTTATAAAGTTGGGCTCAAAGACAGAGTCTACGGACCTTTACTTACTTTATATGTTTTGGAAAAAGCAAATATTTTGGGGCTGAATGTCTTTTTGTATGGAGGGGCAACCCAAGAAATTACAGATAAATTTGCTGCTTTCATAGAAAAAAATTACCCAAATGTGAAGATATGTGGCAGATATAGAGAAGAGAAACCCAACGAAAGTACCCTAAGCACAGAGCAAATCAATAAGGCTGGAACGCATATTTTGCTTGTAGGGCGAGGATGCCCCAAACAAGAAATCTGGGTAGCTGAACATAAAGATAAAGTACAAAGTGTAATGATGGCTGTTGGAGCAGCTTTTGCCTTTCATGCTGGAGCAGTAAAACAAGCCCCCAAATGGATGCAAAACATCGGTTTGGAGTGGCTCTTTCGGCTTATGCAAGAACCCAAAAGGCTATTCAAACGTTACCTTGTTACCAATTCTTACTTTATTTATTTGGTTATTAAATATAAAATTTTCGGTAAATAATGCAACTCTATCATCAAAAATTAGGCAATACAGGCAAAAATATCATTATTATTCACGGTCTTTTTGGCTCTTCGGATAATTGGTTGAGCGTAGGAAAGATTTTAGCTGAAAAGTATCAAGTTTATCTAATAGACCAAAGAAATCACGGTAAATCGCCACACAGCTTCATTTGGAACTACCAAGCAATGGCTGATGATTTGCAAGAGTTTATCTTGACCCAACAAATTGAAGAACCTATTTTACTCGGGCATTCTATGGGTGGCAAAACAGCCATGCAGTTTGTTTTTAGTTACCCTAACATAGCCTCCAAACTGATTGTAGCAGATATAGCCCCAAAACCTTATCCGCTTCATCACCAGCAAATTTTAGAAGGCTTGCAAGCTATTCATCTGGACTTATTACAAAGCAGAAAAGAAGCCGAAGATATGCTATCAAGATATGTATCTGAATTTGGCATCAGAGCCTTTCTACTGAAAAACTTATATAAAAACGAAGAAGAAAAATGGGCTTGGCGTATCAATCTGAAAGTGATTGCAGAGCAAATTGCTAATGTAGGCGAAAGTTTTTCTACCAACAAAACTTGCCAAGTTCCTACGCTTTTCATCAGAGGAGCTTTATCCAACTACATTAAAGATGAAGATATAAAGCAGATCCATCAATACTTTCCTTCTGCACAGATAGCAACTATCCAAGCAGCGGGACATTGGTTACACGCCGAAAAGCCGCAAGAGTTTATAGAAATCGTTCAGAATTTTCTGTAATTTTATTTTTCTGAAGATTTTACTTCTATGACTTCTTTTTTGTTATTATAGATGATTATAAATTTTTTTCCTATCATTTTGGGGTTGGCACCAGGCAAGCCTTCCAGATTAGGGTCATCATCTATCATATTTTTAGGCATTTTAGGCACAAAAACACCTGTTGTATCAGGTTCGCTAAATACAGATACATCTATACTATCTCCTTTTATGGTATCTTTAAAGTGAAATATAGTAGTGGAAGCATACACCGTACACTCCAAGTAAATAGCTTCTACTTCATTGTTGGCAAGTGTTTTAGCCACTTTGCTGGAAACTGTGGTTTTATTGGAAGTGTAGCAAGCCGTTATAAAGAAAGCCAAGAAACTTACTATCAGGATTTTATTTATTTGCATAAAATAAGGTTAAGATTGCTTACGTAAGCTCTCCAAATTTCTGCTAAAAACCTAACTTTACAAGAAATAAATTTTACTCTCGCTCTCTCAAACCCTTCAAAACTACTTTTACAAAGTCCTTTTCAGCTCTATAAATCTCCACAACTTGCTTGATAGTCAAGATATTACGAAATTTCTTAAGGTAATCTTTTTCTATATCCAAATCTTTCTGTTTGAGTTCCAAAAGTTTATCTACATCAGCATTAAGTTCCTCGTCAGATAAAGCAAGTAAATTAGTTTCTATTTTTAGCCTTCGGATTTGCTGGTTCAAATCTTGTTGCTTTTTGATGTATTCCTCGTACAAGGGTACAAATTTCTTTTCTTGCTCAGTAGTAAGCCCCAATCGTCTTACTACATACTCTTTTTTAGCTTTTTGTAATCTCTCTTTAGCCCTTTCTTGAGCAAAGGAATAATTTATGGTAAAAAACAACAAAAAAAGAGGTACTATAAAGGTCGTCAGCGTTTTCATTTTTTTCATTTTTAAGGATTTATCAATTTTTCTATGTCTTCCTCATTTAGTTCTTCCTCCAAAACTTCCTCTATGGCTTCTTTATCTAAGTCTCCATTCAAGATTTCCTCCACATCTACCTTAATAGCTTTCTTTAGTTGTAATGTATCTGTTGGTATCTGAGGAATTTCTTGTTTAGTTGGTATTTCTATGCTAATCTGCTCTTTATGAGCTATTTCCATCAATTCATCTGGCTGGTGGTAAGCCAAATAGTGAGCGAGTTCCTCTTTTGGTATTTTTTTTAACTCATTGGCTAATTCCTGCTCAGGACTAAGCACCTTATCAAAGGTTACGTACAACCAAGACAGACCTAATGCTACAAAAACACTCATAAAAGCCATAGACCACTGTATTTTAGGTTGTTGATACCATAATTTGGGCGACCATAACTTTTCTATTTTTTTGGCGATTAGCTGCGGCAATAACTCAAAATAGTTTTTGGGCAAACCAAATGGCAGTTTTTGGCTTACATTTTTAGGTTTTTCTTCTCCTTGCAAACGTTGCTCCAAATTTACCTGAAAATCATCAAAGTAGCTTTCAGGCAGGCTAAAAGGAGGCTTATGTTTGTTTTTTTCTGTATCAAATATATTTTTCATACATTTACTTTTTTCATATACTCTTCTATTTTTTTGACTGCGTGATGATAGGAGGCTTTCAGAGCCCCAACCGAAGTATCTAATATTTGTGATATTTCTTCGTATTTCATTTCGTCAAAATACTTCATATTGAACACCAATCGTTGTTTTTCGGGCAAAGTGATGAGAGCCTTCTGAAATTGTATGCTTAGCTCATCTCCCGAAATATATTCTTTGCTCTCTAATTTTCTCAACAAATGCTTACTTACATCTCCTATGGGCAGCAAAAATTTTCTTTTCTTTTTTCTTAAAAACCCTAAAGACTCATTGGTAGCTATTTTGTAAATCCAAGTGTAAAGTTGCGACTCTCCCTTGAAACTATCCAAATGTTGCCAAACTTTCACAAAGGTTTCTTGTGTAAGGTCGTTGGCATCGTCGTGGTCTATCACCATTTTACGAATATGCCAATAGGCTTTCTCTTGGTATTTACGCACCAATAAATTAAAGGCATAATTTTTTGTACTCTCTGATTTGAATTTCTCAATCAGCTCTTTATCGTCCATACAAACTTTGTATTCTCTGGAGGTTTGATGCAGTAAGAGGGAAAAGGTTTAAAAAAGGCATAAAAAAATCTTCTCTGTTTTCAGAGAAGATTAAGCCAAAAGGGAGGGATATTTTTATTTTAAAATATCTTTCACTTGGTCTACAGGTATCATTTCCTCCTTAAAGGTATAAGAACCTGTCTTAGGAGACTTTATTGCCCTGATTACCTTGGCATACGCCTTTGCATTAGGGTCTTCTTTTTTTAGGGTCGCAACAACTTTCTTTGCCATACAAGTATCAATTTAAAATTACTTAATCTCTTTATGAACGGTATACTTTTTGAGTATAGGGTTATATTTTTTCAACTCCAAACGAGAAGTTGTGTTCTTTTTGTTCTTGGTTGTAATATAACGAGACATACCGGGCATTCCTGAGGTCTTGTGTTCAGTACATTCTAAAATTATCTGAACTCTATTTTCTTTCTTCTTTGCCATTTTTGTGTATTTTTATGTATTGGAGTAATGCTTTTTTCTAAGGAGTTGCAAATATACAAAAAAAATAAAAACGACAAATATTTTAGCAGAAATATTTTAATAAACGTGCTGCCCTCCGTTGATAGAGTAATTTGCTCCTGTAATAAAGTTTGCTTTTTCAGAAGCTAAGAAAGAAACCAGATACGCTATTTCGTCCGTTCCACCCAAACGCCCCATAGGAATTTGTGCAATAATTTGATTACGAACATCTTCACGTACTGCCATTACCATATCAGTAGCAATATAGCCTGGAGAAATCGTATTCACCGTAATCCCCTTTGAAGCCACTTCCATCGCTAAGGTTTTAGTAAAGCCGTGCATACCCGCTTTTGCCGCCGAATAGTTGGCTTGCCCAAACTGCCCTCTTTGCCCGTTCACCGAAGAAATATTGATGATACGCCCATATCCACGCTCTCTCATTCCATCTATCACTTGACGAGCACAATTAAATACACTATATAAGTTTGTCTTCAAAACTGCGTCCCAATCTTCATAGCTCATCTTATGGAAAGGCTTGTCGCGTGTAATCCCTGCATTATTCACCAAAATATCAATACTTCCTACTTCTTCTTCTATTTTTTTTATCATAGCTCCACAAGATTCAAAATCACTTACATCAGCTTCATAAGCATCGAAAATAAAGCCTTGCTCTTTCATTTTTTCCGCCCATTCCTGAGCTTTTGTAGGATTTCTGTAGTGAGCTATCACACGATAGCCATCTTCTTGTAACCTCTGACACATAGCAGTCCCCAGACCACCTGTAGCCCCTGTTACCAAAGCGATACGTTTTCCGTTCTTGTCCATAATTGTGTTAGTGCTTAAAATTAAAATTGAGTTGTTGTTTTTACAAAGCTAACAAAAAAAACTTAAAATGATAATTTTAAAAGATTTTTTTGAACTTTATTAAGATTTTTTTATTTTTTCTATCTGAAAATCAATATATTCTACAATTTTCGGGTAGGCTTGAGGATGAAACCATGCTATCTCTTTATCTTTTTTAAACCAAGTCATCTGCCTTTTGGCATAATGTCGTGAGTTTTGTTTGAGCAAACGCAAAGTTTCTTCCCAATCTTGTTTGCCTTCCATAAAATCAAAAATTTCTCTATAGCCTACCGTTTGTAGGGCATTATGCTCTCGGAAAGCATACAGCTTTTTTGCCTCTTCATACAAGCCCGCCTTTATCATCTTGTCCATTCTTTGGTTGATGCGTTCGTAAAGCTCTTGACGAGGGCGTTCTAAACCTATTTTAATGGAGATAAAATTTCTTTCCGTTTTTTTACCTATTCTAAAAGAGGAAAAAGGTTTTCCTGTTGCCCAGTAAACTTCCAAAGCCCGCATCAACCTTTGAGGGTTCTGAATATCTACTTCTAAGAAGTATTCTTCATCTATTTTTTTTAGTTCTTCCTGTAAAAAAACTAAGCCTTTTTCTTGATAAGCTAATTTTACTTTATTCCTTATCTGCTCATCGATGGTGGGCATTTCATCAATACCTTGCCATAAAGCCCTGAAATACAAGCCTGAACCTCCTGTAGCAATCGCTATATTTTTTTCCTCAAATATTTCATCAAGAGCAAAGAGGGCATCTTTTTCAAAATCACCAATAGTATATTTTTGTGTAATGGAGAGATTATCAACAAGATAATGCTTAACTCCTTGCATTTCTTCAAAGGTAGGTTTAGCCGTTCCAATGGATAATTCTCTGAAAAATTGCCGAGAATCTACCGAAATGATGGCAGTTTGGAAGTGTTTCGCCAAGTTTATGCATAATTCTGTTTTGCCAATAGCTGTAGCTCCCACAACTGATATAAGAATATTCATATATAAAAAATTCTCAGACAAAAATAAAAAAAATTAGATTTTCTTTGCTAAAAAATATTCTTTTTTTATCTTTGGTATCAAACAAAAACACACCTAAAACTATGCTTAGTCAAATCACAGAGGGTGTAAAAGTGAGCGTACAAACAAGCTACCAAGCCGAATACTCCAACCCTGAAAAATTACATTATGCTTTTGCTTATAGAATTCGTATAGAAAACGAAAGCAGTTATACCGTACAACTACTCTCAAGGCATTGGCTTATTTATGACTCCAATGGGGTATTCACTGAAGTACGCGGAGAGGGTGTTGTGGGTGTACAGCCCGTTTTGGAGCCTGGACAAACTCACGAGTACATTTCTGGCTCTAACCTACGAACCGACATTGGAAAAATGAAAGGCAGTTATTTGATGGAACGCCTAATGGATGGCAAACAATTCTCTGTGGCTATTCCAGAGTTTTTACTGATCTCCCCTTATCGGCTCAACTGATAGTAAGGTTTTCTCTATTACTTTTGGGAAAAATTCATACTCTAATTGATGTACTTTCTCTGCGATATGTTCAGGACTGTCCGTAGGCTCTATCTTTGTTTTTGCCTGAAAAATAACAGCTCCTTCGTCATAGTGAGCATTTGCAAAATGAATGGTAATACCCGTTTCTTGTAACTTAGCTTCCCAAACTGCTTGATGGACTCTCTGCCCATACATTCCCTTGCCTCCAAAATTAGGCAATAATGCGGGGTGTATATTGATTATTCTTTGTGGGTAATGGTGCAATACATTTTCTGGAACAAGCCACAAGAAACCTGCCAAAACTATCCAGTCTGTCTGTTCTTCCTTTAAAATATCCAAAACTTTGTTGCTCTCATAAAAATCTTTTTTATCAAAAAGATAAGTACGAATATTGAGATTTTTTGCTCTCTCTAATGCGTAGGCTTTAGGATTGTTGCTTAGCAAGCAACTCACTTTGATAGAGTTGTGTTGATGAAAAAAACGAATAATATTTTCGGCATTAGAACCACTTCCAGAAGCGAATAAGGCAATGTTTTGCATAAAATATGGCTGATTTGCTCCAAAATTAAGAAAAACTTATTTAATTTGAACATAAATATAAAAAATATGATTTTAATAGCAGATAGCGGCTCTTCCAAAACTGATTGGGTTGTACTTGATAAGCAAAACACCTTACATCAATTCAAAAGTGTGGGTATCAATCCCTATTTTTGGACGCAAGAGCAAGTAGAAGAAGAAATAAAAAAGCATATCATACCACAAACACAAGCCTACAAAATTACAAAAATTTATTTTTATGGGGCTGGCTGCTCTACTGAAGCTAAAAAAAGTATTATTTTTGATGCCCTTACCAACTCTTTTAAGAATAGCAAAATTTTTATAGAACACGATTTATTAGCTGCTGCTCGTGCTTTATGTGGCAAATCAGAGGGTATTGCTTGTATTTTAGGAACAGGCTCCAATGCTTGTGCGTTTGATGGTGAAAAAATAACTGCCAGTCCTATCAACTTAGGGTTTTGGTTGGGTGATGAGGGTAGCGGTGGCTGGCTTGGTAAAAGCCTCCTAACAGCCTATCTACATAAAGAAATGCCTGAAGATTTATTAACCACTTTCAGCAATTCCTACGTTATTTCTCTGGAAGATGTTTTGGAAAATGCTTATCAAAAACCCTTTCCCAATCGTTATTTTGCCTCTTTTACTCCATTTTTTAGTGAGCACATTGGACAACCTTTCATAAAAAGCTTAATTGAATTAAACTTTAAGTTATTTCTTGAAAAGTATGTGCTAAAATTACCTGCTGCAAAATCTTTACCTATCCATTTTGTTGGTTCAGTGGCTTTTTATTTTCAGGATATTTTAAAAAATATTTTGGAAAGCTTTGATTTAAAGAAAGGAAACATCTTACAAAGCCCTATTGAAGGGCTGATTATGTATCATAAAAACTAAAAAAAGAGGAGGAAATACCCCCTCTTTTTACTTAAGCTATTGTTTCAAAATGCTCTTTGTAAGACTGGCGGGGCTTCAAGTTAAGTACCTGAAACATCTCTTGGTCAGTTACAAAATTGGGATTAGGCGTAGTAAGCAATTTATCCCCCGCAAAAATAGAGCTTGCTCCCGCCAAAAAGCACAAGGCTTGTTCTTCTACGCTCATTCTTACTCTGCCCGCTGAAAGCCTTATTTGAGCTTTCGGCATAATGATTCTTGCTGTTGCTATCATTCTGACCATATCCCATACCGAAACTTTTTCTTGGTCTTCAAGAGGCGTTCCTTCCACAGGCACAAGAGCATTTACAGGCACCGACTCAGGATGTTGAGGCAAAGTAGCTAAAGTATGTAACATACCTATTCTATCTTCTTCCTTCTCTCCCAAACCAATAATACCTCCCGAACAAACAGAGATATTC
The DNA here is from genome assembly GCA_033762275.1 of Thermonemataceae bacterium. Taxonomy (GTDB): domain Bacteria; phylum Bacteroidota; class Bacteroidia; order Cytophagales; family Thermonemataceae; genus Raineya. The sequence goes on along the minus strand of JANRLU010000236.1, from coordinate 2,145 downwards.
GCTTTTCGCAGATTTTCTAAAGTGTTGAGACGATCTTCGTAGGTTCTTGTACTAATAATATCTTCGTAGAACTCCTCACTTGTATCCAAATTGTGATTGTAGGCATACAAACCTGCTTCTTTTAGTTTTCGAGCTTGCTCTTCTGTGAGCATACCAAGCGTACAACAAACTTCCAAACCCAAATTAGCTACTCCTTTCACCATTGTCAGCACTCTGTCAAAATCTCGGTTATCGCGTACCTCACGCCAAGCCGCTCCCATACAAAAACGTGTGCTTCCCGCTTCTTTTGCTTCCAAAGCTTTTTGTATCACTTCCTCTGTTTGCATCAATTTTTGAGCCTTTACTTCTGTTTGATAACGAGCAGCTTGTGGGCAATAGGCACAATCCTCAGGGCAGCCCCCTGTTTTTATGGAGAGCAAAGTACAGACTTGTACTTCGTTGGGGTCGTTGTACTGACGATGCACCGTTGCAGCTTCATAAATAAGGTCTAATACTGGCTTATTATAAATTTCTGCAATTTCTTGGCGAGTCCAATTGTTTCTTATCATAAAATTGTAAATTTGGGCGAGCAAATTAGTAATAATTCTCTAAAAAGCAAAAACAACAATGCAAGAAAGAACGTTCCTATTTCCCGTATCAAAGGTTATTCGCAACAGACCTTTTTTTTTCCTGAGTACCCTTATTTATTGGATTTTTGGAGCTCTTAGCTTGCTATTTTTTTCTAAAAAAGAGATTCATTTATTTTTTAACGATTATCATAGCCCTTTTGGGGATTTTATATTTCCTTGGCTTACACGCATAGGAGAAGAATTTTTATATGCTCTTCTTATTTTGATTTTTTTATTTAAAAAAAACTATAAAGCAGCTATTATGGCTGGCATCAGTATTCTGATACACACTGTTATCGTACAAACGCTCAAAAACTTTATCTTTGCTGATGCAGCTCGCCCAAAAACTTTCTTTGGCGAATCCTCCCCACTTCATTTTGTAAAAGGTATAGAAATACATCACTTTCATAGCTTTCCATCGGGGCATACGGCTACTGCCTTCGCTGTTTTTTGCCTTATTTCACTTTTTCATAAGCATTATAGCTGGCAAATTTTAGCCTTTATAGGTGCTTTATCTGTCGCTTTTTCAAGAATTTATTTACAGCAACATTTTTTCATAGACACTTATTTTGGCTCTATCATTGGGGTTTTTTCTGCTTTATCGGCTTATATTTGGTATCAAAAAAACACTAAACTAAATGCTTAATGGCTGCTTTATTTTATGCTCCTGCTATTGCTCAACAAGCATTTTTGCCCGAAGAAGAAGCTCGGCACTGCCTACAAGTACTCCGCTACCAAAAAGGTGATACTATTTTGGTAGTTGATGGGAAAGGCTATTTTTGGGAAGCTATCATTACGAATGCCCAAGTAAAACATTGTTCTCTGGAAATAAAAAAACAAAGTTTTGATGATGCACATTTAAGAGATTATTATTTGCACTTAGCCATCGCTCCTACCAAAAATATAGACCGAATGGAGTGGCTTGTGGAGAAATCCACAGAAATTGGTATAGATGAAATTTCATTTTTGCAATGCCAGCGTTCCGAAAGGAAGGAAGTAAAAATAGAACGTTTGGAGAAAGTTGCCGTACAAGCGATGAAACAATCTCAGAAAGCATTTTTACCAAAAATAAATGGCATAGCAAAGCTCAAAGATTTTTTGATAGCACAAAAAAACTATGAAACCAAGTTAATTGGCTACGTTCCGAGTGATACTGAAAGCAAAAACTTTCTCCATTTCCTACAAAAATCAAACAAGGTATGTATGCTGGTAGGTCCTGAAGGTGATTTCACAGAGCAAGAAGTACAAGAAGCTCAGCTACAAGGATTTGAGGTCGTTTCTTTAGGGAAATCTGTGCTTCGTACCGAAACTGCGGGCTTAGCCATTTGCTTTGCGATGGCTCATAAAATTTAAAATATTACACGTGTAAGTTTTGTAATAATTTTCTATTTTCTATTTTCTATTTTCTATTTTCTATTTTCTATTTTCTATTTTCTATTTTCTATTTTCTATTTTCTATTTAGGAAAGTTAATTAACAACTGTTAGAAAAAAGTTGAATTTATTATAATTACGATTTTATATTACTTCTTACACGGT